>NZ_AP025286.1:1559771-1871725 GCF_036492245.1 Treponema bryantii | reverse complement strand
GTTTCCCTCTCGGCGCAGCAGCACCGAAGTCAAATGTCTATATGGTAAAGGCTGCATTCCCCCGCAGCCCAGAATAAAAGCTTCCATGTTCATAATTGGGTATAATATCAGAAATTAAGGAAAAATAAAACAGTTTAGAAAAATTATCCTATACTTCCGAATTATATTTCGAGGGAGAATGCGGGTTTGTAAACACGTGGAGATGACAGTGCATCAAAAACATCTGCAACTGCCATGATACGGGCTATAATCTGTTTGCCTGCAGTTGAGTGATCTTAATTTTATATTGAGTTCTTAACTTCTGCAACTTATATCTTAAGTTTCTTCATATATTTGTTATACCAGATTACATTTGCAATAAATGTCAGAATCCAGCTTATTGGATATGAAATAAAGATTGTCTGAGGTGTATGGAACTGTGGAATCAGGAAGACGGTGCATAACCAGATGATTCGGAAGATGCAGGCCCCGAGGAGCGAGGAAATTACCGGCATAAGTGAGTGGCCGATTCCGCGGATAGAGTTTGCCATTCCATCCATCATTCCGCAGAGGAAATATGTTGTAAAGATAATCCAGAGTCGTGACATTCCTGCTGAAATGACATCGGGACTTTTTGAGAAGATTCCAAGCATTTGTTTTCCAAACACAAGGAATAATGCTCCAAGCACTCCTCCAATCACAATTATTGAGCCCTGGGAAATCCAGACAACTTTACGGATTCTGTCTGTCTTTCCTGCTCCCATGTTCTGTGAACAGAAAGTTAAAGCTCCCTGAGAAAATCCATTCATTGAAGTATAAATAAAACTTTCCAGGTTCACAGCAGCTGAGTTTCCTGCAATCATAGTTGCACCAAAGGTATTTACAGATGACTGGATGATTACATTTGAGAAAGAGAACATGATTCCCTGAAAGCCGGCCGGCAACCCAATTTTAACGATGCGTGTAAATATCATCCGGTTGATGCGGAGCTTTCTGAGATTCAAATGAAAATCATCTGGTTCTTTTATCAAAAGAATAATTACAAGAATTGCGGCAATTATCTGTGATATAACTGTTGCAAGTCCAACGCCTGCGACATCCATTTTAAGAGGAATTACAAAAATCAGATTGAGGACAAAGTTCAGAATACCTGCTCCAAGCAGAATATAAAGTGGACGCTGGGTATCACCTTTGGCGCGGAGAATTGCACTTCCAAAGTTATAAACCATTGTGGCTGTAATTCCGCCAAAGTAGATTCTCAGATAAAGCGCCGCAAGATTCAAAACTTCTTCTGGAGCCTGCATAAAGGTGAGTATCGGTTTTGCTCCAAGTACCCCGACAACGGTGAGAATCAGTCCACTATAAATTGAAACTAAAACGGCTGTGTGGATTGTATCACGAAGTTCATCCTGTTTTTTTGCGCCAAAATAATGAGCTACTACAACATTTGTTCCAACTGAAAGGCCCATAAAAAGATTTATGAGAAGATTTATGAGGGAACCTGTAGATCCTACTGCAGCAAGTGAATTATCCCCTGCAAAACGTCCTACTACAACTACATCAGCAGCGTTAAAAAGCAGCTGTAAGACGCTTGAGGCAATAAGTGGTATTGAAAATTTGAGGAGCTTTCCGAAAATCGGGCCCTCTGTCATATCTATCTGATTTGAACGGCTCATTAGAATATATCCAGCATGTCTTTAAAAAAATGATTTTCGATTTTTGCCCTGTTGAGAAACTCACCTACAGAATCAAAACGTTCGCCTTCAAAAAGCGGTCCAAAAACAATGATTGTACTTCCATCTGCCGCTTTATCGAATGTCATGTTGTAAATCTTACCTTTATAGATAAATTCATGAGGCGTTTTGGTTTCAACAAGAAATAAAAAATCATCCTTTGTCATTGCGGATATTCTATTGAATTGCAGCCCTTGTCGCAAGGAAAATCCCTTAATTTATTTTATAAATAATTTTTTATAATGCAGTGACTTCTTCGATATGTTATAATCAAAAATATGTCAAAAATCAAAGAAGTTTCAGATAAAATTAAAGAAGAAGTATGTCAGGTTTTCAAAGGAAATACTGATGTTGTAGATATGGTACTCGCCTGCCTTTTTGCAGGTGGTCATGTACTTCTTGAAGATGTTCCGGGTACTGGAAAAACTGTTCTCGCCAAATCGGTTGCAAAAGCTTCCGGTCTTGAATTTTCGCGTATTCAGTGTACTCCAGACCTTATGCCGTCAGATGTAACAGGAAGTTCTGTCTGGCTTCCGGATTCAAAGAGTTTTGAATTCCGTGCCGGCCCTGTAATGGCATCTATCGTTCTTGTTGATGAATTAAACCGCGCAACTCCACGTACACAGTCTGCACTTCTTGAATGTATGGCTGAAAATCAGGTAAGTGTTGATGGAATCCGCCATGAACTTGAAAAGCCGTTCTTTGTTCTGGCTACCGAAAATCCTGTTGAATCAGAAGGTACTTTCCCGCTTCCTGAAGCTCAGAAAGACCGTTTTATGATGACTCTTTCTATGGGCTATCCAAGCGAAGCTGAAGAAGCTGAGATTATTACTGCTCAAAGAAGTCTTATTCATCCTGTAGAAAATGTTAAGGCTGTAGTTGCTAAAAATGATATTCTTGAAGCAATGAAGGAAACTGTAGAAATTCATGTTGATGATGCAGTTCTTTCGTATCTAATTTCTCTAACAAAAGCTTCCAGAAATGATTTAAGAATTGCTGCCGGAGTTTCTCCACGCGGTTCTATTGCTTTATATAAGGCTTGCCAGGCATATGCAGCTGTTAACGGACGTACTTTTGTAACTCCAGAAGACGTAAAACTTCTGGCACTTCCTGTTTTCAGAAAACGAATTATTTTAACCAGTGATTCACTTTTAAAAGGTTATACAGCTGATAAAATCATAAATGAACTGATTGAAACAGTTCCTGTTCCAGCCTTTAGAGCACATGTCTAAAATATGATCAAAGTATCTCCTCTGATATATGTTGCATCAGCTATCAGTTTACTCTTTTTCCTGGTAAGTCCATACAGACTGCTTCAGTTTGTATGTCTTTCTGTTCTGTTTGTATTTCTGATTTCTTTTATGTATGCACTTGTTTTAAGCCGTACAATAAAAATCGAAAGAAATACAAATGAGCTGAAACTGGCTTGTAAAGAAAAATCAGAAATATCATTAACTATAAAAAACTATTCAATGCTGACAGCTCATGTCCTGTATTTTTTTGATGAGATACCCTACTTTTATATTTTTAATGAAGGCAATAAAGGCGTAATTTCTTTACGTCCTCATGAACTCAAAAAGATTGTTTATACAATTACTTCTCAGGATAGAGGTCTTTTTCATGGAGGGCCTGTAAGAATCAGAACAAGTGATCCTCTTGGTCTCTTTCTGATAAATGTTGAAGTTCCGGCTCCTATTGAAATTACCGTCCGTCCTGCAAGAATTAAACTGATTACAAATACAATTCCGGGCTTCCCTCAGGGAAATCTTAAAATAAATAATCCCTGCTATGAAGATATTACTATGCGCCGTTCAATCCGTGAGTATCAGAATGGTGATGAACAGAAGCGTATTAACTGGCGTACAAGCGCTAAGTTTGATTCTCTTTATACAAATCAATATGAAGATTCTTTTGATGCGCCGTTCTTTGTGTTTTTGAATCTTGCAGAAGATGATTATGATTTGCATAACCGTCACTATCATTCTGAAAAGGCAATTGAAATAGCTGCCTGCATTATTGAAAAGTCCCGGGTATTAAGACAGCGTTGTGGTTTTGCAGCTTATGGAACTGGTTTTCCGTATTTACCGCCACGTCAGAATCAGGCTGATTGTATTCTGGATTTACTTTCTGTTATAAAAATGGAGCCTGGTAAAGTTGAATATGATCCTGTAAAGAAATTTACGCATCAGTTACCCGCTGGAACTCTTGTGTTTGTGATTGGTCCAAGAGAAGTTGAATCGTACTTCTTAAAAGTTGAAGCAAATAAAGAAAATATAAATACTGTAAATACTGGTATTATGAGGAAATATGGAATGTCGGTTTAGCAGAATTTTTGAAAGATTTTTAGTTTTCTCAACCATAGTCTCTCTGATGCTTACGGCAACCAGTGTTTTCTCTCCTGTATTAAATAATTATGAAGTTGAACGGGTTTTAATTGACTGGTTTACTTACATTTTGATTATTGGTTCTGGAATTGTATTTACGCTGGTACTTCAGATTTTTGCGCTGGAAAAGATAAAGTCGGCAATGCATCTTGTATTTATTGTATTTTATATTTTTGGAATTCTATTTCTTTGTTATATAACGGGGAAAACAAATGCGCCATATGTGCTTATTGTAATTCTAACTGTTCAATATTTTCTGCAGGTAGGCATTAACGAACTGTTTATTTTTCATGATGCGTTTATGTATGATTGTGAAGATTATGCTGGAAAAGAACTTGAACAGTATTTATTCCACAACAATCTTTCTGCAATAGACTTGACTGAAAAAATAAAAGGACAACAGGTTATGATGTTTGCAATTTCAATTTCCATGTTTGTTGTTCTTGTTTTTGGAAAACTTTCTGAAGGATATTTCTCATTTATTACCCTCCTTCTTGTAATATTCTTTTATCTTAATGTTTTACTGTGCTGCTTTATGCTTGGCATGTTTAAGAATGATATTTTTTATGCCTTTCTTGGATTTAAGGATTATGTAAGAAACGGAAGAAAACTTTTTGGTTCAGTTTTACTGATTGCTGCTATTTCCTGTACTGCAGGTGCTGTACTTTCTTCTGATAATGCTCTTATAAAGATTGGTTATGTTCAGGAATATAAAGAAACTCATGAAAAGGAACGCTATATTCCTGAATTACCTGACTTCATTGATTTTCAAATTGAGCCTCAGTCTGAGGAAAGAATGGAACGTAATTCGCGGCCAAGCTGGATTCTTGAGTTTATTGCAGAGCTTATAAAATGGCTTGCAATTACAGGGCTTTCAATTCTCGGGCTTATATTCTTCATAAAACCATTTTTCACTAAGCATTTCCGTGTATTCTGGACAGAAGGTCATCTGTTAAAATTTCTTCGTGAGTTATGGCAGGAAATAAGGGAATTTTTCAGATATGTATTTTCAAAAAGTACAGGTTCAGATGAACAATATTCCACGGTTCAAGGAAAGAAATTCCGTGAATCAATGATGGAGTTTCTGAAAAAATCAAAACGCAGTAAGGAAAAGATTGATGAGATTGACCGTCTCACAAAACACTTCATGCGTTTAATCGATTGGGGACAGTCGCACGGCATTAAATTTACTCAGACTCTCGCCCCTGCTGAATATACCGCATTGTTTAAAAATAAAACGGCAGATCTCGTCGGGCAGTTGTTTGAAAAGGCACTTTACGATAAGAATGTACTTACTGCAGAAGAAGAGAAAATTTTTATTGCATCAATTAAGGAAATAATATGCGAATAGTTTTTTACAGCACAAACTCAAATGTATTTGATGAAGACACTTTTAAAATAAACGTAATGCCATCAAATACATCGGCGTTTAAGGACTTTTGTGCTGTACATTCTGATGATGATTTTTTCTGTGTCACACAGAAGCCTGGAATGTTCTTGCCGGAGTTTGATAGTTCTGAGGGAGATACGAAGTCACAAATCCATTACCTGCCGCAGGAAACTGATACAGATTCATTTGTTGATTTTGTTTTATCACTAAAACCTGATCTGGCAATTGCAATGACTTTCTGGATTTCTCCTTATGACTGGCTTCCTGTAAGTGATGCAATTGTCGCTGAAAAACTTGAAGCTGCCGGAGTGAAGACTGTGTGTCATTCTGTTGAGTGCGGGCTTAATTGTTTTGATAAATGGCGTACTCATAATTTACTGGCACAGCTAGGTTTTACTGTTCCTAAGGCTGTTTTTGTTGATCATGATTTGTATTTCTGCGCGGGAAGTAATCGTGAAGTTTTGAGAAATGTTTATAAAGAAAGCGTAATGGCGCAGATTAAAAAACTCAAGCTTCCGCTGATTATAAAAGATACTACCGGGCTTAGTTCTTACGGTATGACGGTTGTTCATACTTACGGCGAAGCCGCTGGTTATCTTAATTCAAAACGAAATAATTCTAACCGCCTGATTGAAGAGTTTATTGAGGGACGTCAGTACGGACTTGAGATTTACGGAGTGCCAGGAAAGTACACTGTGCTACCTCCTTTCACTTTCAGCGTAAATCAGTATGGAATTACGAGCCCGAAACAGAGCATCAAAATTGGTCCGTGCGAATTACCTGATTCGCTTAGGGAGATGATGCTTTCTCTTGCTGAAAAACTTGAACTGCGTGGCTGTGCCCAGGTGGATTTGATTTTAGATAATGACGGCAACTGGAATATCATTGAGATTAACCCAAGACTCAGCGGTATGAGTTATACGTATGCTAGCTGGCTTGAAAGGAGTTTGTTCGAGATTATGTATATGGCTGCGGTGAATACGATGAATGAGGGGGCTCATAATTTCCGTTCCCTGAGTCTGTCGAAGGGTGAAAACACCGCAGATGTAAATAAATATGTTTTAAACCTCAAACTCCCGTTGGTTTCTGAATCCCAAATGAAAGAAATCCTTCAGCTGCCGGGAGTTCGTCTTCTCAATCAAACCAATGATCTTGCTGCAAAACAGGAGCGTGAAAAAGGCTTCTGTGAATGTATTATTGTCGATGAGCAAAAATCAGTTCTGGAAAAGACTGTGGCGCGGTTGTGCGAGCTTTTCCCGGAAGATTCTATAGTTCAACAGTCTGCACTAATGCTGAAACAGTGGAATCTGTAAAGTCTCCTGTCTCTGCCATTTTATGAATCTGTTCCGGTGTGTATTTTGATTCCGGATAAACAACAACTACAGCCTTGTCTCCGTTCTGCAGGAAGTTTGATTCACCCCAGGCGGTATATCGTGTTGCACCGATTGAAACCATGATTTTCTGTGGACGGCCGGCTGCTACAAGGTAGCTGTGAATATCTTCTGCAGGACCTTCGTTCTGCTGATTGTTGAATTTGTCGAGCATCCAGTCTGTGAGTTTTTTGTAGATGTAACTGTAATCGCGGACTGCGGAGTTTTCACCATAGTCGTATACTTCGCCGTTTCGGATGAGGAAACTTGCGATTCTGTAGTCGTCGAGAAGGCAGCCTTTTTCAAAGCCGTCAGCTGCTATCTGATTTTCTGAAAAGCCTTTTGTACACTCTCCCCAGTTTTTCTTTTCGCTGATTTTCTTTGCACCCTGTTTACGGATTGAGCAGTCATTAGAAGCTCCAAAGCTTACTGGCTTGAGTTCTGTGAGTGTATCGTCGTTCCATGTTGCATTGAATACGATAGCACATTCCGGTTCTATCTGAAGCCTTTCTTCGCCTTTTGGGAAAATAATGCGTTTTGGGTCAAATGGGAAGGTTGTGAGAAAATCGGGAATTACTGAAGCGTTAGAGCCCGAATTTGGCTGTTTTAACGGTAAAAATGTCGGAAAAATGGCCTTTGGAGCGTTTTGCTCAAGCGTCTTAACGTTTTTGAAGTCTGAGGCTTCTCCGGCCTGTTCGAGGTGACCTGTGAAATTTCCGGCTACACCAAAGCACGGGATATCAGTTGTATCGTAAAAGTTCATATTAGCGGCCCTTTAATTTCTTAATTACTTTCTTATGCCAGAAGGCGCGGAGTTTTTCTGCAGCGCTGTAGCAGCGGTAAACAGGTTTAAGTGGGACGTCCCAGCTACCGGTGCGGTGGATGTTCTTACCACCGAAGTTTGCTTTGAACATGTAAAGGCCGTGCATAGGATGGTTTTCATCCTTACCCTCTGGTGGCATTCCGTACATGTCGTAGTATTTACTGCCGTATACTTTTGCATCCTTCATTGCTGTCCACTGAAGAAGATGATTTGGCATGAGGTTGCGTTTATTGTTGCTGCTTGCACCGTAAAGGTAGATTGCTTCGTCGTGGCTGAAAAGTGTCATGATGGAAGCAATTTCCTCGCCTTCGTGCTCTGCGATATACAGGCTGATTACAGGTACATCGCGGCCCTTGCTGATTTCGTCTGCAGAAGATTTAATCAGATCAAAATAATAAGCCTTTGCGTGGCTTGCATTGCCGTCTCGGGCGTTTGTAATCTTTGTCAGTTCATAAAACTTGTCTAATTTTTCAGACAAGTTGATATCATTTCCTAAGTAACGTTTTACTGTAACGCCCTTTCTTTCGCTCAGGCGGATATTGTAGCGCCACTTAGAATGCATTTTTTCGAGGATTTCTTCTTCTGTGCCAGTGAGGTCTACAAGTGTGCTGTCAGGCGGCTGGATATCTACCGAGTTCTTTTTAAGCTTGATGCGGTCTGCATAAGCTACTGTTTTCATTCCGTAATTGAAAAGATCTCGGTCTTCAGGTGTGCTGAAAATAACATCAGGATCAAAGCGGATTGCAATTGTATTTTTAGGAAGCTCTGGTTTAAGGGCTGCAGCAAGTTCGCTGAGTAAATGTACAAACTCAATTGTCTGAGTTTCCGGAGTTATGATTTCCTGACCGGCAAGAACAGAAGCATCACCTTCCTCATCAAAAGCCTTATCGAGTAATTCTTCTGAAGTACACTCATAAGGCAGTTTTGGAAAAAGAGGAATATATGCAATTGAGAATGCGCCCTTTGCGAAACTGCGGTTGAGGACGGCGAGCTCTGAATGTACGGTGGTTGAGCCTGTCGAAAACACCGTAGAACTCGGCTGCGGTTTATCACAGTCTTCGTTTTTTTCATTCAACGGCGGTAGTGTATACTCAACTTCAAACCGTCTGTAAGTCCACCCGTGTCGTGTCTTGAACTGGCACCAGAAAGGAGTTTGTAAAAAAGTTCCGTCGTTTTCGTGGGCGGAACTTTCGATTGGTTTTATTTTAATGTCGAACATTCTATTTCCTAATCGATGGAACAAAACATGGAAGATTCAAAAGATTCTTCTTAAAATCCATCATGTTAATTCTGTTTTTGATTACGGCAACTTTTGCTTCATCCATGCCTGAAGTTTTGCTTTCGGCAACGGCACGAAGATCAGCATAAGTAAAGCCAAGGTTATCTTCATCAGTTTTTCCGGACATTCCGTCTGAAGGCGCTTTATGGCAGAGTTCTTCAGGAAGCCCGAGAGAAAGTCCGAGCTCCACTACTTCATCAACATAAAGATTTGCAAGAGCCGCAAAGTCTCCAGCCCCATCACCCCACAAAGTAAAATAACCTGCGAGGCGCTCGCTTAAGTTACCGTTATTTGAAACACGGGCATTTCCTTCCATTGCGGCAATTCCGTAAAGAGTTGCCATGCGAAGGCGTGCCGGTGTGTTTGTTCTATACTGAGCCGGTACTTCATCTGCTCCAAGAGAATCCTTGATTGAGCGGGTAAGTCCGTTGTATGCATCAGCAATATTTACAGTGTAGTTTTTTATTCCAAGGAAAGCACAGAGTTTTTTAGAATCTTCAATATCAGACTGAACGCCGTTCGGCATCATAACACCGATAACACGGTCTTTACCAAGAGCAGCACAACAAAGGGCTGCAACGGTAGAAGAATCCTTTCCGCCTGAAATACCGATTACTGCTTTAGTCTGCGGATTGCCGTTCTTTTCAAAATAGCTGTGAATCCATTCTATTGCTTCATCTTTAATACTCATTATACTTTCCTTGTCAAGCTGAACTTGTTTCAGCATCTATTTAATAGATCCCGACCCTGAAACAAGTTCAGGGTCGGGATGACGGATTTTACCCAATTTCACTATTAAGTGCTTTCTCAGTCTTAATTTCTTTTCCATCAGCAAGCAGCTTCTTTCCGGCAATCTGAACTACGCCGTCTTTAGCTGCAATCTGAACTGCAAAGAACTCATCGCCTGTAATCTGCTCTTTCTTTGTAGCATTTACATCAGCGCCCTCAAGAACAACCTTAGTTCCAGGAGCTGCCCAGCTGGCATCAAGAACTTCTACGCAGTCCTTGCCATCAGCATCTTTATAGTCACCAGCCAGAAGCATACCGCGGCTTTCAACACCACGCATTGTACGAGGTGCAAGGTTAGCAGCAATAATTACATGCTTACCAAGAAGGTCACTCTCTTTGAGGTACATGCGGAGGCCCGACTGAATAGTTCTAGGAGTTCCGCTTCCATCATCAAGAGTTTCAATATAAAGCTTTTCTCCTTCCGGATTAGGCTTTACATCAACAATCTTTGCAACAGTCAATTCAATATTCTTGTTGAAGAAATCAGCCTGCTGGTCAACAGGAAGTACAACCGGCTCAGCCTTCTTCTTATCAGCTTTCTTTTCTTTTTTGCCCTCGCCCTTTGCGGCATCCTTATTCTGCTTACCGCCAAACTTCTCACGGAATGCAAGCATAGTCTTCTGATCCATTGGCTTAAAGTAAACTTCAGTTGGACCAACGATGCTCAAACCTTCAGTCACTCCTAAATCAGCCCATGTATAACCAGGCTTTGTTTCCATTCCAACCTTGCTTTCCTGAATAGACTTGCCGAAGTAACTCATAATCTTCTGAGTGTACTGAGGCATATAAGGATTCATCATAATCATCAAATCCTTAATAACATAACAGAGGTTATGGATAAGGCTTTCAGCAACGCTAGGGTTTTCTGTACGTGCCTTCCAAGGCTCAGTTGCCTGGAACTTCTTATTACAGATATCAGCAATGTCAAACATAGTGTGGAATGCATCTTTCAGATCAGCCCACTCGAGACTTTCAGTTGCCTTAGCCTCAAGCTCGCGAACCTGCTTCCAGAGCTCTTCATCAACAGGAGCGTCAGGAATCTTTCCATCATAATATTTTGTAACAAACAGCAGAGTGCGGTTTACAAGGTTACCCAAGTTACCAATCAGCTCGCCGTTGAGTTTTTCCATAAAGTCTTTCCAGGTAAACTGGTAGTCCTGCTTTTCAGGGCGGTTATAGAAAATATAGAAACGCCATGCATCAGCAGGAATTCCGCTCTCAATAGCATCAGAACCAAATACACCAATTCCCAGACTCTTAGAGAACTTTCCATCCTCATAATTAAGGAACTCAGTAGAAGACATGTGGTGAAGCTTAGTCCAGTCGTGAGGAGAACCGAGCATAGTACAAGGGAATACAACAGTGTGGAACGGAATATTGTCCTTGCCGATAAACTGGAATAAATCAACCTTTTCCTTACCCTTAGCCTCTTCGGACTCCGAAGGCAGCCACCAGCTCTTCCAGTCAAAACTCTGTTTACCAGCCTTTACAAGCTCATCAGCCAACTGCTTTGTTATGGAAAGATATCCGATTGGCGCATTGAACCAGACATAGAATACCTTATTTTCATAACCAGCCTTTGGAACCGGAATACCCCACTTAAGGTCACGGGTAATAGCACGTTCCTGAAGACCGTCGCGGATCCATGCCTTAGTCATATTGATAGCATTATCAGACCAGCGTCCTTCAACACTAGCTTTATCCATCCATGCATTGAGTTTTTCGCTCATAGCAGGAAGGTCAATATACAAATGCTTTGTTTCACGAACCTCAGGAGTTGAACCACAGGTGTGGCAGCGAGGCTCTTTAAGTTCGATAGGATCAAGCAGCGAACCACATTTATCACACTGGTCACCGCGAGCCTTTTCATAACCGCACTTAGGACAAGTTCCGTCAACATAGCGGTCAGCAAGGAACATATTACAGTGAGGACAGAAAAGCTGCTTGTTTACATGCTCGTGAATCAGGCCGGCCTTGTCCAGATCATTAAAAAGAGCCTGTGTAATTTCAGTACACTGCTCGTTCGAAGTGCGTCCGAATTTATCAAAATTGATGTGGAACCATTCATAGATTTTTGTGTGCTCGCCATAGTAGTGATCACACAGCGCGCGAGGCTCAGTCTTCTCCTCAAGCGCCTTAGTTTCAGTTGCAGTACCGTATTCATCAACACCGCAAATGTAAAGAGTATCATACCCGCGGTTACGACAGAATCGTGCAAAAACATCTCCCGAAAGAGACTGAATGATATTTCCCAGATGTGGAATATTATTTACGTATGGTAAAGCTGCTGTGATAAGTCGTCTGTTCATTTTTTCCCCTGAATAAATCGAAAATAATTAAATCATTATATAGAAAAAATGAGTAAAATTCAATTATAAGGGGAAAGCCTTCCCCTCGCTCCAACCGCCTGCGGCGTTTTCCGCTACCCCTTCTCCTAGGGGGCTCTGCCCCCTAAAACCCCCGGGCAGTTTGCTCACTGCGTATCACTATTCATCTTCTTTCATATCAGAAGGATAATTAAAAGCCCAGGCAGTCAGGCTGAAAGCATATAAAATACAGCCAACAATTAAGTTTCCAGTAAGAATATATTGAACAAAAGCAAATAAAGCTGCAGTTTCTGCAAGACCAATTAGCATAGTAAAAAGGACAAAAACAGAAGCTGAATCATCCGCATTCTTTGTGCTTCCAATGAAACTTTTTACAAGTTTGTTTTCATAAAAGCTTTTCTGATAGATTTTTCTGGATAAAAGAATACTCAAAGTACAGGTTATAAGTCCAATAATTAAAATCAAGAGACTGACCATCTGAAAAGAATTATCAATTTCTTTACGGTTAGAATACGCAAGAAATGCATACACCACTTTTGTAAGAGGCACACCAAACCAAAGTAATTTCCACAATTTTTTATTCATACTGAACTCCTTGAGAAAGATAAAAGATATTCATTTAAGACGTTTTTAAGTTCTGTCATTATTAACTATAACGCAATTTTACTTAAAATGCATTAATAGATGTTTCAAGATTGAAGTAAATTCGGAAATTCCGAACCACTGAACTTTCTTCTAATTCTGATTCTTCAAAAATGACTTCTACATTTATTTATTCCGTCTTTCACATTAAGACTCTAAAGTTCACTGATTTTCCAATAACCGTTTTTATCAGCACCTATCCTTTCAATAATATTCATACTTTGCAGTTTCTTCATGTTTTCATTTATACTTTTTCTTGTAATTCCAATAATCTCAGCAAGCTCCTCCTGCGTTACAAATTGATTCTTCTTTATTTCTTCAAGAATTTTTTTCTGATTTGCAGTGAATTTTACAGTAACGTTTACAGTAACCTTTTGAGTAACTTTCTTTTCAGCCTGTTTAGAATACTTTATATGACAGTATCTGTTTTTAAGCTCATTATGCTCTCCCATCAACAGATTTCGGAAGAATCGTTCAAGAAACTCTGGATTTTCCTGTATTCCCTTCTGCAGATTGTTGTAATTTGCACGTACCAAAGCATTTCTAAAATACCAGGAATTTTCAGCAAAGATATCATTATTTACATTAAATCCAAGTGAGCGAAGATATTTGATTGTAAATACAGCCGTTGTTCTTGTGTTTCCTTCTCCAAAAGCGTGAATCTGCCAGAGACGAGAAACAAAGAAGGTAATATGTTTTACAATTTCTTCTATACTCAAATTCTTGTAATTAAAGTTTCTTTCCTGCTCAAAGTCATAATCCAGTGCCATCTTTAATTCAAATGCTGCACCATACATAACAGTATCGCCATTTAAAACCCATTCATGCTTTGAAATATCGTAATCTCTGAGCTTTCCTGCAAACTTAAAGATTCCTTCAAACAATCTTCCATGTATTGCAATTAAATGAGAAGGAGAAAAATTGAATGAGTTTTCACTTATTATTTGTGCAATTCGGGAAGCAACTTTATCAGCCTCTTCCGTCCGTTCTTCGGAAGTATCGAGCCGTTCTGTTTTAGATTCATAATAAGTATCTATAAGCGATTTTGCTTCATCAAAGGTGATTTCACCTTCAATATTTCGTTTTGCAGTATCAAAAAGATATTTTGATGGAGTAAGCCCATCCACCTGCTGTAAACCTATAGCCGTTGTCCATGCATAGGTTTTATCTTTCTTAGCAGGTTCTGTATTGCGAATATATTTTTCAAAATCTAATTCATATGGATTCTTCTCAGCCATCTATGTAATTATACTGTATTAAATATAAAAAATCATCAATGATATAGACTTTGAAACGTTTGAAGAAAAATTGGAATTACCGATTTTCTCATCAGATGCAGGTAATTTCTCTCTGTTCCTTATGCCAATTACGCCAGGCAGAGCGTAGCCTTTCGACGCTTGTCGTACAGTTTCCTCGCTGTATGGTAATGGATAATATTCACCGTCTTTCGCCACAGTCAGTGTGCAGCTCTTTCCCTGAATCATCATGGCTTAAGTGTAAGCCCATAATGTATTTCCTGACGGTTAATATGTTTTACCCCTTGGTTAATAGTTTTTAACTATTGGGAAATATTTTCATAGTATAATATTTGATAAAACTGATTTTTCACCAATAATTATAAATTTATGATATAATTTAATTATTAAAATTTAATATTTTAAGGTGTTAAAAAAAATGGAAATTGAACCTGGCCGCATTATTAATGATTTTATAGAACCAAATAAAAAACAATATACAATTCCTGTTTATCAAAGAAATTATGAATGGTCTTCAGAACAATGTATAAAACTTTTTCAGGATATTGTTCAAGCGTATAAAAGAGATAAAACACATTTTTGTGGCTCTGTAGTTTATGCTTATTTAAAAGAAGAACATAATATTGTTTATTATGTTTTAATTGATGGTCAGCAAAGAATTACTACTGTCTATCTTCTTTTGAAGGCAATGAGAGATTTAGCTGAAACAGCTGGTACAAAAGAATTAATAGATGAAGCTCTTTATAATGTAGATAAATTTGATACTTATGATGTTACCCAACAAAGTAAATTAAAATTGAAACCTGTTGAAAGTGATAACAATCAACTTTATTTGCTTATGGAAGAAAAATATGACAAAGTTGATAAATCAACAGGTATTTGGATAAATTACGAATTATTTACAAAACTTATAAAGGAAGAACAAGCAAAAGGACTTACTGTAAAAGAAATTTATAAAGGTCTTGAAAAATTATTATGTGCAAAGATTAAATTAGGTGCAGATGATAATGCCCAAGAAATTTTTGAAAGAATTAATTCTACCGGAGTTCCGTTAAATCTTTCTGATAAAATTCGAAATTTTGTTTTAATGACAGATGTAAATCAAGAAAAATTATATAAAGATTATTGGTTGGAAATTGAAAATTTAATTGATAAAAAACAAATGCCAAATTTCTTTCAGGATTATTTGAATCTTAAAATTGATGGTTTTGCTAAAGAATCAACTGCATATGAATATTTTAAAAAAGTATTTAGAGATAATAATTATACAAATGAATCTATGCTTCAGGAATTATTTCATTATGCTAAAATTTATCATGTATTCCTTTATGGTGATAAAAATAAATATAATGAATATACAAATAAAGCTTTAGATGGTTTGAGAAATCTTAAACAAACAACTGTATATTTATTTCTCTTTAGTGTTTTTGATGATTTTGAAAATAAGGTTATTACAGAAGAAGAACTGGATAAAGTATTATCATTCTTATTAAGTTATAGCATCCGTCGTTTAATTTGTGATGTAGCTTCTAATTCTTTACGCGGTTTATATAAAACATTATATACCCGTATTTTTTCAAATGCTGCAAATAAAGAAAATTACTATGATTCTATAGTTTCATTTATGTTGCAATTGTCTACAAACGATGCGATTAGAAATGATACAATATTTAAGCAGGCATTAATTGATAATAATCTTTATCGTAAAAATGCATTATGTAAATATTTACTTTCTAGTATTGAAAATCAAGGAAAAGAATCGTTAGAAATCGAAACTGGTAATCTTACTATCGAACACATTTTACCACAAAACAAAAATCTTTCTGAAGAATGGCAAAAGATGCTTGGTTCAAACTGGGAGTTCGATAAAGAAAAATATCAACACACATTAGGCAATTTAACATTAACTGGTTATAACAGTGAATTGGGAGATCGCCCTTTTACAGAGAAGCTTGAATTATTGGATAGTAAAAATACTAAAGTTGTTGTTCTTTATAAAGATGTAAATGATTGTAAAGAATGGAATATTAATACTATTCTTAATAGAGCAAATATTCTTGCTGATATGATTTTACAATTATTTCCAATTGAGAATCCAAAAAACAAGATATCTTTTGATTCTCCTGGCTATAAAGAATATAGTTGTGATAATCCAGATAATGCTGAATATAAGCGTCCTGATTATTATATTTTACAAGGTGAAAAAGTTAATTGTAATTCTTTCGCTTCAATGCTTATTTCGCTGAGTAAACGTTTATATGATTTAGACAGCACAATTATAGAAACACTCGCAAAAGAAAATGTACATCTTGTTGAAGGTAAATATGCAAGCTTTTCATATGATAGAAATCAAGTAAACGAAGATACGCAGATTGAAGGTACAGAAATATATATCAGTCATAATTATAATTCTCCAAAATTGATAAAAATAATTTCTCAATTATTGGATTATTATGAAATCGAACAAAGTGATTTTGTATATAGTGCTTGCAGTACTGATATAAAAAAATAATTAATTTCTTATATTATTCGCTTGTTCATTTATCTCTAATTTCTCTTCAATATCTTGCACAATTTACTTTTGCTATTATTAAATATTTCAATATATATTTAATTAAATAAAGAGACATCAAATAAACAAGACATACATGATTCCAATATATTTTTTATTTTTGGTACAAATTTGTATTTTGTAGATATTGCCTTTGCAAAAAAGGTATCATAATTTTCTTGTGAAAAAATTAGATTGTAAATAGCCCTTAGGCTACCTTTTTCTCTAGTTTCTGAGCCGGACAATGATGAAGTAAGAAAAACAAAATCTTTAATATATGTATCATTTATTTTACATAACATAAGACTTATGAAAAATTCTTCTTCGTTACCCATTAAAAAATTCTTATAACGTTTTTTATCAAAGAGATATAAATAAACAAGAATTGGAATAATACAATCAGAACAAAATTGTAATCCATAATCTGAAGTAATATTGTTATATGATTTAAATAATCTTGATACAATATCATAGGTCTGTAGATAATGATTAATATTTCTCATTGAAAATTTAAAATGTTCCATAATAAATAATAATTGGGTAGATTCATATGAAGTGTTAAGTGTTTCTCCTAAAAATTGCAAATATTCATTTATATCTATTGTAGGAAGCTGAAATCTAAAATTAAAAAATTTATCTAAATAGTTTTCAGCATCAAAATTATTTCCATAATAATTCTTAATAGTATTTTGCAATTCTATAATATTAGTTGAAAATACAAATGTAATTTTTTCGTTATCAAAATAATGCTTAATTCTTTCAAGTAAATTGATTGCAAACGTTGGTTTACATCTATCTAATTCATCAATAAAGACTATGATTCTATCACCTTTCTCTTCACATATTTGATTAAATAATTGATTAATTTTTTCTTGTAAAACATCTTCTTCTTCAAGTTGTTCTAAATAGTTTTTCTTTTTAAGGTGGTCTAAAGAATCAATAACATTTGATAAGTTTTCGCCAGAAATATCAATAGAACCAGGATTAGCAGGGTTTTCTTTATTAGGTAATGGTATATGTAATTCAAATGAACTAATTATATCTTTTGCAATACTTTTAATTCCTGATATTACATCAGTATTACCGGTAAATTTCTTTGTTGATGAATATGAGTTTATAATTTCTCTAATAACAGATAATAAAGGATCCATCAAATTATCATTTTTCCAAGCATTGTAATATACTGGAAGAAATGTTCTATCATACATTATATCTTTACCAAGATATTTTTCGAGTTCTTCTCTATTTGCTTCCATATTTTCATTTTCTATAAATATATTTGTATTTAATAATACATAAATAATTTGTTTAATAAAAAATGTTTTTCCAGATCCCCATTCACCATCTAAGGAAATTGTTGCATTTGTATTAACAATATCAAGAAATTTCAAAAAATTAATTAAATAAAGACGTCTTCTAATACGATCATTTTTTAATGTTTCTAATATATTTTCATTTGTTGGTTTTAAATCATAACTTTTCATTATTTTTCTTATTGCCTCTTAATTAATTTCTCATACTTTCCTGTTGCTGCTTAGCCAAAAGTTCATAATCTTCAGCAGTTAATACAGTATTATACAAACCAACTTTTTCACCTTCATGTCTGTTAATACCAGTATTAACAAGGCTTCCATCCTCGTAACGTTTGAACTTATAAACGGCATCATTCATCAAAGCTTCATTAAATACATTCAAACTAACCAGAAGATTAAAATCTTTTACAGTTAAACCCGTTACCTTCTTAAACAAAGCTGGTTGCAGCTGCTGAATAACATCTTTCAAAGAGTATTCACGGTAATCACTCAAATACATAAATACAGGAATACGTGTTGCAAACTTAATAAGTTTTTCTTGAATAAGTTTACGCTTTGATTTGATTTCCTTTTCTTCTTCAGAAAGTTCTTTTTTTCCTCAAATCATGTTACCAATCATAAGTGCCAAAAAACGTCACTGTATTATTTTTTCATTAAAAGTCGCAATATCTCCAATATCACAGTCCATAACAGTACATATTTTATGGAGATTATCCATAGAGATATATTCGTCTTTATTGAGTTTAGCTAAAATGTTCGTAGAAATCCCAGCCATCGGGATGAGGTCAGTTTTATTTTTAATTTCTTTGTCTTTAAGACGTGTCCAAAGCCTACTGTAATCTACTTGCATAATAATAAAATATTATAGCACACTTTAGGTTTTTGGGACATAAAATATCACAGTTTATCAAAGAAAATATATATAAAAACTTTAATCAAAATCATGATAATCTATTCATCTTTCTTCAACTTCTTCAATCTCACAGCCAAAGAATTAGAGTCTTTTTCTCATTCGTTTTTTACCTTCTTTTGTAGTTACTATGCGTTATTAGTTTTAATTAAATTCCTTGATATTTCCAATGATATAATTATAATAATTATTGGGCTGGTCGAAAGATCTCGGTCCACCGAGATGGCGTGGGGATCCCGCGCTATTCTTTTTTAACCCTTGAAAGTGGAATTAATAACTTCTCTCCAAAATTTCAAAAAAATCTTGACACATATATCACACTGCGATATATTATATCTAACTTCGTTATAGCGAGGTGCGATATATCGAAATACAATACTTGGAGAGGTGGCCATGGATGCAAGAATTAAACGTGTCTATGTTCCGATGACAGAAACCGGGTTTTACATTTTGTTTTGCCTTCAGGAAGAAATGCATGGATACAATATAACTCAAAAGGTAAAACAGATGACAGAAGGCCAGGTAGACATTGGACCGGGCACGATGTACGGAACTTTGGGGAAAATGGAAAAGGATGGATTGATTGAATTCGTTCGTGAAGAAGAAAAACGAAAGCTTTACAAAATCTCTTCAGTTGGCCAGGAAGTTCTTCAGCTGGAAATAGAACGAATCAAAAGACTTTATAGAAATATTGGAGGAAAATAAAATGAAAAACACAAAGACACTTTTTAGATTTTATACACTTTTTGAATATGAAGAAGAACAGGCTTTTCTTGAAAAACAGCACAAGAACGGCTGGAAGGTTGTAAGCTTTAAGCTTCCTGGTTTATACAAGTTTGAAAAATGTGAACCGGAAGATATGACATACAGAATTGATTTTACAAATGAGAACGGCTCAAAGAATCCTGAGTATCGTCAGATGTTTGCTGATAACGGCTGGGAATTCCTGTGGTCGGTAAACGGCTTTTCAATTTTTAGAAAACCACTTGCTGCAAATAATACTGATAATAGCAACGAGATTTTTTCTGATAATTCTTCAAAGTTACAGATGCTTCAGAAGATCCAGCAGCGCAGACTCCTGCCCTTCATTACAATTTTCCTTTGTTTGGTAATTCCGAACTTTATTAAAGGAATTCATGGTGACTTTGGAAACGCTAGGGGGGATTATGTGATTACAGCTTTCTTTACTTTGATGTTTATTCTCTACACTTATGTTTTTATAAAGAGCTTTGTGAAAATCAGAAAACTTAAGGAAAGACTTGAATAAACATACTTATTAAGCTTCAAAGCACCTTACTCTGTGTCCCTTAGAAATCTTCGTAAACTCAGGAAGTTCTTTTTTACAGCGCTCAGTTGCTTTTGGACAGCGGTATGCAAACGGACAGCAGTTTTCCTGCTGCAATGTTGTCTTTACTTCCTGATTTGAATTGTTGAGAACTCCCTGTGCACCTTCGAAAAGAAGTTTTGTGTAAGGATGAATTGCAGTTTTATAAAGATCAGCGGCCGGGGCTTCTTCTACCATGTAGCCCCGATACATTACTCCAATTGTGTCACAGAAATAACAGGCTACCTTGAGATCATGGGTGATAAAAAGATAGCTGAGATTTCTGGTCTGGCGGAGATCCTGCAGTAAGTTTAAAACCTGTCCCTGAATTGAAACGTCCAGAGCAGAAACTACTTCGTCGCATACAAGAAGTGATGGATTCATGATGAGACCGCGGGCAATTGAAATGCGCTGTCTCTGGCCACCGCTGAACTCTGCGGGACGACGTTCGAGGTCTTCTGCTGAAAGGCCTACCTCTGTGATTATTTTTTCTGCAAGCTCACGTGCGGCGACCTTTCCCTGCCACAAGGAAGAATATTTAAGACCTGTTGTAAGTACGTTGTAAATACTGAGTCTTGGATTAAGCGAGCGGGCCGGGTCCTGGAAAATGTATTTTACTTTTTCGCGGTAAAGGCGGAGCTGATTTTTTTTGTAGGCTTCAACTTCCTGTGGGAGTTTTTCTTCGGCGTCAAAATATTTTATTGAGCCGCTTGTCTGTTTATAAAGCTGGATTAAAAGTCTTGCGGTTGTGGTTTTTCCGCAGCCTGACTCACCGGCGAGTCCGTAAGTTGTTCCGCGTTTAATTGCAAAGCTTACGTCATTTACGGCATAAACATTCTGCTTGTTTTTTGCAAAAAAGCCTGCTTCCAGATTGAAGGTTTTTGAAAGGTTATTTACTTCGATGATATTTTCGTTTGCCATTAGTTCTGCCCTCCTTTCTTGTCTGTGTAATGAGTTCCAAATTCAATGAGCGATGAAACAAGCTTTTGTGTGTATTCGTGCTGAGGATTTTTGATAACCTCGTCCGGACTTCCTGTTTCAATAATCTGGCCCTGATACATTACGGCAATTCTGTCTGAAATCTGGGCAACAAGATTGATATTGTGGCTGATGAAGATGATTGAAAGATTTCGTTTTTTCTGCAGCTTCAAAAGGAGTGAAATAATCTGTGCCTGAATTGTTACGTCGAGCGCGGTTGTAGGCTCGTCGGCAATTAAGAGTTCACAATTCTGGGCAAGTGCAAGTGCAATTCCGATTCGTTGAAGCTGGCCGCCAGAAAACTGATGAGGATATGATTTGAGGCGCTTATCCGGTTCAGGGATTCCAACCTGTGTGAGAAGTTCGATTGTTTTTTTGTCAGCAGCCTCGCGGGTAATCTCTGGTTCGAGGATTCTGAATGTTTCAAAGAAGATGCTTCCTACATTCTGAAGAGGATCATAAGAACGGCCCGGCTCCTGGAAAATAAGGGCTATCTTTTTGCCGCGGTATTCACGGAGTTCTTTTTGTGAGAGTGAAAGAAGGTCAACTCCATTGTAATAAATGTGGCCGGTGCATTCTGCATTCTGTGGAAGGAGTCCCGGTATGGCTGTTGTTGAAACAGACTTACCGCTTCCTGATTCGCCGACGAGTCCGAGGATTTCGCCTTTTTTTACATCAAAGGAAACGCCGCGGGCAGCTTCGAATGGTGTCCACTCTGTTCCGCGGAGTACGTGGAAGGTAACGTGAAGGTCCTGGACAGAGAGGATACTGTCTTCCGGTGACGGCGGGTTCTTAAGGGCGGAGCCCTTAGGAGAAGGGGTACATCCGGGCATAGCCCGGATGTGCGCAATTTGGTGGAAAATCCTAAACCGACCCGCTGCCGCAGCTCGGTTTTTAACGGATTCTCGATTAGAGCGGGGGGAGACTTCCCCCTTCCCCTTTTTAAATCTTTTGAAAACAGCGCTGTACGGGTCATAGAAATCTCGGAGCGCATCACCGACAAAATTGAAGGCAAGAGTCACAAGCAGCAGCATGAGAACCGGATACAAAAGCCACGGGAAGTTTCTGAGATTTGAGAGAGTTGAAATATCGCGGTTGATAAGTGAGCCCCAGCTCACGGCAGGATCACTGATACCAAGGCCAAGATATGAAAGTGTTGTTTCGCTCATGATAAAGCCCGGAACACTCAGCGTTATGCTTACAATCAAAAGACTTGTAATCTGCGGAATGATGTGCCCGAAAATTACGACGAGGGACGGAACGCCTTCGAGTTTGGTGTTGAGAATAAACTCTTCGCGTTTTACGGAGTGTACAATTCCGCGTATGGTTCTTGCACTACCCGGCCAGCCGACCAGCGAAAGAATCAGCGTGATTATCATGTATGAGGTTCCTGAATCCATGCGGCTGTTTAAGAGCGAGCGCAGGAAAAGGATAAAGTATAGGCTTGGGATGAGCATAAAGAACTCGGCGAAGCGCATTATGAACCAGTCGGTTTTTCCGCCGAAGTAACCGGAGATGCCGCCGAAGATTATTGCAAGCACCATGGCGATTGCGGTGGCGACAAAACCGATTGTAAGGGAGATGCGGCTTCCGTAAATGATGCGGCTGAAAAGGTCGCGGCCAAGATGGTCGGCGCCAAGAAGATATGCCGGGTAAGCCTGGTCCTTTGTTCCAAAGAGATGGCGGTCGCATGGGATAAAGCCGAGAAGTTTATATTCGTAGCCCTTAGCAAAAAGTATGAAGTCGTGGGTGTAGCCTTCGTCTTTTACGCGGGCGTACTTCCAGTTGATTTTACTGATGGTGCGGCACTCGCGAACTTTGATGCCGTGACTTGTCAGCTGAAGATTTGCCGGATGGTATGTGTTATTTTCAAAGGTCTGTGTCGGCTGGTAAGGTGCAAAGAACTCTGCAAAAATCATTACAAGATAAACGAGGGCGAGGAAAATCAGGGAGGTCAATGCGAGAGGTCTTGTCTTAATGTACTGTGCTAATTTTTTCATTTGTTCCCTACTCCTTTACTCGTTTCCGAATCTGATTCTAGGATCTACAATGGCAAGCAGAATATCACTGATTACCATGCCGACAAGCACGAGTGCCGAAATAAACATGCTGTTTGCAAGAACAAGATTTATGTCTTCCTGAAGAACTGCGTCGTACATAAGGCGGCCGATTCCAGGATAAGCAAAGATGATTTCAAGAACGAGCGAGCCTGAGAAAAGTCCTGCAAGAAGGTTTGCACTTCCTGTGATGTATGGATTCAGGGTATTACGGAAGGCGTGATTAAGGTAAACTCTTTTTTCGCTGATGCCGCGGGAACGCAGAGCAAAGATATAAGGCATTCCCATCTGGTCCAGCATTGTTGCGCGGATCATTCGCATTGTGCCGCCAAGTCCGCCGAGGAAAGACGCAAGCAGAGGTAGGAAAACATGATGAGCGTAACTGAATGTAAATTTCATTGGCGCATCTTTAAAAGGAAAATCAGGATATGCGGTCACCGGGAAAAGATTTGTGATTGAAGCAAAAAGCTGCAACAGAATCAAAAGAAGGATTCCCGGGAAGGCATGGAAGAAAAGCGCAAAGAAGGTTGCGCCTACATCCAGCCGTGTTCCGGCCTTGCTGGAGAAAAAGACTCCGAGTAAAAAAGAGAACGTGGTTATAAAAACAAGGGAAATAAGATTCAGTAATACCGAGTTCCACAAGCGGCTCCGTATTAAAAAGCTGACCGGAGCCTTAGATATGAGGCTGGTTCCAAGGTCGTGGTTTACAATAACGCGCTTAAGCCACTTGAAGTACTGAACGTAAAAAGGTTTATCGAGTCCAAGCTCGGCACGCAAAGCGTCCATTTGTTCGGTGGTAAAGTTTTTATCTTGTGAGCCACCAAGTGAGTTCACTGCATTTTTTCCACCCTGACTTTCTGTGCTCGTAAGAAGCTGCTGCGTCATCATCTGGTCAACAATATCTCCAGGAGCAAGTTCCATTAAACCAAAGAGCGCAAAGCCTAATAGAAAAAGAAGAAAAATCATTGTAATAATTCTTCCGGTTATAAAGGAAGCAAGAGGTGCTTTTGCCTTAAAAGCTTTTTGCGGTGCAGTAACTGTCGCTTTTAATTTTAAATAAAAGAGTTTTATTTTATTCATTATCTTCCTTCCTTCAAATAAACATTGTCTATAAGAGCACTGTTTCTATTATCATAATAGACATTTGTCAGATCCCATTTATTACGGATTGCAAAGAAAGATTTTGAACGCATAAGATAGATTACAGGACATTGTTCAAGAAGGATTTCCTGATACTCATCCCAGATTGCTTTTGCCTTGTCATGGTCAATTGTAAAACTGCCTTCGTTATAAAGGTAATCAACACGGGCTTCCCAATCTGTTGCCGGTGTTTCCTGCAGGGGATACCATAAGTGTAAGTTTCCATAACTCGGCCATACATTAGATCCCTGTGAAGGAAAGAGATTTTTGCCAAGACCGATAAAAATAGACTGCCAGTCATAAGTTGAAGTAAGCATTTCAACCTGCTTCTGAAAATCTACCTGTCGGACATTAATCGTTATTCCAACCTTACTGCATTCATCTGTAATAATCTGAGCCATATCATTTGCGGTAGTTCCACCGCTTGAAATTAAAAGGTCAAACTCAATCTTATTTCCTTTGTCGTCATAATAGTGGCCATCTTTTTTCACAAAGCCGATTGATTGAAGTAGTTCTTCTGCCTGCTTTGGATTGTACTTATATTTTAATGTGATATCAGGATTAAAGTATGGATTTACTTCCGGGAAAAAATCATACTTAGCTTCTGCAAGACCACGGTAAGTCTGCAGGGCAACCCTATCGCGATTGAAAAGACAGCTCATTGCCTGTCGGAATTCCTTTTTGGTAAACCAGTTATAATATGGCTTGTCTTTGTTCTGAGGATTCTGATTAAAGCTCCACATTGAAGACCCCATAGAACCATCTGCATTGAAAACCGTATAGTCCTCTTTCTGATTTGCAACAAGGTCTTCTACCTGTTCTGGTGTCGGACTGTAAACTTCTGTTTGTCCTTGTTTGAAAAGAAGATAATCTGTATTTGTATCCCCTACAATCTGATAAATTCTCTGTTCAGGATATGGGATTGAATTCCCATTAGAATCTTTATCCCAGTAATTTGGATTTCGGGTAAATACAAGTCTCTGGGCTGGAATGTATTCTGTGATATACCACATTCCGCAGGAAGGTATTTCTTTTGGATCCTTATCAATACTGAACAAAGCCTTTATTCCCTCAGCCCCATTTTTCTCTTTTGCAGGCTTAAATATAAATGAAGGACAAAGTTTCATATTAGTTGAGAGCATAGGATCTGCAACTATTCTAGGATAGATAAATTCAAAAGTCTTGTCATCGATTTTTTTACAGTCGATATGGGCTTCTGTACCATCTTCCATCAAAATCCATTGTGAGCCGTAGCCATTAGACCCCATATCTGGATCTCCATCGATTTCGTTATACCAGAAAACAAAATCATCTGAAGTTACAGGGATCTTTTTATCTGAGCCATACCAGGTCCAATAAAAATCGTCTCGGATTGTAAAACGAACTGTAAGGGTATTTGCTTCTTCGTCGGTTATTATTTGATAATAAGCAGCTCTAGGCTTCCATTCGCGGGTTGTCATGTCGTAATCGCTAAGATATTCCAGTGTCATACTTACAATAGAAGCACTTGTACCGTCGCGTTCAGCAATTACCTGATTAAAAGTTTTTGGATCAGATAAGATTGTGTCATACCAGATGCCACCGACATTTCCGGCTTTAAATTCCTGTCCAGTCCAGGGTTTGCTAAGTGTTTTTTGTATTAGTTCAGCATTTAGATTCTGGGAATGTAATTCTATTTCTTCCAGTGTCATTTCTGGAATTTTAGAGCAGGATGCCATCAAAAAGCATAATATGCCCATTGATGTACATATAGTTTTTTTATTCATAAAAATCCACCCATATATAGTTTACAATACACAGGTAGATTTTTAAAGTTGAAATTTAAATATAAGAAAAATTTATTAGCCTAACCTTTAAGACCACCGCTGCTTACGCCGTTTACAATATACTTTCTTGTAAGAATGAAAAGTATAATCATTGGGAGAACAACGATAGTTGAAGCAGCCATAAGATATTCAGAATAGCTGGCAGCTTCTGTAGTGAAAACCTGAAGACCATATGGCAATGTTCGGCTCTTTGCATCCGAGGTTACATAAAGAGGCCACATAAAGCTGTTCCATGAAGACAATGCGTTAAGCAATATAATAGTAAAAAGAGATGGTTTTGCAATCGGAACCATGATACGCCATAGGTAAAGCCAGTTTGAAGCACCGTCTATTCTTGCAGAATAATAAAGATTGTCTGAAATAGTATCAAAAAAGTTTTTGAGAATGTATGTATAAAAGATGCTTGCGATAAAAGGCATTACCAGAGCAGGTATTGTATTGTACAATTTGATTTTTACGATTGTAGTATAATTTGTGATGATTAACATTTCAAAAGGAATCATCATAAGGCTTAGCAGAATTGAAAAGATAAGGCTGCGGCCCGGGAATTTCAGTTTTGAAAAAGCAAATGATGCGAGAATTGTTGTGGTTGTTGTTGTGAGAACTGAAAGCACCATTACAATTACTGAGTTTATAAAATATTTTCCAAACGGAGCCATTGAAAAGGCTTCGCGATAATTTACAAAAGAAAAATTTGCCGGAAAGAATTTCGGCGGAAACATGATTGCTTCTGCATGTGTTTTGAACGATGTGAGTATCATCCAGATGAACGGGAACACCATTATGATGGAGCCGAGGATTAAAAAGAAGTAAACAGGGATTTTTGCGAAAGATCTTCGGGTCAAGCCCGACAATGACAGCTTTTTTTTCATTTCAGTCCCTTCCTTCCCATTCGTTTTTTGAGATGGAGCTCAAGCATTGTTACTACGAAAATACAGAGGAAAAGAATTACGGCTGCAGCGGCGGCATAACCATACTTTCTCTTTTCCATCATTGCATATCTGATATAATAAACAACTGTGTAGAGATTGTAATAAGGTCCCGGTTTTCCATAGAACAGCGGATACAGCTCACTGAAAACCTTAAAGCAGGTGATTGTATTAACAATGCACACAAGGAAGATTGTCGGAGACAAAAGTGGAACTGTAATTTTAAAGAAAATCCGCATAGGCTTTGCACCGTCTACACGCGCAACTGTATAATACATTTCATTGATGTTCTGCATTCCCGAAAGCAGAATGATAATTGTGAACGGGAGAATATTCCAGACTCCAAATATGATAAGGGCAAGCAGCGACCACTTTGATTCAGTTACCCACCCGATTTTTTCAATTCCGAATTTTGAAAGCACCCAGTTGATAATTCCGTACTGCTGGTTATACATCAGTCGCCAGATAAGGCCGACCGCAGTTACAGAAGTTACCATAGGCAGAAAGAAGGCTGTTTGAAAAACTGCACTTCCCTTTACTTTTTTATTTAAGAGATTTGCAAAAAAAAGTGATATAGCAGTACTGATTGGAACGACAAATAAAACATAAAGAGCTGTATTCTTTAAGCCTGAAATAAATTTGTCATCAGTTAAAACATATTTATAATTTTCAAAATTAAAGGCTTTAAAAGTTCCTTTCAGATAGCTGTAGTTTTCTTTAAAGGAAATAGTAAAAACGTTGATTACCGGATAAAGAGTAAAGATGATTATGAAAATCAGAAACGGAGAAAGATAAAGCCAGGGCTCAATTTTACTGAAACGCTTATGGCGTTCTGGTGAATACTTCACTACAGTCTCCTTCCCTGATTATCAAAATAAAAGACTCCTTTTTCTTTAAGGCTTACTTTTATTTTTGAACCTGTTGTAATGCTTTCATCTTCAAGATTCAAAATGGCACGAACTGTATTGCCACGGTATGAAAGAGTTACAATCTGATCCTTTCCCATTTCACTGATGGCAAGGATTTCAGCTTCTGTACCATTGTCATCAAGGTAGAAGCTTTCCGGACGGATTGCTGTAATTTTCTGATCTTCAACAAGTTTATTTGCCGGAGGATTTCCTAAGAACTCTGCAACAAACAAACAGTTTGGATTTTTATAAAGTTCCTGACACAGTCCGCTTTGAATTAAAAGGCCGTCTTTCATTAAAAGAATGCTGTCTGAAATAGACATGGCTTCTTCCTGATCGTGAGTTACAAAAACTGTTGTAACTCCAGTTTCCTTCTGAATGTGGCGGATTTCTTCGCGCATTTCAAGGCGGAGTCTTGCGTCAAGATTTGAAAGCGGTTCGTCCATCAGTAGCAGCGCCGGATTTTTTACCATTGCACGTGCAATAGCAACGCGCTGCTGCTGACCACCACTGAGTTCCGAAGGATAACGTCGCAAAAGAGTATCAACATGAACAAGTTTCGCAATTGCATCTACCCTTGCCTTACGTTCTTCTTTATTTACCTTAAGGACTTCAAGCGGGAACGAAATGTTTTCGCTTACAGTCATATGAGGATAAAGCGCATAGTTCTGGAAAACCATGCCGATGTTTCTCTGGTCTGGAGGAAGCGCTGTAACATCTTTATCATCAAAAAAGATTTTACCTTCTGTTACAGGAATAATTCCACAGAGCATATTTAGCAAAGTAGATTTTCCGCAGCCCGAAGGACCGAGCAGACAAATCAGATGTCCGTCCTCAAGTTCTGCGGAAAAATTACTTACAGCAGTTGTGTGACCAAATTTCTTTGTTACGTTATCTATTCGAACTTTCATTTTTTATCGGCCGTTCAAAGCGTCGTTACACTGCTTTTCGATTGCAGCTACAGCTTCTTTTGCAGTCATCTTTCCATCAACAACGTAGTTGAGGTACTCTTCAAGAATCTTACGAACTGCAGCAGAACCTGTTACATTAGGGAATGAACCGGAAACTGCCATGTTAGCCTGAACGTATGGAAGAGCTGAAGTTGCAGGAAGATTTTTCAAATATGCAACATATTCAGGAACATCAGCTGAAGTTCCATAAGGACAAAGTGCTGAGTTTGCAATTGCCCACTTAGCAGCGTTTTCACGGTTAAGGAAGAACTTAACGAATTCGTAAGCACCTTCATCAACTGCATCATTTCTGTGAAGGAAGATAGGACCACGGTTCCAAGCTGTGTAGAAATCACCAGAAATCCACTTAGCCATTCCAAGTTCGCCCTTACCTTCTACCATCTGAATGTACTGATCGTTTACACATGAACCAGAGAAAGAAGCGATATCACCGTTAGCAAGGTCTTCTGAAGAATAACGTCCGATTGTGTTGAAAGAGAAATAACCCTTCTTACAGTTATCAGCATACCACTGATAGATTTCTTCAAGTTTAGGACCACAGAAAGTTACGCGCTTGTTAGCAACGTCAATATAGCCAAGACCATTGTGCATAATCAATTCCTGGATATTGTCTACAAGACCATCTGAGTGGAAACCTGGAATACCTTTCTTTTCTTTGATTGTCTTAGAAACTTCAACAAGTTCATCCCAGTTTGTTGGAGGATTCAAGCCAAGCTCTTCAAAAATTGTTTTGTTATAGAAAAAAACTGGACCTGTTGTACAGCCAGGAAGATAATAGATTCCACCGTCTTCAAAACCAAGTACATCAGTTTTCATTGCTTCTGGAAGAGAATCAATGATGTTCTGCATTGTCTTGTCGCCTTTCTTATTATCTTTCTTGATATATTTGCGGATATCAATAGCAAGACCTTCGTTAGCATAATCTACAGCAGTTGTACCATAGTTGAAAATAATGCTAGGTCCGATTCCGTTTGCTACAGCATTGTAAACAGTGTCTGTAAAGCCTGCATAATCCTGATTCTTTACTTCTACTATATATTTTGACTGTGTAGCATTGAATCTGTCTGCTGCATCAATAAGGGCAGCAGCCTGCTTACCATTGTAAGTGTGCCAGATTTCAACAGTAACTTTCTTGTCTTTTGACTTTTTACCAGCAGCGAAAATCATGCTGGAAACAAGTACCATTGAAACTAAGATTGTGATGATTTTTTTCATGAGATACTCCTAAAAATGATGTCATCCTCGGGCTTGACCCGGGGATCTAAAGTCGCGTTGCCGTCGTGAGGCAAGGAAAGTGATGTGGAGTTCATCACTGCGGGATTTTTTTTTGATGATAGCATTATTCAACGCTTTATTCAATTAAATAGAAATGATATACTATAAATATGAGCAAAAGTTTAATCAAATCTGTTGTATCATCATTTTTTCTTATAATTTTACTCTTTTCATGTGCTTCAACAATCAAGCAGACAAATCCGACTGGACAAAAAGTTCAGTTAAGAACTGATGTTGTAAATGTAACTGGCGGAGAATTAAGAGGAATTTATACTCAGGATGGAAATATAGAAATTTATGCTGGTGTTCCATTTGCAGCCCCTCCTGTTGGAGAACTACGCTGGAAAGAACCTCAGGATATTATTCCATGGGATGGTATTTTAGAAGCAGATCACTTTGCTCCTATGGCAATGCAGAAAAAGAAATCTGCTTTATATAACTTTTTATTTCAGCTTTATACTCATTCTCAAAAAGATAGAACATTTAATGGTCCGCAAAGTGAGGATTGCCTTTATCTGAATGTATGGAAGCCTTCTGAAAAAGCTCCTGAAGGTGGCTGGCCTGTTCTTGTTTATATTCATGGCGGTTCTTTAATGTCCGGTCAGAGCTGGTATGAAAAATATGATGGTGAGAATCTTGCACGAAATGGAATTATTTTTGTCAGCATAGCATATAGAACTGGTGTTTTCGGATACTTAGCTGATAAAGAACTGGCAGCAGAATCTGAACACGGAACAACAGGTAACTATGGACTTTTAGATCAGATAAAAGCATTGGAATGGGTTCATAATAATATAGCAGCTTTTGGCGGTAATGCAGATAACGTTACAATTGCCGGAGAATCTGCTGGTTCATCATCTGTAAATGCTTTATGTGCTAGTCCTCTTACAAAAGGTTATTTCCGTCGTGCTATTGGAGAAAGCTCTTCTGTAATTCAGAAGACTCCACCCCACACTTTCCGAAAAATGGAAGCAGCATTAAAAATGGGAGACGACATAAAAGCAGAATTCAACTGTAAAAACATTGAAGAATTACGTGCTGTTCCAGCTGAGAAATTGATTAAAACTAAGTATGCAAATAATTCAATGTGTGTTGATGGCTATGCTCTTCCACAGACTCCTTTTGAAATCTATCAAAAAGGTGAAAATCATGAAGAAGCTCTTTTGAACGGATTTAATAAACAGGAGGCCTTTGGTTTTACCTATTTTACAAAAGTTAATAAAGATAATCTTGCTTCGCTTCTTGAACCAAGCTTAAAAGACAATACAGATGATTTCCTTTCTCAATATGGAGAAATTAAAACTAAAAAGCAGGCAAGAGAAATATATAATGAAGTTTTCTCTGCTGTTTGTTTTACTTATCCTCATGAATGCTGGTCTAATACTGTAAAAGTACAGGGAAAGCCTGTTTACGAATATTATTTCTCTCGTGAAAACAAAGAGTTTGGAACCTATCATTCTGGAGAAATAATTTATGCCTATAAAAATATTCCTCACACAAAAAATTACGAAGCATACGATTATGAGCTTGAAGAAATAATGAGTTCCTACTGGCTGAACTTTGTAAAAACTGGAAATCCAAATGGTCTTGATACAAATGGTAATCCACTTCCTGTATGGGAAACAAAGGCAGAAAGCAATGGTCTTCTGATGGAATTAGGTGATACCTGCACTATGGTAGAAGATCCGTTCGGATATATTTACAACTATCTTGAAGATTAATTTAATTCAACTGTGACTCTCTGCGATAATACAGGGAGTCCTGCTTTATTAAACAGATTAATCTTATAAAAAGCTGTCTGCCCTATTTCTACAGACAGTTTTTTTGCTTTTAAAATACTTTCTGATTTTACAATTAGACTGTTATTTTCAATTGTGCATGAACAGTCTTTAAGTTCAGTTCCATCACAAAGAATTTTTAAGCCATTAATTTTATCAGTTACAGGCGGTACAAATTCTTCTTTAATGTTTGAAAATCCGTTGTAGGTGGAATTATCCTGTTCCTTAATATACAGCCCTTCTGCATTTTTGAGAGTTATTTTTATGCCGTCATTTTCTTTTGTCACAAAATCAATATAAGGGCTCTCTGCATCAACTGATTTATTATAAATATATTTTTGTGCAATTAATGCAAAACGATGTCCAACATCAAGTTTATTTTTCGGGTGAATATCATAAACGTTTCCGATATCACCAAGAGAAATTATATAAACATCTGGTACATTATGGCTTACTTCAAATTGCTGCTGTCTCAATTCCGGGAAGTTATGACCTTTGTTATACAGCCACTGACCAAACGGTGCTAACTGTGCAAATATAAATGGAAGCTTTGTCTGATACTTATTTACATTGAACCATTCTTCTCTCCAGCAGTTGATTAACGCTGTAAAGATTTTTCCATAATCTCCGGCATGGTCCTGATCACTTTCACCCTGGTACCAGAGAACACCCTGCACTGTATACCCGAGAATTTTTTTGAGCATCAATCCAAATAAAACTCCAGGATAATTCGGATCCCCTTTTGCACGGTAAAGTAAATCTGCTGGATCTACTCCGTGTCCCTTAAACTCAGACGGAAGAATATCAAAAGCATCAAAAGTGTTTTCTACAGGCTCGGTTGTAACTGTCATAATCTGGCGATTACCTTCTTCTGAAGACTGGGAAGCAGCATTTTGTCTGAAGGACTGCTTTGCCTGCCACAAATTATTTTCTTCAATTATTGCATCAAGCTTTTTTGCATATTCAACCTGACTGTCAAAGGCTGGTTCTTTTTTTATCCAGTTTTCACTAAGCCATGCAAGGGCAATTGTTCCACCCCAACTGCAGTTTAAGATTCCAACTGGAACACCTTCTTTTCTAAGTTCTTTAGCAAAGTATGCGGCAGGGGCACTAAAATATCCTCTGTCTTTTTTTGTATAGGAATACCATTTATCCCACGGATTCCATGATTTATAACCTAATTCTTTTTCACCTTCAAATGAATATCTTCCAACTGTGTACATTCTAAGATGTTCATCATCAGGAGCATTTTTTTCTTCACTGTAATGTTCTTCGTATTCAAGAAGAAACTCCATATTACTCTGACCGGAAGCTACAAAGACTTCTCCAAAATCAACATTAGAAAAAATTGTATCGCCTATTGTTAAGGTTGCATTTTCTGTTACCGGCTGTGGAGGAATATAAAAACTAAAACTACCTTTCGTTAGTTCTGGAGTACAGATAAGCTTTCCGTTAAGCTTAACTTCAATTTTTGAATATTCATTTTCTGTTCCCCAGACGAGTACTTCTTTATTGCGCTGGAGAATCATATTGTTCTGAAATACTTCTGCTATTTTCATTTTTCTATCCTGTATGTGTAATCTGCTAAATCTGCAATAAGTGTTATTTTGTGATCGTTATATTTCCATGAGATTAAAAATTTATTTTTATTAGAACCAATTTTAATATCTGCATTTTTATTAAAAGCCGGATGTGTATTGCGAAGTTCAAGAAGCTTGAGCTGTTCCTGCACAACTGTTTTTTTAAGTCCTTCTTTAATCTGAGTCCAGTTAAGATTTGTTCTGTTGATTTCTTTGTGAGCTCCTTCTCCGCCGCGCTTTACAGCATCAATATCATTTTTACCGGCAAACAAATCCAGATACCAGATTTGAGGTTTTTCCGGCATAAAGAGTTGAATTGCACGGGCAAGCAGCAGCTTGGAATTCTCTTCACCGAGTGCGCTGTAGTAAGTTGCATTTACCTGGTAATAAATGTTTTTCTGTCCATACAGATTTTTTACATAACCACCGCGGTTTACAACAAGGTCAATCAGTTCTTCAATTTCATCATCACTAATCAGGCCTTTTAAATCCAAAAGCGGGATTCCGTCATGGCAGCCAAGCATATTTACAAGATTCAGTTTTTCATTGAGAATCTGATTTGCCCAGTCTGCTAAAACTGTAGAATCTTTCTTTTCAATGCAGTAAAGCAAAAGCCCTGGCAAAAAGAAATCATATCCCGGATAACCTTTTTGATTAATCTGCTTGTAGATTCCTTTTTCATAGCTTTCATGAATTTCCGGTAAAAGCGAAAGATTATAATCCTTTGTTTCATCCTTGATTCTGCTAAGAATATCCCAGGTTTCAGGATTCAGGAAATTGCGTTTTCCTTTTGCTTTACTTGCGTATGCAAAGGCATCAAGACGGATTATATCTGCTCCATATTCTGAAAGTTTTTTCAAGGTTTCGCAGTAAAAGTTCCAGACCCTACCGCTGTTTACATTCAAATCAATCTGACCAAGATATTTTTTCTTTCCATTTTCTTCTGTTACTTTCTGATAAAAAGTATTCCAGTATGGAGTTTTATTTCCCTGAGAATCTTCTACCATAATAATAGGAAGGCCTGGTTTTCTGAAGAACATATTTTTTATCAGTTCTGGATCTGGAGAGATGTAGCCTTCTTCTGTAAGTGGTCCACAGCCTTTCCAGAACTCATTCCAGTTGATAAAGAAATCAGAATATTCAGAAGTCTGCCCTTTTTCGAGCAAATCTAAAAACTGAGGTGAAGTTGCGGAAAGATGATTTAAAACAAAATCAAGCTTGAGTTTAATTCCAAGTGAGCGGAGTTTTTCAAGATCTTTTTCATCTGCAAGTTCTTTATTCAAATCATAACTTACAACACAAAATCCTCTGTCTAAATCACTTTTAAAAAGGCTTGGCAGAATATAAAAAGAAGAAAATGCTTTTGAAAAATTATAATCACTGAAAAGTTTTACTATATCACTAAGCTTACCACCGAGACTGTCAGGATAAGCATTGAACATTGGTTTTATATCCATAACTAAAATCTCCTGATTTTTATAAGGGCTTTTGGCTTTTGTGCAATCAGCTGATTCTGTTCGATTCCGAGAACCATCATCAAAAATGGTGAAGCTATATGAGTATCGCGGTTGCGCTGCAATCTGTATTCCAGAGTTTCTTCTACTGTGCTTTCAAGGAAAATCGGAATATCAACACCTTTTACAAAATCACTGTTTGCATGTGTCCATTCAAGAATCATTATATCCTTGTCGCTGAAATCAGCTTTTTCATAACAAAGTGAATCTTCTTCGCGGCCAAGGTTTTTTAGCCACACCTGATTTTTCCCCTGCTTAAATGATTCAAGAATTTCATTGCAGTAATCAAAATCCTGCTCAAGAGGACTTCCAAGATAATTTTCCAAGGCATTTTTTCCGGCTGCTAAATAATGTTCGAACCACGGATTTTCTTTGACATAATCATAAGAAGCATCTGTAAAATCTTTCATCCAGCGGTCTAATTTTTCCCGAACCTCTTCAGTATATAAACCTAGACTAACAAGTGCCTTTGTTCCTGCACTTCTGAAAAGTGTCAGCCGTTCAGAATCATTTAATCTTGGAATTCTGCGGGGAACATTATCACCGGTCATGATAATGGTTTTCAGCCCTGCTCCATTAAAAAGCTTACAGAGCAACTCTGCCATAACAGACTTTCCGCTGCCTGAGCCTCCGCAAAGACCAATTATTATACGTTCCTTTTTTTGAAGCTTTTCGTTGTTTGCAAAAAACAGTTGTAATTCTTTAATCGCAAGCTCAGTACGTTTAATACATTCCTGCGGAACATCTTCATCAATTTGAGAAAGATTTATATTTTCAAGCAGCTGAAAATTCATTTTCTGTTTGCTCCTTTTTTTAGATATATTTGTAATTATCCTCAGTTGGAATATACTGCACTTGGATTTTACTATCTAAAAGTTTATCAATAACTTTTGCAAAATCCTTCATGCCAAGCTCTTCCATATTAAAATGTCCGATATTCAGGCAGGCTTTTTTTCGGCCAAAATAAAGTGCATCTCTAATATAAGCCATTGTTGTCCATTCTACAATTTCGCCCGGGATAATAACTTCAATTCCATCTTTATCCATAGCTTTAATAATATCAGATGAATAAGAATGGAAGTAACCGTCTTCTTTTATACCTTCTGTACTGAAACAGTTAGGACAAAGGTGGCCGACAATTGCAACCTTGCTTACAACATCTTCCGGATTTCCCATTGTTCTGATTGTATGAAGATTGAGTTTTTCCTTAAGATGATCTGCAATCTTACCAACTGTAGTTTCAGGTAGTTTAAACGGATAATAGAACAACTGCTTTCCATCAGGATTCTGATAGTAGTCTAACCAGCCAAGCTCTTTCATTACTCCGGTAAAAATACTGTCTGGATTATGAAAATGCATATGGTCGTGATCGCGGTAAATTGTAAGATGATTTTCATTGATCATCTTATATTTCATATCATAAATCTGATTTGAATAATCTTCTTTCCATTCTGCATAATCAGGGCCTTCGTAATTTGTTGGTTCATGAACCAGAACAAGATTACAGCCAGCCTCTGCTGCCTTCTGCAAAACATTTAAAGTTGGAACAAGTGCAACTGCAACTCCTGTGCACTCGTCTTCACCGCTTCCACTTTTATATCCGTCACATCCTTCATAATTTTCAACATAAGGATGATAGTCTAAAATTTTTTGAATTACTTCTTTATTCTTCATTTCCTAAAGCCCACTCCAAGCCTAAATCTAAATGTTTATTCCAGAAAGAATAATCGTGGATTCCAGGTTCTTCTTTATAAGTAAAAGGAACTTTGTTATCTGTCAAAAACTGTCGGAAAAGCTGATTTTCTTTATAAAGGAAATCTTCAGTTCCAATTGCCATATAGATTTCCGGCATCTGGATATTTTTTTCAAGACAATTACGGATAAGTGTTTCTGGATTTTTTTCGCTTGCTTCTAATTCATCAAGTGGTCCAAAAACATCATCATAATATTCATAAGAAGAAATCATATCCTGAAAGCCAGGTTTAATATTTTTGATGTTATGAATTATAAGTGCAGAAGAAAGCGCAATAATCTTACTGAACTTATCTGTATAAGCAAGGCCGGTATGTAATGCTCCAAAGCCGCCCATGCTTAAGCCGGCTACAATTGTATTTTCGCGGCTGATATCAAAGCCAAATGCTTTATTACAGAACTGCAGCAATTCAAAGCCCACGTAATCAGCATATTTTCTTGTGCTGCTTTTCTGATTCAGATAAAAAGAATTTTCTCCTGCAGGTACAACAAAATTTACATTGTATTTAACTGCAAGGGCCGGTAACGGAGTATTGAATACCCAGTCGCCTTCGCTTGAACTATAGCCATTTAACAGAAGAACAGTTTTTGGCTTTCTGTTGAATCTTTTGCTCTGCGGCATAATAACTTGTGGTAAGTCATTAGGGCTTACAACAACAAAAGGTACTTTGCGACTAAAACTCATCGCATAGAATTCACATTTATATACAGACATTAATTACCCCTTAACAGCACCAACTACGATGCCTCTGATGATATGTTTTTGAGCGAATGGATAAATAATCAGAATCGGAAGAATTCCAACAACTGCCATTGCCATTCGAATTGATGTACCCGGCAGTTCAACTGTACCTGTACCGAGTAAAGAAGAATTTGTATTTGCACGAAGAGCCTGAATGTTGTTCATAATCTTCATAAGAAGCATTTGAATTGTGTAGAACTTTTCGTTGCTGATGTAATACAAACCGTTGGTCCAGTCATTCCAGTAGCAGAGTCCTGAGAACAATGAGATTGTTACAATTGCAGGAGTTGCTAGCGGGAACATAATCTGAACAAAGATTCTTAATTCTCCAGCTCCATCTATTTTTGCTGATTCAATCAAAGATTCCGGAATACTGTTATTAAAATAGTTCTTAACCAGAATTACATTGAAGGCAGAAATCAGATAGTTTGGAATTATAAGAGCCCACATTGTATTTTTGATGTGGAAAAAGCGTGTCCACATAATGTATGAAGGAACAATTCCGCCATTAAAAAGCATTGTGAAAAATACAAAGAATGCCAGCGCATTTCTGTACTTAAACGACTTTCTAGAAATTGCATATGCAAGCATTGTTGTAAGAATTACACCGGTAACTGTACCTGCTACAGTTACAAAAATTGCTACTCCATAAGAGCGCAGGATTGTTACTCCCTGCTTTACCATGTAGTAATAGGCATCAAGGCTTAGCGCCTTTGGAAAATAACTGTATCCGTTCTGGATCAATGCGCTTTCTGCACTGAATGAAGCAATCACAATAAGAATTAAAGGTAATAAGGTTATGGCAACAATAATTCCTAAAATTGCTGTGGTTATATTATTAAAGCTTTTACTTTCGACCATAATCAAACCTCACTTAGAACAAAGCATTTTCATTGTCAACTTTTCTGACAATGTGATTTGCAATCAGTACAAGAACAAAACCTACAATCGACTGATAGAAGCCTGCAGCGGCAGACATACCTACATCGTTGAGTTCCATAAGACCACGGTAAACGTAAGTATCAATTGTCTGTGTTGTACTGAAAATTGCTCCAGAGTTCTGTGGAACCTGATAGAACAAACCAAAGTCCGAGAAGAAGATTCTTCCGATAGACATAAGCACAAGCATAATGATTGTAGGCTTAAGCATTGGCAAAGTAATTGTAAAAATCTGTTTAACCTTACCTGCTCCATCAATAGTTGCAGCTTCATAAATAGACTTATCAATTCCAGCAATACTTGCCATATAAACTACCGACTGGTAGCCAAGGTTCTTCCAAAGATATACAAAGGTAAGAACCACCGGCCAGGCTCCCGGAGTACTGTACCAGGAAATCGGTTGGATGCCGAGCTTTGGAAGAATTGTATTATTTATAAAGCCGGTATCTGCATTCAAAAAAGCAAATACGATAAAGCTTATTACAACCCAAGACAAAAGATTTGGCAAAAGGAGTATAGACTGAAAGAACTTTACTCTAAGTCTTTCTCCAAGCTCGCACATCAAAATTGCAATAAAAATTGAAAGTACAGTACCAAGGACAATAAAGGCAGCATTATACAAAAGTGTATTGCGGGTCATAATCCATGCGTCTTTGGTCTGAAAAAGAAATCTGAAGTTATCAAATCCACACCAGTCACTTCCAAATATACCTTTCAAATAGCTGAATTTTTTGAAAGCCAAAAATAGTCCTGCCATTGGTATATAATTGTTTATGATAAGATAGATTATACCAGGCAATGCAATCAGCAGAATTGGGAGTGTATCCGAAAGTCTGCTGCTTGTTTTAACTGTCTTTATTGTCTTCATGTTTATTTATTCTCCACTACCCATGCATCAAGCTGCTTCTGTTTTTCTGCAAGAATTTCTTTGTAACCTGCGTCATTCAATGCGTTGATGAATTTTGTGATTTCTGTATCTGGATTAAGTGAACCACAGATAAGACCTGGAAGGTACTGGGCGATTACGTTCTTTACAGCAGTGTACTGTGTTTTCAATTTTGAAGAATCGAATGTAAAGCCCATTGCTGGAGATGTTGGTGCAACCTTGTTCTGTTCAAGCTCCCATTCAAGAGAAGCTGGATCTGTACCTGCAGTTGTATACATCATAAAGAAGTTACCGAGAGTACCGCAGCTCAACTGTGCTGAGTAAGGAACTGTAAATGCAGTCTGTCCTTCTGGATAGCTTACAAAACCATTTTCAAGAACATAGTCACGACCTTCTACACCGTAAATCAAAGAGTTGATAACATCTTTGTCTGTGAATGTAAGATTAAGGAACTTCATTGCTGCTTCTGGAACTTTTGTTGTAGAAGCAATCATCCAGCTTACGGCGTTCAAGTCTGTTGTAGAAAGATATGCATCACCAATGATCTTAGCTCCGATTGGATACTGGCTGAACTGTGACTGAAGGCTTGCAGCTGTATCTTCTTCCGGATAGCTGTAAGAAGCGATATAAGCAAAGTAGTTTCCAGAACTCATTGTATCTGCTGCCATACTTGTTGTTGTTGCAGCGTCCTTCATAATCAGATTGTTTTTTTGAAGGTTATAGGCAAAGTCACAGATTTTTTTGAATTCTTTTGTTGAATAAAGATCCTGAACCTTAAAGCTGTCTCCAATGATAACTCCAACTGGTGAATAGAAATCATCATTAAGATAATCGATTTTTTGCATTGTAAGTTCTGTACCGATTGTTCCAGACTGTGTTGGGCTCAAAGGTATCATAGTTGGATATGCCTTTTTAACCTTTGCAAGAACTTCAGTTACATCATCAAGAGAATTAACCTTTGTCATATCAAGGCCCATTTCCTGAGCAATGTCTTTTCTGTAAATGAGCATTGGAGTAAGGGCTACAGGTTTATATGTTGGAATACCATAAATACGGCCGTTAGAAGAACAGCTGTTAAGCCACTGTTCACCTTGGAGCTCTTTTGTTTCTTTTCCATATTTTTCAAGAAGGTCTGTGATATCATAAGTCATTTCACTTGAAACACAGGTTCCAAAATTTCCGAGTGACTGGAAGATATCAATTTTTTCTCCACCCTGCAGAGCAAGGCTTACCTTGTTATTGTATTCAGCAATTGAAATTGGAAGCAGAGTTACTTCTACACCAATCTTTTCTCGTGTAATTTTGTTAATCTGTTCTTCAACTACATCAAGATCCTTTTCTGCAGGAACATTTGTAAATACACAGTATGCGTAAGTTACCTGTTCATATTTTTTTGAAGAAGATAGTTTTCCTTCCCCTTTAGAACATCCTGCAAATACAGATGCCATAAGAGTGATACAGGCTGTACAGATTGCAGCCTTCATAGACTTTTTCATAATAAACCTCCTGATATGAATGTCTATGATGTATGATATACGAGCTTTTTTCCTGATTCCTTAAAAAATAGGATAATTATTTTAAATTTTGAGACTTTCGATATTCGTTCGGCGACATCTGTGTATATTTTTTGAAAATCGTAGAAAAGTAAGTAAAGTTTTCAAAGCCAACCATATCTGAAATATCACTGACACGAAGCGCATTATTTTGAAGTAAAAGTTTAGCCTGTTCTACTCTGTATTCATTTAGATAATCTTTTATAGTGATGCCTGTTTTTTTCTTATAAAGCTTAGAAACGTATTCCGGTGCAAGGTGAATAAAATCAGCAATTTCGTTGCGGCCGATATTTTCACTGTAATGCTCTTTTATAAATCTGTTGATTTTTTCTACATCAGTATCGCGGTTCAAATTTGTTTCCAGAGTTTCGATATAGCAGTCTACAAGATAGCTTACCCACTTAATCATATTTGATGTAGATTCAATTGCCTGAACGCTTAAATCAATATCTTCCGGCCGGGTCATAAAACCGTCTGCCTTGATATCATAAGTTGCAAAGCATTTAAAAACACACTGGTTCAATTCCTGTCGCAAAGTATAGAGCATCATTTCATTCAAAGTTTTATCTTCCATCTTTTTATAGAGAATGTTTTTGATGCTGCTCATGATTTTAAGTTTTTCTTTTTCCAGAAAATATTCCTGGAACTCACCAATATCAATTACTTTAGAAGTATTGGCCTTATTATCTTCAATCTGATATTCATAAAAGAAGCTGTCTGTATAAGAGACATTTGATTTTAGTAATTCAATATGATGATTATAAATATTGCTGATTTCACTAAGTTTGCAGGGCTCACCAATACAAACAGTAATATTTACAGAAAGAGTCTTTTTGATTTCTGAAATCAGTTTTTTTACGGCATCTGTAAGGTTACCGGATTCGCTTCTTTTACAGATGGATTCTACAAAAAATCCACGGTTATACTGACTGCATATAATGTTTCCTGCAGATTTTCCTTCAAACAGATTTTCATTGTGCAGGTTTTCAATCATAAAAATAAACATGCTGTGAGTCATTTTCTGCTGATCGCGCATGGTATTTGTAATGTTTGAGGTAATTGCAATGTATTCTGCTTCAGTATCAATATCTAGTCCGCGTTTCTTTACTTCTTCGGAAAGATTAGAATCTAAAGCACCGGCTGTAAGCTGCTGATAAAAGCCCTTTGTAAGTTCAGAAATATATTTAGTCTTTTTCTGCTGCTGTTCTTTTATGTTCTGGATAATTCTTTTGATGGATTCTTCCATCGTGTTTACGTTAAATGGTTTTAAGAGATATTCAAAAGCATGCAACTTTAAGGCATCACTTGCATAATTAAAATTTTCATGACAGGTAAGAAATAGGAATTCCCCCTGCATATTCTGTTCACGGAACCATTTAAGTAAATCAAGTCCCGAGCCCTGCGGCATTTCAATATCGCTTATGATAATGTCAAAAACATTTTGATTTAATAAATCTTTTGCCTGCTTAATATTATACGCAGAAACAACATGTTCAACTTCAAGTTTTTTCCATTCGATGTTAGATTTAATTACATCAACAGTAGCAATATCATCATCTACAATTAAAACTTTCATGTACATTTCCTATATCACATTAACAGGCTTTTCCGGAATAATGATTTTATTATGACAGCCGTGTGGACTTATATTAGAGATTGTAAATAAATCATCATCCTCATACATAATCTTCATAATCTTTTTTATGCTTAAAAGACCTACGCGTTTTCCGTCATTAGTAACCGTATGGCTATTATTGTCTGAATTTTCAAAAGAGTCTATTACATTTTGAGGATAGCCCTTGCCGTCATCTTCAATTTCAATGCAAAGACAATTGCGGCCATTATAATTCTGAAGGCTGCATCTGATGATAATTGTAAGCATTGAATCTACGCTCACAGCATATTTATATTCGTTTTCGATAATTGTATGAATTATCATCTGTGGAATCTGATATTGATACAAAGCTTCATTACATTCCACAAAATGGAAAACGCAGTCTGGATATTTTAATTCCTGCATTTCAAAATAACTTTCTACAAAGCTAAGTTCTTCCTGCAGCGAAACCGTATGAAGACCACTCTTAAACATGTATCTGATGTTTTCCGAAAGGGTCTGAATATATTTTTCTACGGCTGCGTCATTATGCTGTTTGCTTAAACTTGAAATTGTCGTTAATGCGTTTAAGAAAAAATGCGGACGGATCTGGAGTTTTATAGCCCTTAGTTCAGACTGATTTAATTCCAGCTGCCGTTCATAGCCTTCAATTTTCAGATTTAAAATCTGTTCAATCATTGAGTTAAAACTGGTTTCAATCGTTACAAATTCACGGGTATTAAAATTACCCTTAAGCGGTTTATTATAATTTCCATTTTGAATGCTGATGATATGGTCATTAATTACAATCAGCGGCTTAAGAACATTTTTATCGATGCTGTGCATCATTACAAAGGCATAAGATGTAGCAATTATGATAATCAGCAGAAGAATATATCCGAATGACATAATCTGCAGTGAAATTGCTTTATGACTTGTGTAGGCAGTAACCCGGATATTGTCGGAAGCAATGTAGGTTTCGTATTTTATGCTTTTATTGTTGATGTTTTCGGGGCTACCCTTAATGATTGTTTCTCCGCTTATGCAGGATTGAATTAAAACTGTAGTTGAAGAGATTTCCTGGTCTGATGGATTTTCATCAATTTCAATAAACTTTTCAGCAGAAATAAAAATACTTATTGCACGCCCCTGCCAGACAAACATTTTATAAACGTATTCAGTACCGTTAAAGTTTTTGATATTCCATACTGATTTGATGCGCTGCTGGTCTGCTGCAGAAAGAATAAATTCTTTTATATCTTCTTTTGTGCTGTATGATGTACCTGAGGTTTCTGCCATCAGAAAGGTTTTATAAATTGATTCCCCTACAACTATAAAATCAATTGCTTCATCAAAGGCAAGAGATGTTGTTAGCAGTTGTTTGATTCTTGCTGAGGCATAATACCGTTCTTCCGGTTTTTCACTTTGAAGAATAAGATAGTCTGTGCTGTCGTAAGCAATACGTTCAAGAACCTTATCTGCATTATTGATTTTTGACTGAAGGTCTTTTGTATAAAGCTTAAGGTAATTATCTGCCGTTTGTTTGATTCCCTGAATGTACGAATTATATGAATAAACGATATAAGACGTTAAAACAGAAAGCAGAAGAATTACCTGAAAAATCAGAAGAAAAAATGTCTTTTTAGAAATTGAAGGATAATTCATTTAGTCCTTATAAATTTCAATGATGATTCTGTCATGTTCCGGTGTATCTACACCAACAACTTTCCCAGAAAGCTTACCCGCAAAAATCGGCCGGAGCTTTTCGTTATCAGTAATTATGCACGGAACTGTAGTAACTGTACCATCCGGTTTGCAGATTCCATTATTTTCGATAAAGATAAAAGTATCTTTGTCTTTGTTATCTTTTCCTTTGAGAATGTAGCGGGCGCTTAAAGTTCCGTCTTTTCCTGTTTCAAATTTCTGAGTATCTACACCGCCTTCTATTATTGTTCCCTTAAAAAAAGGTGTATCGCAATAACCGTCAAAGCTGATAAAGTTTACAGTCATTTCTGGACTTTTTACTTGATTAAAGCCTGTAATGTGAACGTTTATTTCAAATAGTTTTTCCATAATCCATATAATGTTAAAAAAAGATTCCCGCGTCAAGCGCGGGAATGACATCTAATATTTAGTGTTGGGTGAAAATGTTATGCTGAACTCGTTTTAGCATCTATTTTATGTCTTTTCGCATGATCTTTCCAGAAATTGTCTTAGGCAGACTGTCTCTGAACTCTACAATTCTCGGGTATTTATATGGTGCTGTAGTTTTCTTTACAAAGTTCTGGATGTCTTTTACAAGCTCGTCACTTGGAGTGTAGTCCTTTGCAAGAACGATTGTTGCTTTAACAACCTGACCACGTACCGGGTCTGGAGCTGCTGTTACGGCACATTCAACAACAGCCGGATGCTGCATAAGAACAGATTCAACTTCAAAAGTACCGATGCGGTAACCGGAACATTTGATTACGTCATCATTACGTCCAGTGAACCAGAAATATCCGTCTTCATCACGCCAGGCGTTATCAGAAGTATGATAGTAGCCGTCGTGCATAACAGACTTAGTTTTTACAGGATCTCCAAAGTATTCCATGAACAAGCCAGGGAAGTTGCCGTTTTTCATATCAACTACTATTTCACCAACTTCACCGTCTTCTACTTCGTTGCCTTCCTCATCAATCAAAGTAACGTTGTAATATGGAGCTGGCTTACCAAGACTGCCCGGTTTTATCTTTTCGTTGCCATAGTTGAAGAGAGACAACGTAGTTTCAGTCTGACCAAAACCTTCGCGGATCTCTTTTCCAGTGATTTCCTTCCATTTGTTGAATACTTCTTCTGAAAGAGGTTCACCTGCTGTTGACCAGTGCAGACAGCTTGAGAAATCATACTGACTCAAATCTTCCTGGATAAGGAAGCGGTAGATTGTAGGTGGCGCACAGAAAGAAGTAATGTGATGCTTTTCAATCTGCTTGATAAGATCGATTGGCTTGAACTTATCATGATAGTCATAAATGAATACAGAACATTCTGCTATCCACTGACCATAGAGTTTACCCCATACTGCCTTACCCCAGCCAGTATCTGCAACTGTAAGGTGGAGACCGCCCTTCTGTACCTGCTGCCAGTAGCTTGCAGTTACAATGTGTCCGAGCGGATAAAGGAAGTTATGAGAAACCAGTTTTGGATGGCTTGTAGTTCCAGATGTAAAGTATGCAAGAAGAATGTCATCGTTCTTGCTGATGTCTTCTCGTTTGAGCGCATGGAAGTCTGCCAATGCTGATGCACTTACGTTGAGATAGCCCTCTGTAAAGTCGAGCCAGCTTGGATGCTTTGCCTTGAACTCTTCGCTCATGCCTTTATCAAGTCCGAAAGGAGGAACTGCAACTAAAGTCTTAAGAGATGGACATTCCTTCTGAGCATCTTCGATGTATGTGAAAAGCTCACGATGGTCTACAGCAACAACTGCTTTAATGTAAGCTGCGTTACAGCGGAAAACGATATCTTCTTTTGTGAGCATGTGAGTTGCTGGAATTACTGATGCACCAATTTTGTGAAGTGCTACAATAGAAATCCAGAACTCGTAGCGGCGCTGAAGGATCAGCATAACAAAGTCACCGCGTTTAATTCCAATACTGCGGAAATAAGCAGCTGCTTTGTCTGTGCGTTCCTTGAGCTCGCCGAAAGTCATGCGGAGCTCTTCGTCGTTATCGTTGCACCAGATAAATGCTGTTGCATCCGGTGTGCGCTTTGCAAGAACATCAACAACGTCATAACCGAAGTTGAAGTTCTCAGGTACCTTTATTTTGTAGTTTGCAAAAAAGTCGTTGTAATCTTTAAACTCTGTCTTCTCAAGAAAATCTTCTAACATGTATAATCCCTTCGTCATTGCGAGAAGTGAAGCGACGAAGCAATCTTTTTAATGGATTGCTTCGCCTTCGGCTTGCAATGACGTAAATATTCTAAATTATGATAGCCAGAAACTTAGCCTTTTTATCATTTAGAGCCTGCATACCGTGCTGTTTAGTTGCATCAAAGTACACACTGTCTCCCTCTTCCAGAGTCATTTCTTTACCATCTATCACGAGCTTCATTGAGCCTTCAATCATATATTCAAACTCATGTCCCGGATGAGAATTGAAATGAATCTCACGGGTTTCTTCAGGTGTAATTGTTACAATAAATGGATCAGCTTTTCTGTTCTGGAAACCAGCAGCAAGTGCCTGATATTTATAGTCACTGCGGCGATCTACAGAAAGTCCCTTGTCTTTCTTAGTCAGGCAGTAAGAATGCATATGAGGTTCCTTACCGGAGATAAGAGTGCCAAGGTCAATACCGTACTTCTTAGACATAGACTGAAGAATACCAACTGGAATATCAACAGTGCCTGTTTCGTACTTCTTGTACTGGTCAATTGAAATACCGCAAACACCTGCAGCTTCTTCAACTGATACATCCATAATTTCACGCAGACCGATTAAACGGTCTGCTACAGCCTTTATCTCCTCATTCATATTTACCCCTTGAGACATAAATATGCCTCGTTATATTTTGAATATTACAGGATATGATTGAAAAATTCAATAGAAAAGTTAAAAAATAATAAAAATATTTAGTATAATTAAAGTTTGTTGTATAAAAATAGATTGCTTCGACTGCGGCTCGCAATGACGTATTTCGTAATTGCGAGGAGCGTCAGCGACGAAGCAATCTATCAGGAATTAGCGACCGAACTGGCAGTCGTTGTTACCAGATGTAGAAATCCACATTTCAAGCATGTTGATTGGGTCGTTGAAGTCAGCAATCCAGCCTTCACGAGCAATGTCGAAGTTTCCGTTCTTACGCTCTTCGAGGAATACGTTCCAGTCCTGAACCTGAATTGTCATCTTGATACCAACAGCAGAAAGATCCTGCTGGATAGATTCAGCAATTGCAATGTGATTTGTGTTCTGGTTCAAGAGATATTCAATAGAAATTGGAGTTTCTGAAGAAAGTTTTCCTTCTGAATCAAACTTAAAGCCTGCAGCAATAAGAAGCTGACGAGCCTTATTTACTGTTTCAGCCTGATTATTATTGATTGCACTTGGATCATAGTAACCCTGCTTCAAAACTTCAGATTTAAAGATACCGCCGTTACCATCTGCCATTCCAAGAGGAATAAATGCGTTAGCAGCTACCTGACCTGTCTGTGCAATGTTTTCACAGATGTATTCGCGGTCGATAAGAAGTGAGAATGCCTGTCTCATACAAGCAGCCTGCTCTGCAGTTTTTCCTTCGAAAAGCTTACTCTTAGCATTGAAAGCTACATAGTAAGTACCAAGCTCGTCTACGATATAGAATTCAGGGTTCTTTGTTTCAAGAAGTTTTGCGATTTCGTCGTTTGCAACTTCATCAGCAAAATCAAGATTTCCAGCGTTGTATGCTGCAAAGATTGCAGTGTCATCAGCAGAAAGCATGAACTCAAGCTTTTCAACAGAAACTTTGTCTGCATCAAACCAGTATGGGTTCTTTGTGTAAGTCATAGAAACATCGTGTTTCCATTCTGTACAAACGAAAGCACCGTTGCTTACAAAGCCTGCTTCTGTACACCATGCTCCAGGAGTTGATGGAGTTGAGTGTGCTTCAACATACTTCTTGCAAACTGGATAGAAAGTTGGGAATGCCATAAGATCTTCAATGTATGCACAAGGTGCAATAAGCTTGAATTCAAGAGTTGTATCATTTACAGCTTTTACATTGAGATTGCCTTCTGCATAACCTTCAAATCCAGAGAACATATATTCATAGTCAGCTGCTGTATCTGGAGAAACTGCGCGTTTCCATGAGTATTCAAAGTCTGCAGCTGTAAGGTCAGAACCATCAGACCATTTAAGGCCTTTCTTAAGAGTTACAGTATATGTAAGACCATCTTTTGAAACTTTGTAGCTTTCTGCACAAGCTGGAACTGTTACACCCTTGTCGTTATATGTATAAAGACCAGAGAATGAGTTTGCAGCAAGACAAGCACCGTCTACAGAAGAGTTCAATGCAGGGTCAAGATAATCTGGTTCAGATGCAAGATTGATATGGAGTGTTTTTGCTCCATTGTTCATTTTTGCATACATAAAGAATTTTGTAGCGAATGCGTTTGCATAGATTCCGCTTACATAAGATTTCTGAAGATAAATGTCGTTGTAGTAATACAAAGGAATTACACAGTAGTTAGACATAAGAATGTCTTCTGCTTCGTGCATTTTCTTTGTACGAATTTCGTAATTTGTTTCAGCCTTAATTTCTTTAATAAGGTTGTCGTACTTAGACCAGTCCTTAAGAGGATCAATAAAATTTTTGTTTACAAGTTTAGATGCATCTGGGGCAGTTGTAGGTACAGTTGAAGATGAAGCATTGTTTCCAGAAGATTTAGCATCTTTTTTTGCACAACCGAGCAATACAATGCTCACAAGTGCAGCAGCAAATACTATCGCTGTTTTTTTCATAAATGTTTTCCTCCTGTAAAAAAATCATTTGAATTATTTTTTATATAAAGTCTGCAACGCAAACTTATTATCTATTTGTTGTGACAGGCAGCAAAGTGTCCGTTGCCTCTGTCTGTAAGTGCAGGCATTTCTGTCTTACACTTCTCTGTTGCATATTTACATCTTGTTCTGAATGGACAGCCTTCAGGCATAGCAAGAGGACTTGGTACATCACCTTCAAGAACAATTCTCTGTCTGCTGCGTTCCAGTTTAGGATCCGGAATAGGAACAGCAGAAAGAAGACTGATTGAATATGGATGAATCGGACTGTTACAAACCTCATCAGCATCACCAATCTCTACAAGCTTACCAAGATACATTACGGCAATTCGTTTAGAAATATGCTGAACAACAAGAAGGTCATGAGCAATGAAAAGATAAGAAAGTCCAAGCTTTTCCTGGAGCTCTTCAAACATATTGATGATCTGGGCCTGAATAGAAACGTCGAGAGCTGATACTGGTTCGTCGCAGACAATAAAGTCGGGCTTTACAGAAAGAGCTCGGGCAATACCGATACGCTGTCTCTGACCACCAGAGAACTCGTGTGCATAACGGGTTGCGTGTTCAGAGTTCAAGCCTACAAGTTCCATAAGATGAAGAATCTTTTCACGGCGTTCAGCCTTGCTTGAATAAAGATGATGAACATCCAGTGGCTCACCAATGATATCTTCTACAGTCATGCGTGGATTCAAAGAAGAATAAGGATCCTGGAAAACCATCTGCATTTTCTTACGGATATCATTAATGTTTTTATCAGTTACTTCCTGTCCATCAAAAATAACTTTTCCATCAGTTGGTTTATAAAGCTGAAGAAGTGTGCGTCCTACAGTAGTTTTTCCACATCCAGACTCACCTACCAGACCAAGTGTTTCTCCACGGTTGATTGTGAATGAAACTCCGTCTACAGCTTTAAGAGTAAGTTTCTTAAAACCAGAACGAACAGGGAAATATTTTTTGAGGTTCTGAACTTCAAGAATTGGAGTATTATTCGGTTTAATAATATCAGCGCTCATTATTGAACCTCCTTAGCTGTTAATTTTTCTGCTGCTTCTTTTACATTCATCCAGCATGAAGCAATATGATTATCATTGATAAAGAGTTCCTCAGGAGGCTCTTCAAGACAAATCTTCATTGCGTTCTTACAGCGTGTACAGAATGAACAGCCTTTTGGAAGATTCAAAAGATTGATTGGAGTACCGGAAATCGGTTCCAGCTTTTGATTCATATTAGTTGTATTTGGAATTGATTTTAAAAGACCTTTTGTATATTCGTGCTTAGAGTTGTAGAAGATTTCATCGGCAGTTCCGCGTTCACAAACCTTACCGCCGTACATTACGATAATATCATCACAAAGATTTGCAATAACACCAAGGTCGTGAGTTACGAGAATTACAGCCATTCCCATCTTCTTCTGAAGTTTCTGAATCTCTTCAAGAATCTGTGCCTGGATTGTTACGTCGAGGGCGGTAGTCGGTTCGTCGGCAATAAGAATGTCCGGCTCACAAGCTAAGGCCATAGCAATCATTACGCGCTGTCTCATACCGCCCGAAAGCTCAAACGGATACTGCTTGAGACGGCGCTCAGGCTCGTTAATTCCAACAAGCTCCAGCATCTCAATGGCACGGCTATTAAGTTCCGCACCGCGCTTGTCTGTATGAAGCTTAATAGCCTCTTTCAATTGATTACCGATAGTAAATACCGGGTTCAAGCTTGTCATAGGATCCTGGAAAATAATAGAACAGCACTTACCTCTGAAGCTCTTCATTTCATCAGAAGAAAATTTCAGAATATCCTTACCTTTATAAAAAACATTTCCGCTTTTTACATAACCGTTACCGGCAAGAATCTGCATAATAGAATAAGCAGTAACACTTTTTCCAGATCCAGACTCACCTACAATACCCAGAATCTCACCAGGATTCAAATCAAAAGAAATTCCGTTTACAGCCTGAACTTCACCATTGTCGGTTGTAAAAGCTGTGTGTAAATCATCTACTCTTAATAAAACATCGCTCATACAATACCGCCTACTTTTTCAATTTAGGGTCAAAGGCATCACGCAGGCCATCACCTAAAAGATTCAGACTTAAAACAATAAGACAAATCATAATTGCAGGGAATACAAGCTTATACGGATAGCTCTGAAGACCACCACGTGCCGAGTTAGCAAGTGAACCAAGAGAAGGCATTGGAGCCTGAACACCAAGACCAACAAAACTCAGATAGCTTTCTGTAAAGATTGCAGAAGGAATCTGAAGTGCTGTAGAAATAATGATTACAGAAAGACAGTTAGGAATAATGTGCTTTCTGATAATATGTCCGGGCTTAGCTCCGATTGAGCGTGCTGCCAGAATATATTCATTTTCTTTAATTGAAAGAATCTGAGCGCGGATAAGGCGTGCCATACCTACCCAGTAAAGAAGTCCGAATACAATGAAAAGTGAAACCATATTAGAACCCATTCCTGCAAGGAATGAATCCGGCTTAAACTGAAGAACGTTAGAAAGAACAACTGAAAGAAGAATGATTACCAGCATATCCGGCAGCGAATAGATTATGTCGACTATTCGCATCATTATCAGATCGACCTTTCCTCCTGCATAACCTGAAATACTTCCGTAAATAATTCCAATTAAAAGAACGATAATGCTGGCAAAAAAGCCTACTACAAGAGAAACTCTTGTTCCGTAAATTACACGGATAAAATAGTCGCGGCACTGCTCGTCTGTTCCAAAAATATGTGGAAAACGGAAATTGCCCTTTTCAATATAAGCCTGTTCAGCTTTACTGTATTCAAATGGTCTTAGATTTTTTGCTCCCTTATCGCGTTTTCCTTCAACAGAAAGAATTTCTTCATAGCTGTAAGGTACGATATGTGGTGCAACTGTAATTGTTACAAAAATAAAAGCAAGAATAATTATACTTGCAACAGCAAGCGGATTCTTAAAGAGCTTTCTCATACCATCCTTAAAAAAGGTTGTACTTTCGCTCATTACATCCTGCTGCTTTTTTTCTTCATCAGTAGCCTTCTCAAATTTCTTTAAATCAAGCTGAAGGCTCATAGCCATTTTTTCCGGTGTTTTATTTACATCAAAAGTAGTCATATTACCTTCCTGCCTTATTCGTATTTAATTCTAGGATCTACTACCTTGTACAGCAGATCACAAATAACATTTGCGACAACCATGAGAGTGGCAAGGAAGATAGTTGTAGCCATAATCATTGTATAGTCACGGTTAGTGATTGCACTAACAAACTTTGAACCGATTCCACCAACTGTAAATACAGTTTCAACAACCATAGAGCCGGTAATGATGTATGCAATTTCCGGTCCTGCATAAGTGATGATTGGAAGTAGCGAGTTTCTGAGGGCATGCTTAAAAATCACCTTATACTTAGAAACGCCCTTTGCCTTTGCAGTTCGGATATAATCCTGACTGAGTGCATCGAGCATACTTGTTTTAGCAAGTCGCGTTGTATAGGCCATTGGATATGCTGCAAGAGCAATTACAGGCAGTAAATAGTTTGTATGTTCTGCTGACCATACTGGAATCCAGCCGAGTTTAATACTGAAAACTAAAAGAAGTAAGGTTGCAAGAACGAAGCTTGGAACGGCTGTAAACAGAGTTGAAAAAAAGATGATTAAACGGTCAGGCCACTTATTGCGCATAAGGGCAGCAAGACTTCCAAAAATAGTTCCAAGAATAAGGGCAACTATTACAGCAGAAAGACCAAGTCTGCATGATACAGGGAAAGATTCACTGATGATTTCTTTAATTTCCCTTCCATTTTTAAGACTTACACCAAAATCTCCGTGAAGAAGATTTTTCATGTACAAAATAAACTGAACATAAAGTGGTTTATCAAGATTGTAGCGTGCATTCAAAGATGCAATTGTAGCCTCGCTTAAGGCCTTCTCTTTGTTGAAAGGTCCGCCAGGAATGGCATTCATCAAAGCAAAAGTAATAACACAGATAAAGAGAACGGTAAATAAAGCGAGGAGTATTCGTTTAAGAATATATTTCCACATAACTTTTATCCTATCGTATTTTGAGCATCCTTGTGATAGTACTACTATTACGAAAAAAATAAAAGTATTTGTGAGAAAAAAATAATATTTTTAATGATGATAGGGAAACTACTCTAGTCTTCTACTTTTAATACTTCCCTTCGATACTTTGTACCGATTTCTGTAAGCTTGAACTTCTGGATTTTTCCAGAACCTGTCATAGGGAATTCCTCCATAAACATAACAAGCTGAGGCCACTTGAACTTAGAAAGCTTGTCGCGGCAGAACTCAATTACATCCTGCTCTGTAAGAGTTTTTCCTTCATGGAGGATTATGAAGGCACCTGTGATTTCACCATAGCGTTCACTCTTTACTGCAGCTACCTGAATATCTTTAATTTCAGGTATCTGGATAAGGAACTCTTCAATTTCGCGAGGATAAATATTTTCACCACCGCGGATAATCATATCCTTAATTCGACCAGTGATTTTATAATTTCCGTTTTCGTCTTTAATTCCAAGGTCACCACTGTGGAGGTAACCGTTAGCATCAATTGTCTCAGCTGTAGCTTCAGGCATCTTGTAATAACCTTTCATTACATTCCAGCCCTTACAGCACATTTCACCCTGTACTCCAACAGGACATTCTTTACCTGTTTCAGGATCAAGAACCTTTACGTCAATTCCATCAAAAGCATCACCAACTGTTGTAGCACGTACTTCAAGGCTGTCATCCCAGTGACTCTGAGTCATTCCTGGACTTGATTCTGTAAGACCGTAAACTGAAGTAATTTCCGGCATGTGCATAACATCATTTACACGCTTCATCAGTTCAACTGGAACACCAGAACCAGCCATAATTCCTGTACGGAGAGATGTTAAATCAAACATATTGAACATCGGATGATTCAACTCTGCAATAAACATTGTAGGAACACCATAAAGCGAAGTACACTTCTCTTTCTGAATTGAAGCAAGAGCTACAAGCGGATCAAAACTTTCGAGCAGTACATGTGTACCACCGTGAGTTAAAACTGCCATAACACCAAGTACAATTCCAAAACAATGGAAAAGAGGAACAACAAGACAAAGCTTATCTTTTTCTGTATAGCGCATTCTTTCACCAATAATGAAACCATCATTGATAATGTTGCGGCTAGTAAGCATAACTCCTTTAGGGAATCCTGTTGTACCAGATGTATACTGCATGTTTACAACATCATCTGGAGTAACTTCCGATTCAATTTTGTGAATGATTTCAATATCAACATGCTGACCAAGCAAGAGCAATTCTGGTGTAGAATAAAGTCCGCGGTACTTTTCTGGTCCCATGAAAACAACATTTTTAAGGCATGGGAAACGTGCAGACTTAAGACAGCCGCGCTCATATTCGTCGAGCTCAGGAACAAGCTGTTTAATCATCTGAACATAGTTTGAATCCTTTACACCGTCTGTAAGACAAAGAGTTGTAAGGTCAGCCTGCTTTACAAGATATTCCAATTCATGAAGCTTGTAGCTTGTATTTACTGTAACGGCAACAGCTCCAAGACGTGCACAGGCAAACATATATGTAAGCCAGTCCGGAACATTAGTTGCCCAGATACCTACATTATCGCCCTTTCTAACTCCTATTGCATATAGACCACAAGCCAGATCATCAACACGCTTATCAAACTGTGCATAAGTAAAACGAAGATCACGGTCTGCATATACCATGAATTCCTGAACCGGGTTATTGTTAGTCTTTTCTCTTAATAACTGTGATAAAGTTAATTCAATCATATCATGAGTTTATATAAAAATAATTCTTTGTTCAATAGAAAAATTAAAATATAATAAAATAATTTAGTATTATTAAAGTTTACTAAAATAATAATCCAGAATTAAAAAAAATCGCTTTATCCAATAATCTGTTATATAATAAATAGATATGAGAGATGATAACAAATTATGCGAAATGCAGGACTTTAAAAGAACCGTTCTTATCGTTGATGATGAAGCTCTGAATCGCGAACTTCTTGGCAATATAATCGAAACAGAGTATAAGGTGATTTTTGCTTCAGACGGTAAAGAAGCTCTAGAAAAGATTCATACCTATGGTGATAATCTTTCTTTAGTTCTGCTGGATCTTCTTATGCCTGTTCTTGATGGTTATGAAGTTTTGAAAACCATGAAGGAAGAAGGTTCAATCACAGATATTCCTGTTATTGTTCTAACCTCTGAAAAATCCAGTGAAATAGAAAGTCTTAAACTTGGTGCAGCAGATTTTCTTACAAAGCCTTATGATTTACCTGAGGTTATTCTCGCTCGAGTCCGCCATTCAATTCAGTTATTTGAAAATTCAAAAATAATTCACGCTACAGAATTTGATAAACTTACACTTCTCTACAGTCCTGAATTTTTTTTTGAATATGCTTCACAGTTTGATCAGCGTTTCCCTGATACTGTAATGGATGCAATTGTTATAAACTTTACACGCTTCCATCTCTTGAATCAGTTGAAAGGTCGCAATTTTGGTGATGAAGTTTTGAATGCAATGGCAGATGGTATACGTAAAGTTCTTCTGAAAACTGGTGGTATTGCCGGCCGCAATGAAGCAGATTATTTTTACCTTTATGTTCCTCATCAGAATGATTATGGTATTTTTCTTGATAAGATAAATGAAGCTCTATCATCTCTTCTAAAACCTTCTGAAACCCGTTTAAGACTTGGTGTTTATACTGATGAAAAACACAGCTTTACAATGCTTCAGCGTTTTGATCACGCGGTACAGGCCTGTAATTCCCTGCGCAGTAAAACTTCCGGCAACAGCGATATCTGTATTTATGATGATAAGATGTCCGAAAAAGAAGTTTTTGATGCTCACCTTTTGCAGGATTTTGAAGCTGCTATCGAGCAGAAACAGTTCAAGGTAAACTATCAGCCAAAGTTTAATATTAAAGGTGATAAGCCTGTTTTATGCAGCGCAGAAGCTCTTGTAAGATGGGTGCATCCTGAACTTGGTTTTGTTCGTCCTGACTTATTTATTCCTCTTTTTGAAGAGAACGGACTTGTTACAAAACTTGATCGTTATGTCTGGGAAGAAGCTGCCCGTCAGATAGCTGCATGGAAAAAAGAGCTTGGCGTTACAATTCCGGTTTCAGTAAATGTTTCTCGTGTAGATATTGCAGCACCTGACATGACAGATTTTATAACTAAAATTGTAAAAGAAAACGGACTGTCTGCTTCTGAATACATGTTAGAAATTACTGAGTCTGCTTATACCGCTGATTCAAAGCATATCATCGAAGTTGTAAAAAATCTTCGTTCACTTGGACATAAAGTTGAAATGGATGATTTTGGTTCAGGCTACTCTTCCCTGAATATGCTTACCTCTATGCCAATTGATGTTCTTAAAATGGATAAGGCATTTATCAGAAATATCCAGCCAGGCAATAAAGAGATGAAACTTGTTGAACTTGTTCTTGATATTGCAAAAAATCTCGGAGTACTTGTTGTCGCAGAAGGTGTTGAAACTGAAGATGAACTCAATCTTCTTAAAGAAGCTGGTTGTGATATTATCCAGGGATATTATTTTTCAAAGCCGATTCCACCTGAGGAAATGTCGAGGTTCGTATGATTACACTGGAAGACTTAAAAGCCAATGGTACAGATACAGAAACCGGACTTGCTCGTTGTCTTGGAAAAGAAGATTTATATCTGAAGCTTGTGAATATGGGCCTGGGAGACACAAAGTTTGAAGATCTCGGAACTGCACTGGAGGCTGAGGATTTACAGAAGTCCTTTGAACTTTGTCACGCATTGAAAGGTGTAATCGGAAATCTTGCTATCACGCCATTATATGAAGCTCTTTCTCAGATGACTGAAAAACTTCGAAATAAGGAATCTGCTGATTATTCGTCTTTATATTCAGAAATAATAAAGCTTCGTTCTAAACTCTGGAAATCTTAAATCATGAAAAAAACACTTATTATACTTGCTAACTTTTTGATTGTTCTTTTCACAATTTTCTTTGTTGTACTCTATGCCCGAAAGCAGAGTTCTTCGATGGAAATTTACAATACCGAAAATTTTATGACAATGTCCATCGGTATGGAGCAGGTAACCACAAATTATCTTGAAGGTGAACAGCGTCTTTGTGATTCCTGGGCAGCCTGCATCAACAGTCGTAAAATGAATATGAATGAAGCAATGTCTTATCTCAAGGTTGCTCAGCGTATTCCAAATATTTCTGCTCATATCATAAATCTGAATACATTTAAGGGATATTCAAATAAACCAAAAATTGATAATCCTGATGAATATAATGTTTCCTATAAAGAAATAGATATTTTTTCTTCTTTGAATGAGCTTCTTGGCCAGCAGGATCAGGTTAGAGTTACCCGATCATTTACAAATCCTATGAACGGTATTCAGTCCATTGCATTCTGTGATCTTCTGGAACTTAGAGTTGATGATTCAGAAAATGTCAGCAATATAAACACTTCTGCAAGTGAAATAAGTACAAGTAAAAGTAAATCTTCAAGATTTGAAAAAGCAGTTTTAATGAGGGTAATTCCAGTTGAAACTCTTTCGAGCAAATGGGTATTCCCGTCAGAAAAATATAGTGACGCTCAGATTTCAATTATCGATAAACAGGGAAATTATATAATAAAAGGAAAGTCTTTTAAAAATTCTAACTTCTTTGAATTTTATAAATCTTATAATCAGATAAATAATGATGATTTAGAAAATCTCCAGAACGAAATTCACGAAACCGGAATTCTTACAATGCAAAACTCAAAAGCAGAAAGTTGTCTTATTGTTCATGTTCCGGTAAATACTTCGTTTGACTGGACACTCATTACTTATATTCCAATGAAGGATATTACAAGAAATGATATCGACTGGCCTCTTGTTATTGTCGTTTCCATCTGTCTTATAATTCTTCTTTTCTTTGATATTTTGATAATCATGAGATTCAACAGAAAACTTGCCTCTGCTGCAGAGGAAGCGGATTATGCAAACAAAGCAAAAACAGAATTTCTTTCTACAATGTCTCATGATATCAGAACACCGATGAATGCAATTATAGGCCTTACAACAATTGCAGAAAATAACGTAAAAGATTCTCAGTATGTTTCTGATAATCTCAGGAAAATTAAACTTGCAAGTAATCATCTTTTGACACTGATTAACGATATTCTGGATATCTCAAAGGTTGAACGTGGAAATATTAGTCTTTCTCCTGTCACCTTCTCTATTGTTGATTCTGCCGAAAATCTTGTAAATATTTCTCAGCCAATGGTTCGTCAGAAAAATATTGATTTTAGATTCAGAAGTAAAAATATTAAACACGAATTTCTTTTTGCAGATCAGCTTCGTATCAATCAGATATTTATAAATATTCTTTCTAATGCATTGAAATATACTCCGGAGAATAAACATGTTTATGTTGATTTAACTGAATATCCGAGTGAAATGGATGGCTGCATAAAACTTGAATATAAAGTTTCTGATACCGGAATTGGTATGCCTGAAAGTTTTATGGAGATAATGTATGAACCTTTTATTCGCCAGACAGACAGCCGTATCAATTCAATTCAGGGAACAGGTCTTGGTTTAGCAATCACAAAAAAGATGGTTGATATTATGGGCGGCCAGATTGACTGCCAGAGTATCGAAGGTCAGGGAACCACCTTTACTGTCACATTAGATATAGAAGTTTCTTCAAAAGCCGAAAATGAACAGAAGCTTCCACCGATTGAAGTTCTTGTTATAGATGATGATGAAGTACTTCTTGAAACTGCCTGTGAAACACTTACAGCTCTTGGAACAAATCCTGAAATTGCAGAATCAGGTGATACAGCCCTTACAAAACTCCTTGCAAAAAAGCAGGCTGGAAAATCTTACAATGTAATTATTCTTGACTGGAAGATGCCAGATATAAATGGAGTTGAGCTGACAAAAAAGATTCGTGAAATTGCAGGAAACGATATTTCAATTCTTCTGGTATCCGCTTATGACTGGACACAGATTGAAGAGGATGCAAAACAGGCCGGAGTAAACGGCTTTATTTCAAAACCTCTTTTCCGCTCTTCATTGTTTAAGAAGATCAGCGAAGTATTAGGACTCGAAGAAAACATCACTGCTCAGGAAGAAAATAATTCTGACATAGCAGATATGAATATTCTTGTTGTTGAAGATATGGATGTAAACTGGGAAGTTATCTCTACACTTCTTGATATGTACGGAATTAAAAGCCAGAGAGCAGAAAACGGAAAGGTTGCTGTGGATATGCTAAAGTCTATTCAGCCTGCAGATTATGATGTTGTCTTTATGGATATTCAGATGCCGGTAATGAATGGTCTGGAAGCAACCCGTGAAATCAGAAAACTTGATAATCCGTATGCTGCGGGAATCCCGATTATTGCGATGACTGCAGATGCCTTTTCTGAAAATGTAGCAGAATGTTTTGCAGCTGGAATGAATGGACATATTGCAAAACCAATTGATATTCATAATGTGATTAAGGAACTTAGAAAAATCCGTCTGGCAAAACCTGATTTTACAAAGAGAGATGATTATGAAAAATAAACTAACGAAGATTAGTCTGATATTTTTACTGATTTTTTTTGTTTGCAGTTTATCCTGTTGTAAAAAGAAACTTAATGATGATGCCTTTATCCCTTATCTGGATACACTTACAAAATGCAAAATACAAATTGCAGGACGCTATCAGAACTTTGAAGCTCTTGAAGCGGAATTCGATCGCTTTAATGAGTTTTATCCTGATGTAGAGCTATCTTATACTTATCTTGATAATTATAAAGTAACAATTTCCACTGCCCTTGCTGGAGCCGATGCCCCCGATATTTTTATGACATTCCCATGGATGCTGGATAAAACAAATTATAATCCGCTTCTGGATAATGCAGAAAATCTTGCTGATGTGGACAAGACTGGAATTGAGCTTTCTGCAATAAATCAGAAACTTTTATTTTATATGGCTGACGGTTCGCTTCCAATGGTTCCGGTTTTATGTGCTGCAAATGGAATGCTTGTAAATGAAGATTTATTCAAGAAAGAAGGAATTGAGATTCCAACTAACTATCGTCAGTTACTTGATGTGTGTCAAAAGTTTATGGAGGCTGGTTATAAGAGCCCGATTCTTTCAGATAATTCTGAAGGTTCTATCATTTCTTCTTTGATTTTCCCATATTTCACAAAAGAAGTTTTGAATGATGCTGAAGCAATTGCAAAATTGAATAAGCTTGAACCAGAAGCTGGTGAATATATGAGATCAACTTTGGAATGGGTTGAAAGCTTTAAGGAAAATGGCTTTATAGATTTAGAAGAATGCAGCAAGATTAAAGATAATTATTCTGCTGTAATCATGCGTTTTTTTGAAGGTGATGTTCCAATGATGCTCGCTTCGGCTGATGTTGTTTCCGGAACAAAAAAACGTGAATCACTTTCAAAACAATTTACTGCCAGCCCTTTCAAATATAGTTTTTATTCAGTTCCTGTTATGGAAAAAGGTGGTGCTGTTCTAGAAGTTCCTTCTGTTGAATTCTCTGTGAACAAAAACAGTAAGAATCTTGAAATGACAAATGAGTTTATGCGTTTTCTATTACATACAGCAGAACTGAACAATCTTGCTATGATTAAGCGTTTAATCACCTGCTCTACCGTATATTCTTTTGATGATGTATATGCGCCGCTTGAAAAAGCAGAGCATTTATATCAGCTTGAAATTGGAATTATGGATAATACTTACAGTCAGTTACGAGTGGCTGCTTATAAGGTATTTACAGGTAAAATGTCAGTTGATGAGGCTGTTAAGAATTACGGAAAATTTTAATCTGATGAGTTCTGCTTTTCCAAAAGCATTTCTGCGTCTGCACGACCCTGGCGGGCTTCAAGGGTAGAATATGAATTAACTCCGTCTACAGCGTTCTGCTGTGGCGGAGTTTTTTTTGCGTCTTTTGTTTTTTTCTTTAGAGCCTGCTGAAGCGCCCAGGATGATGAGCGGTTCATCAGGCTATAGTATTCTTTGTCGTCCATTATGCAGGAGTGTATACAACGGCCAGGATCTTAGCCTTCTCGTTTCCATGGCTGTGAACATGGTGAGCAACGATTGATTCATAATAAATTGAATCGCCCTGCTTGAGCTCGTACTTGTCCTTGCCGTAGATGATTTCTACTTCGCCTTCGAGAACGTAGATGAACTCTTCGCCTTCGTGAGTTGAAAGTTTGATTTCTTCTTCTGATGAAGGGAAAATATCGATGATAAACGGATCCATGTGGCGGCCGGCCTTGTTCTGAGCCAGAGTATAGAAGTCCAGGTCAGAACTAACTGCGTTTCCGCGGTCAGAGAAGCGGGTTACTTCTTTCTTGTCCTGAGCCTTAGTAACTACAGGTCCGAGGTTTTCATCGTCATCCATGAAAGTACCAAGACGTACGCCAAGTACACGTGCAATCTTAATAAGCGGTGTAAGGTTTGGAACAAGAGAACCATCTTCAATACTCTTAATCTGTTCAGCAGGCAGGTTTGTGCGCTCTGAAACATCTTCGATTGAGAGTTTGCGGTTTTCGCGAACAAGTTTTACCTTTGCACCAATTTTATTTTTCTCACTCATATTTTAACCCTTAATGTCGTAGTCTTTATTATAGGCTGCTTCAATTGTAGCAATGTTAATCGGATTGAACTTCTTGTTGCGTGCAGAGATTGCTTCGTCCAATGCGAACTCGAAAGGCTTTACTCCGCTGATCATACCAGGACAAACCTTCGCGAGACATCCGAGTACAACCATGTTTGCACCGCGGGCATTGTTTGTTTCAGCAGCCATGTCGTTTGCTGGCAATGCGAGAGTTCTGATATCCTTGCGACTTGGTTCAACATCAATCAAAGAAGAATTGTAAATCAAAAGTCCGCCCGGCTTGAGCCACTTTTCAAACTTAGTCATAGAAGGCTTGTTCAAAGCAACTACTACATCCGGCTTTTCGATAACTGGTGAAGCAACTTCTTCATCACTAACGATTACAGAACAGTTGGCAGTACCACCGCGCATTTCTGCACCGTATGAAGGAATGTGTGAAACGTATTTGTCTTCGCTCATTCCGGCAAGTGTAAGGATTTTTCCGGCGAGGATAACACCCTGTCCACCGAATCCTGCAAAAATAATTTCTGTTGTCATTTCTATCCTCCCTTACCTACTTTGTTACTACGCCGGCAACTGGAGTTGCTGCTTCAGGTGCATTACCAGCAGGAATGTCTCGGAATACTCCAAGAGGATAATATGGCTCCATCTGATCCTTTACCCAGTCAGCGGCAACAGTTGGTGCAACGCCCCAGTTTGTAGGACACATAGAAAGAACTTCTACAAAGCTGTAGCCCTTTCCTTCTTTCTGATATGTAAGAGCCTTTTTAATTGCTGCCTTTGTTTTGTTGATGTGTGGAACATCATAAACAGCACAGCGCTCAATATACTTTGGTTCAACAAGAGTGTTCAAAAGTTCGCAGGCACGGATTGGATATCCAACTTCATCAGCATTACGTCCGAATGGAGTTGTTTTTGTAACCTGACCTACAAGAGATGTAGGAGCCATCTGACCACCAGTCATACCGTAGATAGCATTGTTGATAAAGATTACTGTGATGTTCTCACCGCGGTTTGCAGCGTGAACTGTTTCACCAGTACCTATAGCAAGAAGGTCACCATCACCCTGATAGCTGATAACAAGCTTATCCGGATGAACACGCTTCATACCTGTTGCAACTGCAGGAGCACGTCCGTGAGCAGCTTCACAAGAGTCAACGTTAATATAATTGTAAGCGTAAACTGCACAGCCTACTGGAGCAACAAGAAGTACATCCTGCTGGATATCCATTTCATCGATTACCTGTGCAATCAGTTTGTGTACGATTCCATGACCACAACCACCACAGTAGTGTGTTGGTACGTCATTCATTGATTTTGGAAATTCATATTTCTTAGTCATAGCTCTTTACCTTCTCAATAATTGCATCAACCGAAGGAATGATTCCACCCGGCTCTCCGTAGAAATCAACGTCACTTACTTTGTGACCTGAATAAAGCTTAACATCCTGAACCATCTGTCCCATAGACATTTCTACAGTAAGGATTTTCTTTGCTTTAGCACATGCTGCTTCGAGTTCCTTCTGTGGGAATGGCCACAAAGTGATAGGACGGAAAAGACCAGCCTTGATACCCTGTTCGCGAAGCATCTTTACGGCCTTCTTACAAACACGTGCACAAGTTCCGTATCCTGTAAGAACAACGTCTGCGTCATCACACATAAATGTTTCTGACATTGTTTCGTTGTCCTGAATATTCTGATAGTTAGCAAAGAGTGCCTTTGTGTGTGCGTTGAGCTCACCGTCAATTCCAGAAAGCTTAAGAGACATAATCTTGTTCTGTTTGCGGTCTGGAGTTTTACCTGTAAGAGCCCAAGGCTTTGGAGGGAACTTTTCTACAAAGTCTGGAAGTACACAAGGTTCAGACATCTGTCCAAGGTATCCGTCTCCAAGAATCATACACATAACGCGGTACTTGTCTGCGATCTCAAAAGCCTTGAGTGTGCAGTCTGCCATTTCCTGAACAGTACCTGGAGCGATAACTACAACATGATAGTCACCGTTTCCACCACCGCGTGTTGCCTGGAAGTAGTCTCCCTGAGCACCGGAAATATTTCCAAGTCCAGGTCCTCCGCGCATCATGTTTACAACAACTGCTGGAAGTTGAGCTCCGGAAATATATGAGATTCCTTCCTGCTTCAAAGAGATTCCAGGAGAAGAAGATGATGTCATACATCGTGCACCTGCAGCAGAAGCACCCATTACCATGTTGATAGCGGCAAGCTCTGATTCTGCCTGAAGGAAAGTTCCTCCAACTTCTGGAAGACGCTTTGCCATGTAAGCCGGAATTTCATTCTGAGGAGTGATAGGATATGCAAAGTAATAGCGGCAGCCGGCTCTAACTGCAGCCTCACCTATCGCCTCGTTTCCTTTCATCAATACTTTATCTGCCATTATTCTGCCTCGATTTCAATTACGCAGTCCGGGCACATTGTTGCACACATACTGCAGGCAATACAGCTTGCCTCGTCGTTACATACAGGGTAATTAACGCCCTGTCCGTTTGTTTCTTTTGACATTTCAAGAATCTTTTTTGGGCAGACGCGGATACATAGTCCACAGCCCTTACAACGCTCAACGTTGATTAAAGGTCTACCTTTTGCCATATAGAATGCTCCATAATATATTTGATTATAATATATATAATTTAAGGATTAATTGCAATACAGTATTATTAAATATCTTTAGTATAATTAAATAATAATCGCTGTGTCACAGATGAGTCGGCAAGCACAGCTTGCCTCTGAGCCGATCTTTCGATGAACCTAAAATGGCCCGCTGCCGCAGCCCATTTTTTAACGGTTCTTCGATTTTAGGCTACATTCCAAACCACTGCGCAGCAGTCTGATCTGCCAGCTGCAAGAGAATAACCAGCGGGTTCTGCAGGAAGTTTGAGTAATTGAACATTTCTGTATCTGTTAAATCAGAAAAGCCCATGTGGCGGCTTACAGCTTCAATTACCATTCTGTTATTTATGATAGAAGGTAAAATCTCAATCATCATCAAAACAGATTCGTTTCCATGACCAAGATTACGGTTATCGTTCAGTGTTTTATAGAAAGGCTGTTTTATCCAGTTGCCGGTGATGTCTTTTGTGTTACGGTACTCTACCCCGTAAAAACCGGTCTTACAGAAATCATGACAAAGTGCTGCAATAAAAATATCATAAGCACGAACTGTATAATTTGTAGCTTCAGGAGAAGTATAAAAGTTTTCAAGCACAGTATGAGCAAACTCAAGAGACTGCTTGATTACCATCAAAGTATGAAGGCTAAGACCGCCTTTAAAGTTTCCGTGGAATCTTGTTGATGCAGGTGCTGTCCAGAAGTCTGTACGGTCAAGCCAGTCTTTCATGCTTGCAGCTTCAGTTGCATCTTTCATTATGTAATCTATCATTTCTGTGATACATGGTTTTACTGCTTCAATCACACTTTTACCATCAGGCTGGCAAGGTGAAAATTCATTGTAGATGTCGAGGAGTTCATTTACTTCTGTATAAAGTTCTTGTTTTTCGTTATCTGTCATAATACTTTTATTATATCAATCTAATATAGTAATTTCTACGCGTCTGTTTAATGCTTTGCCCTCTGCAGTATCGTTTGAGGCAATCGGTTTTTTACTTCCACTTCCCTTGCAGATAAATCTTTCTTTACTGATTCCCCGTTTAGAAAGTGCATCAGCAATTGAATAAGCACGTTCCTTTGAGAGCATCAATTCACCAGCTTCATAACCAGTATCAGCTGTATGTCCTTCAATCATAAACTGAGCACCTTCTGCGAGCTTCAGGATTTCAGCAATCTGATCAAGTCGTTTTTCTTCACCGGGAAGAAGCTGTGCACTATCTGCTTTAAACTGAAGATTTTGAATTGTAAGGCGGATTCCAGCTTCAGTGTTGTCTACTGTAATTGGAGCTGTTTTATTTGTTTGATTTTCTTCAAGCTTTTTTTTCAGTTGTTCATAAATCGGTCGTTGCAGTAAATTTTCCGCCTCATCATCATCCAGAAGTTCCATATGCTTAAGAGCCGCAATCAGCTTGCTTCTGTCTATTGCCGGCGGATATTCAGTGAACAGAGAAATAGTTCCTTTAAACTGATATTTATTTCCATCAGTATAAACAAAAGTTTCATCCACGTTATCACGGATAACAAAAGCAGCTCCTGTCTGTTTGCTTACGATAACTGTTGCTTTATGACTGCCCTGAGCATAGGAAAGTTCTTTATCTCCTCCCCAGTCAACATACATTGTCGTTCCACCCATATTGTAACGGGTCGCCCACTGAGCGGAAATAAGATATACCGGTTCTCCATTATAAACGTCATCGCCGGTATAAATATATTGAACGTAAATCGGCATTTTTGTGATTATGCCTTTAGAAAGAGGATCAACAGCTCTGATTGCTTTTGCTTCCCAAACATCACCCTTTTTGAGTTTATGGGCAGAATAAGCCGGAAAACTTCTGAAACTTGGATATCCGTTATCAACAAGCATTGTCAAATTGCCATCATCATTTATAAGAAAAGAAGAAGGAATTGCTTCATGAATACCAAGCGCAACCTGTGTTTTGTTTCGGTTTGTATCCTGATCTACAAAAAAGTCTCCTTCATAGACGAGACCTTTATCTGTCCAGCCTGGAATAATAAACGCAGAAACGATTTTACTTTGCAGCCCCACATATTTTCCATTCTGATAAACACGTAAATCACTGCGTTCTGTAAATTTATAATTTCGGCTTCCCTTATAAGAAATCACTTCATCTGAATCTGGTGAAAGCTCTCCCAGCGGATGAGTGATTGCAGATTGCCCCGTAAGTAAAAATGTAAGACTAAGATTTATGATGATAAGAACAAACCCGACCTTTTTAATTCGGGACAATCCAGGAAGTTTCATTTAGATACCAAGATCCTCGCCAACAAGAATAATCTTAATACGTCCTTCAGGTCGACACATGCGGGTTTCTACAAACTGACAGCAGATAGAATCCGGGCTCAGACAGTTTGCACATTCTCCAGTAAGTGAACAAGGAGCTTTTGAGTCTGGGAATCGCTGATTATTTACAGGAGCGGCATAATTTCTTACACGTGAATAAGCTGCATCCATATCCTTTACGATTTTATTCATTCCGGCAATAATCAGAATATTTTTAGGTCCATAACAGAGAGCCGCAACACGATTTCCCTTTCCGTCAATATTAAAGAGTTCACCAGTTTCTGTAATAGCATTAGAACTCATAAGGAAGGTACCGCAATTCAAAGCCTGATGCATAAGTTCTTCGCTTTCTTCAGGACTTTTTGCAGTTGCACGGTCAATAATTTTATAGCCTTTATCTGCCAGCATTTTTTTGATTCCAAGGGCATCAACAGTCATAGTTCCACCCCAGCTTACCGAGTGATCAGCAGGAATAAGCTCCAGCACCTTAGCCGCAACATCTTTACTGTCAGAAATATAATAAGCCTCAAAATGTCGTTTTTTAAGCGCCTCAACAACCTTAGGCCCAGCCAAATCATTTCGTTTTTTCAAAGGTTCTAACATACACACCTTCCTTTTTTAAGATGTAAATATTTTAACATAAGTAAGTATGATTGTCAGTTAATAATTAGTTATAAAAATTGTAAAAATTTACATTGCATAAAATATTTTTTTAGTGTACAGTGACTTACTTACATTAAAATATTTACAGCGAATTCGCTGTCGTAGTGGAGAACGTTTATGTCGGAAAAAGGCACAAATCAGTATTACATTACCAGACAGGATTCCACAGAATCTAATGCCCGTAGCTACCCGCGAAAATTCCCATTCGCAATTGCTAAAGCCAAAGGCTCATGGGTTGAGGACGTAGAAGGAAACAAATATCTGGATTTTTTGTGTGGAGCGGGAACTTTAGCACTCGGCCACAATGATGACGAAGTAAACAAGGCGATGGTAGACCTGATTCAATCAGATGCACCACTTCATACCCTTGATTTAACCACCCCTGTAAAAGATGAATTCGTGGAAACGATACTTCGCCATCTTCCTTCTGAATTAGGAAATAATGCGAAAATTCAATTCTGCTCACCATCAGGAACTGATGCAACAGACGCTGCAATTAAGCTCTGTAAAACTGCAACAGGCCGTTCATCTGTAATCTCCTTTGCCGGCGGTTACCATGGAATGGGACAAGGCCCACTTGCCTGCATGGGAAATCTCCATGCAAAAACTGCAGTTACTGGTCTTATGCCTGATGTACACAGCTTCCCTTACCCTTATGCTTACCGCGATCCATTTGGACTTGGCGGAGATGCCGGTGTAAAGGCAGCATGTAATTTCTTTGAGCGCACTCTTAAAGACCCTGAAAGCGGAATCACAAAACCAGCCTGCGTAATCCTTGAACCAATTCAGGGTGAAGGCGGTGTAATTCCAGCTCCTGTTGAGTTCCTTCAGACAGTACGTCGCGTAACAAAAGAACTCGACATCCCTCTTATTGTAGATGAAATTCAGTGCGGTATGGGACGCAGCGGAAAGCTTTTTGCTTTTGAATATGCTGATATCGTTCCTGATGTACTTTTACTTTCTAAAGCAATCGGCGGTTCACAGCCAATGGCAGTTGTAGTTTATAATAAAGAACTCGACAAGTGGACAGCCGGAGCACATGCAGGTACCTTCCGTGGTAACCAGCTTGCTATGAAGGCCGGAACAGTTCTTTTGAACCGTGTTTCACAGCCAGATTTCCTTGCTGATGTTGTTCGCAAAGGTGATTTGATTCGTTCTAATCTCCGCGACCTTCAGAAGCATGTAAGCATTATCGGTGATGTACGTGGTAAAGGACTTATGGTTGGAACTGAGTTTGTTGATCCAAAAGGAACTCCAGACTGCATCGGTTCTCTTCCTGCAAGCGGTGAAATTGCTGCTGCTGTACAGAAGATGTGCTTTGAAAACGGACTTATCGTAGAAAAAGGCGGCCGCAATGGTGCAGTTATGCGCTGTCTGTGTGCACTGAACATCACAGACGAAGATCTCGGCAAAGCCTGGAAGATTTTCGAGAAGTGTGTACTTGAGATTGATAAGAAATATAAATAATTTAATGAAACATAATTATCAATATAAATAACGTCATTGCGAGCGAAGCGTGGCAATCCATTAATATAGATTGCCACGTCACTTCGTTCCTCGCAATGACGTATTTATTTTATGGAGCGATATAAAAATGCAAAACCTTTTTCTTACTTCAGATAAAAAAGCCAGGAAAGAATACAACAAACTCCTCAAGCAGACAGCAAAGGCTGTATCAGATGCTTTTGTAAACGAATCTGCCTATTCTGGACCTACTCCAGATGAGCTTAAAGAAATTGTCCGTCAGGATTCTATTCTTCCTGAGCATGGACTTGGCTGGGATAAGGTTTTTGAACTCACAAAAGAAAAGGTTCTTCCTAACCTTCTGCGTACTCCTTCTACTGAGTACATGCCTCACCTTCACGGTCCTTCACTTTTAGAAACAATTGCCGCAGAAACAATCATTTCTACTTTTAATCAGTCAATGGACAGCTGGGATCAGTCTCCTGTTGCTACAGAAATTGAAGTTGAAACAATCCGCCATCTGTGCAAACTTTACGGCTATGACACTTCAAAAGCCGATGGCGTATTTACCAGCGGCGGCAGCCAGTCTAATCAGACAGCACTTTTACTTGCCCGCGACTGGTTCTGCAATAAACACCTGAATTATGATGTCAAAAAATATGGACTTGATGAGAAATGTTCTAAACTCCGCATGTATACAAGCGAGATTTCACACTTCTCTATGGAAAAGTCATGCCATATTATGGGACTTGGTTATAAATCAGTCGTAAAAGTTCCTGTAGACAGCCGTAAAAAAATGGACGTTTCTGCCCTACGTTCCCTCATCGAAGCAGATATAAAAGCCGGAAATATTCCTTTCCTTATTGTTGGAACAGTAGGAACAACAGATTTCGGAAGTATTGACCCACTCGAGGAACTCAGCCAGCTTGCCCGTGAACACAACATGTGGCTTCATGCTGATGCTGCTTACGGCTCAGGTGTGATTATGAGTCAAAAATACAGCGACCGCGTAAAAGGACTTTCTCTCTGTGATTCTATCACGGTCGATTTCCATAAAATGTTCCTTATGCCAATTTCCTGCTCTGCAGTTCTTCTTAAGGATGGAAGCTCATTCGATGCCCTCACAATTCACGCAGATTACCTCAACCGCGAGGAAGATGAAGAAGACGGCTACACTAACCTCGTAGATAAATCTATGCAGACAACCCGCCGCTTTGATGCACTCAAAGTATGGATGAGTTTTCAGACAAGAGGCCGTGACGGCTGGAGTAAAATCATCACAACAAGCATGGAGAATGCTGCATACCTTTACAGCATTCTCCGTAACGATTCAGACTTTGCAGTAATTACAGAACCGGAAATCAGTTCAGTTGTATTCAGATATAAGGGAAATGACAGTCTTTCTGGTGAAGATCTCGACGAAATCAATAAAAAGGTTCGCCGTACTTTAATTCACGAGCACGGAACAATTATTGGTCAGACAGTAAGCGACGGCCGTGTTTGCCTTAAGTTTACACTCTTGAATCCGCGCGTGACTCACGAGAAACTGGATGAATTGAAGGAATTGATTAAAAAGCTCGCTATTTCTTAATCTTCTTAACCGGGATAATCGTAAAGTTAATGCTCTTTTCGGTTTCCCGGCCTGGTTCAATGTTGATGTCCCAGTATAAAGACGAAGCATAAGTCAGATTTACAGGTTCAATCTTTTCACGATCAAAGCCTGGTCTGTTGTATTTTATTGGAGTAAAACAGTAGTGGCATTTTTCATTAGGTTCAAATACAAAGGAAATGCCGTTTGGTTTATCAGAAAGTCTTACTAACTGAACATTATTAAGCTTATCCTTTTTATTTAATTCCAGTGAAGATTTTTCACTATCAAGAACAACAACTTCCCCATTATCAACAGTTTCAATACTAAAACCGCATTTCTTTTCAGTAAGATATGCTATATCACAGAGATTAGATTCTACAGCAAATTTAGCAACAAGAGGTTTATCGCTTTCATTTTTTATAATGTACTGAACATACATTCCTGTAGAGTTAATCACATATTTCTTTCTAAGATAAACAGTCTGTCCTGTTGGTTTCCATACAGCTCTTGCACAAAGCTGAACTTCATGGTGCTGTCCAGAATATTTCAATTGAGAATATTGAATACGTGAGAATACCCCGTCACCTGCAGGTTCGCCGCGAATATATAAATCAAGCTGAGCTGGTGTAAACAGATGATCAATAAAGAAGCCTCTGTCATACTCGTCATCACAACCATCAAACTCAAAAGTCCTCTGAAGATTATCTGCATAATTACAGGAATCTTTTATAACATCAAGTTCCGGAACGCTTCCACCGGCAAGAGAAATATATGCAAAATACTGTTCCATACGGCAGACATATTCTTCAATACCATCATTGTCGTAATCAAAACAGGTAACAGATTCGTTAAAGTTTCCGTCTCCACGAAGCATTTTCTCGGCATCTGTAAGATATTTATAAGCCTGCTGTCTATAAAGAGAATTCTTAATTGGTTCAGAAGATGTACTTAAAATAGACATACCGTTCTGTGCCTGCCACAATTTTTCACGGGCAGTCTTTTTACGCATCTTATCTGCTTTATATTGATTTACGAGAAGACTTGTATACATCATTCTGTTATAAAGTTTTCTGCTTGCAGAATATGAATACATGAAATCATAAATCGTAGAAGGGAATTTATTCTTTGAATCGTTAGAAGCGTTTTGAATAATCTGAGCAACCTCATCACTTATACCCACTGGAATATATGATGGAATTTTCATCTTCATTCCGTTGGTTCTATAATTATTTAAAGTTGTCAGTTTTACACGACCATCTTTATTTTCATCAATATATTTTCCCAAACGCTCAAACCATTTTGATTCATTCAATTTAGCGGCTTGTTTTGGAGTAAGTGTAATTGCAACAATTCTGTCTGCATCAAGCTGAAGATGAGTATCCTTCTTTTCTATCTTTAAAACAGATTTTTCAACGTTGTATATAAACTCTTCAGCGAGCATTTCTTCGTCTGGAACAAGATCATTATAATAAAGGAAAATATCAACATTCTTTCCAAGATCGCTCATAAAAATAGGAAGGAAAGAACGTTTAGATTCTGGAACAAGAGAACTGCTCAAAATTACATATTCAAGTCCACAGGTATGAATATTATTTACGAGAGAAGAATCCCAGCAGTCCTGGAAAAGAGTCATTCCACGCGGACGTTTTCCAAAAGTCTGTCTGATTTCAGAAGTCAGAAGGTCTATCTGTCCATTACGGTCAACTGAGTTTAATAATGGTAACAGCGGATCATTATAACCACCACCAAGTATTTCAACCTGTTTACGGTCAACAAGTTCACGCAGAATTGTTATGAGTTCATTTTTTCTTTTTTTGAAGTATTGAATCTGACAGCCTGAAAAGGTAAATGACAGGGAGAATGTAGGATGAGAATATAAATATTTAATAATCGGCTTATAAATAGACTGGAAGCTTTTTTCTAATAGCTCAGTATTATCTGTGCATACTGGTACTGATTTTACAATGAAGCTGACGTATATTGAACCCATTATCCTTTATACGGCACCCCACCACCAGCAGCCGATTTTCTCTCCATATTTAAATTAAGATTTTTTTAGAACCCTTCCCCAAAGGTACCTGCGTTATTTTAAACGCTTTATTATTCTATAACAAAAGTCCCAGATTTTAAAGTCTTTTTTATCACCCCAGCTGATATTTTCTTCAGATTTTAGTTTTGTACAGGAAGTCATTTCTCCTGTTTCATTACCGCAGACTACTGCTTTTTTAGTATCAGTTGGAATTAAATCAATAATTTTCTGAGGACAGATAGAAACACATTTTCCACAACCACAACAATTGTTTGTAATAATTGCAGTCATATTCTCAATTTTAATTGCTTCCTGAGGACAAATTTTTACACAGTCTCCAAGACCAAGACATGCATATTTACAGTCAAGTGAAGAACCAAAAACTGTTTTTGCCATAATACAGGTATATTCTTCATTGAATAAAGAACGATTAAGATTGCATTCTTTATGACATGAACAGAGAACGTATGCTTTTTTATCTGAAGGATTATATTTTTTCTCTTCCGGAAGAATTACAGGAGATAAATGAAGCGGTACTAGTGGATCTTCATTTTTTCTATCCTGTTTATTGATCGAAGGAATGAGAATATATAATGTAAAAAAAGTAAGCATTATAAGCAGCAGCAGAAATAATATGAGCAGAATAATTCTTAAAATCACTTTATAACCTCCGGATTAAGCCATACGATATCCCATACAGAAAGCAGAAGTATTAAAATTGCAAGGAAAAGGAAATAAAGACTATAATATTTTTCATCCAGAAAACGGCCGTTACTGCATACCCTTCTTCTAAATGTAAGGCTGAATGGTATGATGATAAGCATAGATAACAGACAGCATACACTTATAAAAAGTGTAAAAAGCAATGATGAACTTTCTGTAATTGAAAGAAGAATTACAAGATATGAAACTGCAAATTCTGAGGTTAGTCTACCTGTTGTAAGTCTGACAATTCCTCCAAGGAAAGTACTTATACTTGCATATACAATAAAGCAGATAAGCGGATACAATTCTGTAATCTGAAGTGGCACTAACAGATAATAAGTCAGAAGCCAGGAAATCACACTTGAGGAAATTATTGAAACAGAACATTTTACATAGAATATAGGTTCTTTGAATTTTACAATTCCAATTTCTGCAATCTTATTAAGTCCAATTCCATAAATCAAAACTACAGAAGAAAATAATGAATAGTAAAGAAAAGTATAAAAGTAAATCATCTTTTTTCTCCTCTGCTTGAAATGATTCTCATTTTATTATGAATGAAAAGGAAGAAATAAATTAAAATTCCTGTAAGTACAAGTGCACCCGGAATTGAAGCAAAGAATGTAAAGATTCCAACCTTATCTGGATTCAGTAAAATCTTTTCATAAATCTGATGATTCTTACCAAAGAAAGTTATTGTGCCATAGCCTGCAATATCTCTGAAAAGGAAGAATACAAAAATCAAAACAGAAAAAAACAAAGTACTCAAAAGATTCTTTTTCAATCTGACAGGAAGCGGCTCTTCAAAGTCAGTAAAAATTGTATGAGTAAGGAATACAGAAACCGTTGGGAAATACAAAAGGAATCCGAGAGTTAGAGCTACTTCTGTATATGTCAAAACAAGAATCTGACGGAATAAAATTGTTATGGAAATCATAAAGAACATAACAAAAAATGTTCTTATTTCATTTAACTTAAGTTTTGAAACTAATGAGTTTAATAAAATTCCTAATACTTCAAGAAGCAATAATTCAAGAATTAAGGTAAATCCGTAAACAAAACGTCCTGTTGTAGGAATTGTAAGTGTGAGGAAAGATGCAATGTACATAAATGATTTTTTCTGCTTCATAATGTTCTTCTCCCTTACCCTATTTAAAAAGCTCAGCTATGCGTTTATTCCAGTACTCTACTCGTCTTCCGGTATATGAATTTGAAAGCTGTGTGGCACATCTACCATGGAGTGAAGAATAGCCTTTAAAGATTACATTTCCATTATTTTCAACAATATAAATTCCGGAATGTGGTCCATAGAATGTCTGAATTCGAATAATTACAGCTTTACAGTTTTCACCACTTTTTTTATTGCGTGCTTCAAAACAAGCAGCACTCGCACTAAGTGGATTATTTAATCTGTAAGGTTTTCCGATATCCCAGGTGTCTGGTTCGTTTTCTGCAAGACTATATTCTATTGAAGCCTTCAGATTATTATCCCAGGATTTTTTTGAAACCTTAATAAAATAAATAAGAATACCAATAACCGTTGCAGCAATCAGTACAACAATAGCATAGTTAATGAAAAAGTTTTTATATGAAATCTGCTGTTTCATTGTTGAGCTCCTGTTTCTGCAGCGATTTTAGCTGAATATTTTGCAATAACTTTTCCGGCTGTAAGTTCATTTTTCTTTTCTTCGAATATTCTGATAAACATACAGATGATATTTGAACAGATAATTGTATAAGCAATTCCAACTGGAGAAGTTCCACAACCGATAATTGCAAATGCAATAATACCTGATAATATACCGAGAACTAGTTTTCCAATTACAGTTACCGGTATAGTTCCATACCATTGAATTAAAAATACAGTACTGAAAAGGATTCCGCTTGTAAGAAGAGCAAGAATCATATCTCCCTGATTGATAGTTCCTCCAAAGAAATATGAAGCAAAGAGTCTTACAAGAAGTGTATAAATTGCAAGGAAACTTGCCGGAATAATAACTGAGAAAGAATTATCAGAGAAAACAATAATTGATGAAACAATTGTAAGAAGATTAAATCTGAATGCAGGGATAATAGAATTTGTATCCCACATTGCGGAGATAAAGCCTTCAGGAATTGTTACATTAGCAATACTGAAAATGTATTTGTTCAGGAATGCTGTTACAGGACTGTCAAAGCTGTATGTCGGAAAATATCCGTTCTGAATAAGATAAACAGAAGAATTTTTTAATGGCAAAAGCTCTGATGAAACTGCAAACTGCGGGAAGTATGCATTTCCGATATACCACGCAATAATTACAGCAATGGCAGGAACATTTATCCAGTTATTGATTCCCTTGAAAACAACACTGCGTGAAATAATAATTGTTACAAAAGAAATTACAAATACCATTGGCAGTGGATATGATTCAGGTAAAAGCAGACCAATAAGCATTCCCTGAATAGCAATATTCATAATATTGTACAGGGCTTCTTTCTTAATATAGTAATTCAAAATTGCAGCAACAATTGAACCTGTTAAAGAAACTGTTACTACAAATACTGCCCTAAAGCTTCCTGTTATAAGAAGCATGATTACCTGTAAAGCTAAAAGAATCAGAAACTTTATAGAAACTGAGGAAATTGATGGAATTGTATAAACAAAAGGCTTTACTGAGATACGTGTGTTTTTAAGCTTTTTTTCATTTAGTTTATTTTTCATACAATCCTCATCTATTCTTTTATCTTATTCTTAAGAACTTTTATTGTCTGGCAAAGCGGTAAACGAGCCGGACAAACTGTATTACAAAGTCCACATTCTATACAGGCTAAAGAGGATGCTGCATAGGTCTCTTTAAGAAGTTTGAAATTTATTGTGTGATTATAAAGGATATCCGGTGAAAGTTTTACAGGACATGCAAAACGGCAGTTTCCACAATTGATGCAGGAATATATCTGCTCATCTGAGTTTTTCTTTTTTGATAAGAATTCAACGGACTTAACATATTTCGTAATCGGAATATCAAGACTCTTAACTGAAGTTCCGCATAACATGCCGTTGATTATTATGTGAGCCGGTTCTTTTATAAAACCGCCAATCTGCGGAATAAGATCCCGTAATTTTGTACCGAGTTTTACGTCGAGCATACATGATGCATTGAGACAGTTACCGGAAAAATGGACGAGACGGTCTACACAAGGAATAGAAAGGGCCGCTGCTTTATAAACTTCATACATTGTAGAAGAATCTGTAAAAAGATCAGCCTTAGTAAGAGTAAAATTACACAATCTGTTTAACGGACCTCGAACAAAAGCAGAAACAATTTCGCGTGGAGTTCCACATGGATAGCGCTGAATCTTCATTTCAAGCTGATAGATATCTTTATAATCAGGATTCTTTGCCCAATCCTTTGAATCTGATTTATGATCTATTGCAAAAACAATTCCTTTAGCATTGATAGCCTTTGCAACAATTCGTGCACCCTTTACTATTTCATCAAAGTAAAATTTAGAAATCAGAGAATCTGTTATTCTGTAAGGATCTTCATCAAAAAGACGAACAACAAGATTATGCTGTTCTTTTTTTTCATTGATTTTTTCTATCTGAACACCGAGATTCTCAGGAACCTCTGTTTTAAATGTATTAACTACACCGTTCTTTATAAGTTTTTTTGAAATATCAGATTGAGAATAATCTTCAGGTTTCATTTCCTGATGTGTTTTTCCTAAATAAGAGAACGCTCCTCCAAATTTAATGTTGATTGCAAATTCCTGCCGGCCATTTGGAGAAAAACAAGCCTGTGTAGATAAAACTTTTCCTGGAACTGATGAATGAAGTGAACTTGTCCAGCCCTTGGAAATCTCTGTCTGTGCAATAACATCACCCTCTTTTACAGTATCGCCTGGCTTTACAATAGAGGTATAGCAGGATTCACTTTCCTGTGATAATGGAATTGTTACGACTTTAGGTAAAAATGCTTTTTGAGAAGTGTTATAGTTTTTTATAATTGATGAAACAACAGGATTATTTGATTTCATTTATTTATACCTTTTCTTATAATAATGGAAAAATAGATAAAAAGTAATATAAAAAGACAAAGAAAGCACATAATTATACCAAATAAATTTATCTGGTAAGAAGATGTTGCTGTATATCCTCCGCAAAAATCTTCACCTTCAGATTTCATCAGCTTTTCAACTGAGTCAAACTGAAGTTTATCAATGCTGTCATAGACATCCTGGCGGAAGTCATTATCATATTTCATTATATTTGTCTGTTCACTTATAATTCCAGTCTGTTCATTTTCTACAAAAGAAGAAAAAGCAACTGTATCTTCAGCCTTAGAAATATCACCGTTTAAAGATTTATAAGGTGCAGTCATAACATTCCAGTTCCATTGATAATAATCTTCAAACTGAGGAAGCGAATCTTCTGCAATATAAGCTTTTCCCGGAAATAAGAGCTTAGAGGAACTTGTATGAATTGAACCTGACGAGGTAATAAATATCATGATAATAAAAAGCACAACTGCTCCAGTTACAATACTCATAGATATAAACGACTTACCTGCAAATAAAGATACACGTTTTGCAGAACGAATATAAACTGGAACAAATGGCTTTTTGTTTCTGAAGAAATCCACAACTAAATGACAAAGAATTAACGATGAAATAGTTCCGATAACAGCAAGTATAAACAAAAATCCTGATGCTATTGAACTTGAGAAAGCACAGATAAAAGCTATTGCAAGCATAGCTGGTGCTGAATGTCTGCTTAAAAGAATAGAAACTGCCCCTCTTCTTCTCCACACATTCGCTGTAAAGAACAGACAAAGAAGCATAAGACAGGTTGCTGTCGCTACAGGATAAAATGGATTACAGTAAAGGAAAATCAAAGGAATAATGATACTGCACAAAAAAGGAAGTTTATTTCTAACAAAAAGAAATAGCATTAAAGCCAACAGTAAACCAATAAAAGGTAAAAGCCACGGATAATCTGCCGAGCTGTCTTTAATGCATTCGATTCCTTCATTTTCCAGAAGTTTTATAAGAGTTGTAGTTTCTGAATTATAAATGCCTGGAATATAATACAATCTGTAAGACTGAGATTTATCAAAAAACATTGCATTTCTTTTATTAAGATATGCATATTGTGAACTCATATAATTCAGTCTGAGAATTGAAACTTCAATTGAATTTTCAGAAAGTAAAATTGGAAGATACTGACCGGAAAGTGAAATCTGATTTTTGATTCCTGCCTTTTCGATTGCAGAAATTACAAGAGAATCAGGAGTATTAACCGGAACACAGATTACAGAATAATTTTTCCAGAGTTTTCCAGATGGGACTGTTTTAAATGCAAGTATAAGAATAAGTGATATAAGAAAAACTAACGGTGAGCTGAACTTTATATATTTATTCATGGCAAACTACTTTAATAATGAAAATGAAAGTGCAATAAAGAATCCTACAAGACAACCGCAAAGAACTTCCATTGGAGTATGTCCATCTACCTCTTTTAAGGTTTTATAGTTGTTTAAGATATCTTTATCTTTTAATTCATTTCCAATTTCATTGAGTTTTTTAGCCTGAATACCACTGGAACGGCGTACTCCAAATGCATCTCTAATTACTACAAGGAAAAAACATAGAGAAAAAACAAACAAATCAGAATGAAATCCATGACGGAAACCTATTGTTACACAGAGTGCTGTAACAAGAGCTGAATGACTGGACGGCATACTTCCAGTACGCCAGATCATAACTTCAAGTAATTCTGAAAATGAATGAATACGTCCATAAATAAGATTTATTGCTGTTTTTAAAAATTGTGCTCCAAGCCAGCTGAATATACATGATAGAAAAATAGGATTATGAAAAAAAAGTATGAATTGCTGAGTAAAAGAAATATCTTCTGTCATAATAAACCAAATTAAAAAAATATATAATATTTTACCATTGAAAAGGTAAATTTACTAGTAGATTTTGTTAAAATACATATAATTAGAAATTATGGAATTTAAGGATTTTACAACCGGTAAAAATGACGACGGCAGACGACTTGACCGGGTTCTGAGAATCTTTTTGAAAGATAAAAGTCTTGGAGAAATCTACAAACTGCTCAGAAAAGGTCTTATAAAGGTAAATCAGCAGAAAGCCAAGCCAGATTCTCATATAAATGAAGGTGATGTTATTTCAATCGCTGCGTTTCTTATAAACAGCAATCCTGATAATAATAATTACGAGCCAAAGTTTGAAAATTCCACAGAAACTATCTGCAATCTCGATATAGTCTTTGAAAATCAGCATATCTTAATAATCAATAAGCCTTATGGAATATCAGTTCATGGAAGTGATAATAATGAAAATGGACTGGATAAAGCGGTACTGGCTTATTATCAATCAAAATATAAAAACAAAGATGCAGAAAATACATCACTCTCCTTTCGACCCGGACCGCTTCACAGACTGGATAGAAATACAATCGGCTTACTGGCCTTTTCATTGAGCCTGGAAGGAGCAAAATGGTTTTCTGAAGGCATTAAAAATCATACAATTCAAAAAAAATATTACGGACTTGCAGAAGGAAAACTTGAAAATAAAGAGATTTGGGAAGATAAACTTGCTTCTGCAGATAAACTTGAAAACGGATTTTATACAGTAATGCAGAGTGCTGATGGCCAGCCTGCACAGACAACTGCAACTCCCCTTGCCTATGGAATGCTCAATGATAAGCAGGTAACTTTAGTTGAATATGTTATTAAAACCGGCCGGAAACATCAGATTCGTGCGCAGAGTAAAATCCACGGACATCCTCTTGCAGGCGACAAAGCCTATGGAGGAACTCAAATCAAAACAAAATATAAAGAATTGAATCATGAATACTACCTGCAGGCTTATAGTCTAACAATTCCAGACGATAATCCGATTTCTTTACCTTCAGAAATAAAAACAGGGCTTTCTTTGGACTTTGTCAGGCTATTAGAATATTGTGAAATTAGAAATCCTGGTTTATAATAATATTGTATGGGAAAAAAGCTTTCTGACATTTTAGATTTATTCAAGCACGTTCAGGTTTATGCACTTGTTGGAGAAAGCGGAACTGGAAAATCTTTCCGTTCAAAGCTGCTTGCAGAACAGTATGGTATTCATGCAATTATTGATGATGGACTTTTAATTCAGGATGAAAAAATAGTTGCCGGACATTCTGCAAAACGTGAGAAAACCTATATGGGCGCTGTTAGAGCTGCTCTTTTTGATGATAAAGAACACAGAGATTCAGTTGCTCGCGTCTTACGTAAAACCCATATAAAAAAGATTCTGATTCTTGGTACTTCAGAAAAAATGGTAATGAAAATTGCCATGAGACTTCAGCTGCCACAGCCTCAGAAAATAATTCACATTGAAGAAATAGCCTCTAAGGAAGATATTGAAAAAGCAATTAAATCCCGACAGGTTGAAGGTAAACATGTAATTCCGGTTCCTTCGATTGAAGTAAAGAAAAACTATTCACAGATTTTTTCTGCTTCTATGCATGACTTTTTCAGCAAAAATAAACTGTTTGCTAAGGCTGGAAAAAATCTCACTGGTAAGATGATTGAAAAATCAATCGTTCAGCCAGAGTTCTCAAAAAAAGGCCGTATAGAAATTTCCGAAGCTGCCCTCACCCAGATGGTTATGCACTGCGTAAGTGAATGTGATCCGGATATAAAAATCAAAAAGATTTCAATTAAAACCGATAACCGCGGATACCGTCTCATAGTAACAATTGACGTTCCTTTCGGTACACAACTGACTGGCAAAGTACATAAACTGCAGCAGTATATTATCGATAAAATCGAATCATTTACAGGCATTCTGATTGAGGAAGTAAGTATTGTGATTGATAAGATTTCGCGTCCTGCTTCTATGAAGAAATAGCTGCAGAAGTAACTGCCGCCTTTTTCTTAGACTTCTTCTTTTTATTTCCAGATTTCGCTGTTTTACTCTGTGATGGAGTCTGCTGTTTAGGCTGTTTTGCCTGCTTTGGAGCCGACTGATGAGCCTTTACTCCATATTCTGAAAGAGCTGCTTTTACGGCGAACTCAAGTTCTTTGCGAACAGGATTCATAGGAAGAACAAAATTGCGGCATTCAGCCCAGGTCTTTCCATAAAGCTCTGTATATGAATATTTATCCGCAGTTTCTTTCTGCCAGTCTGTGAGAGTTCCAACAAAATCCTTGATTAGATAGAGAAGCTTTTTACCAAGTCTTGCATCAGGTTCAGACTGATTAAGTTCACCAAGCTTTTTTATACTCTCCATATAATCATTTTCATAATTACGTCTTTCATAAATAAGACCTGTCGCAGAAGGCTGAAGATAAATATACAGATCTGTATCTAAAGCTTCCTGAACAATCTCATAGGCATAAACATTATTTATGATTTTCAAGAGCTCTTCTGTAAGTCTTGATGGAGAAACCTGAGATAAAAGACCTGCAGAAGTTCTGATTTTATGACGAAGCGAATGAGGCATTTTTGCATGAGTTGTAGCTGAATACTTAATTGCACGAAGCATGCGTACAGGGTCTTCAACAAAAATGCGGTCTAAAGAAATTACAGGACGAAGAATGTGTTTTTTGATATCACGCATTCCGCCGACATAGTCAATTACCTGCTCCTGAATTGGATCATAATAAAGAGCATTCATTGTAAAATCACGGCGCTGTACATCTTCTTCAATAGTTCCAAAGTCATTTCCAACAGAGCCTTCTGCATTTGAGCGGAAGGTACTTACTTCAAAAATCTTTGTTCCGAAAACAACATGAACTAAACGGAAGCGGCGTCCGATTATGCGAGAATTTCTGAATATTCGTTTTATCTTAGATGGTGTGGCATCGGTTACTATATCAAAATCTTTTGGTTTATTTCCAACTATTAAATCTCTTACTGCACCGCCTACAATGTATGCTGTAAAACCTGCATCTCTCAATCTGTTAATAATTTGCAGTGCATCAGGATCTATGTTCTTGTTTGATATCAGATGTTCCGTTTGTGTATAAACAACAGCTTTCTTTATTGGCCGTCCTTGACCATCGGTACCATATCTAATAAGCACAATACTGATATTATTGATAAATTTTGTTAATAGTCAAGATAGGTGAATTTGTTTGATTCAGACATAACTCTCTCCGAAATCCCTATAACTTGTTTACCCAATCAATGATATCTCTTTCGACTTCTTCTTTATTGTCTTCATTGAGAATTTCATGACGATCGCCCGGATATTCCTTCTGATCGATTTTTTCAATACCGTTTGCCTTGTAGATATCAATAAGCTTTTTGATTGTAGCTCCGTAAGATCCAACAGGGTCATCACTACCCCAGATAAAGAATACTGGAAGATTTGCCGGAACTTTCTTCATATTTGATTTCTTATGAATTTTCATAAGACCTTCTGTCATGCTGCAGAAGAATGAGTTTGTAAGCGGGAATCCGCACCAATTATCCATAATGTACATATCAACATTAAGCTCATTTTTAGAAAGCCAGTCATACTGTGTACGGATAGGATTGATTTTATCGTTATAACTTCCAAATGAAAGTTTATCCATAATTGGAAGGCATTTATTCTTACCTGTAAAGAAAGTAATCAGATGAGCTGCAAGTGAACCAAAGGTAATCAGAGCTGGGCGTGGACCTGCTGTTCCGCAGAGAATACAGCCGTCTATCATATTTCCATATTCTTCAATAAAGCCCTGTGATACAAAAGAACCAAAAGAATGTCCCATAAGAATTGTTTTCTTTCCAGGGAAATCACTTTTTAGATTATCTGTTACAGCTTTAAGGTCTAAGACTGCACGGTCGAAACCTTTTTTATCAGCAAGCTTACCGAACATTCCATTACCATTCTTGTCTGCAAGTTCTGCTGTACGTCCATGTCCTCTCATATCATAAGCATTGAGAACATAGCCGTTTTCTGCAAGAACAGAACCAAAACGGTCATATCGTAAAGAGTGTTCAGCTAATCCATGGTGAAGCTGCACTACTCCTTTTATTTCTTCTTCTGTATCTGGCTGCCATCTGTTAAGGCAGAGTTCATAGCCATCATCCATTTTAAGTGTAAAACTTTTCATCTGCATAGCGAGTAAATCCCCCTGAGAAAAACATGGTTTTTCCTAACTTGAAGTTATCAGTTATAAAATGTTAATATCTTGTTATGACTATTATAACAGACAAAATGACATTTGGGGGAAAATCTTTAGGAAAAATTGAAGGAAAAAACGTATTTATTCCCTATGCCATTCCCGGTGAAAAACTCGAAATTGAAATAACACAAAATAATAAAGATTATGATAATGCTGAAATCGTAAAGATTCTTGAACCATCTTCACACCGCGTTGAAGCACCATGCCGCTATTATGGAAAATGCGGCGGCTGTAATATGATGCATATTGATTCTGAGTATCAGAAAGAATTACGCAAAGAAATCCTGATAGATATTTACCGTCAGAATGGAATTGATATTGCCGAAAAAACTGAAATTATAAGTGGACCTGATTTTAATTACCGCTGCCGCTTTCAGCTTAATGATGGCGGACTTTCTCAGATAAAATCTAATGTTGTAATTCCTGTTGAAGAATGTCTTTGTGCAGAGAATAAGGTAAATGATTATCTTAAAAGTACTGCAGAAAAGCCTTTAACCCGTCCGTCTGGACGAAGTCATCTTTTTGGAAGTTCTTTTTCTGATGAAGAATTAAAAATTGCCTGCGAAGATAAAAATGAAAAAGGCATAAAACTCAGTGGTGGCGGCCAGAAAAATAAAAAAATAAAATTAAAGGAAAATCATTATTTTTCCGGTACTGTAGCCTCCCCTGAAAATACTATGACAGTAGAACTTGGCGGTCATAAGCTTTCTTTTGATGTACGCGGGTTCTTTCAGTCTAATCTGTTTGTATTTGAAAAGGTCTGCCGTCTCATAACCAGTCTTCTGCCCGGCGGCAAAAATATTCTCGATATGTATTCGGGCTGCGGCTCGATATCTGCTTTCCTCACCGAAAAATACGAAAATGTCGTGCTCGTAGAACATAACCGCGACGCCATAGTATTTGCCGAGCAGAATCTTACAGGAACAAAACATGTAAGCTACGGACTCTCAGGAGCAGCCTGGGTAAAGACCTGTGCCGCAACCCTTCCGCCTTTCGATGCCGTTACAATTGATCCACCGAGAAGCGGAATGGAAAAAGAAGTCTGCCAGTGGCTCTGTGCTTCAAAAATCCCGCTTATACTTTCTCTTTCCTGCGACCCTGCAACTCATGCCCGTGATTCTGCTCATCTTATTAAAGCCGGTTATAATCTAAAGCAGATGTATCTTCTGGATTTTTATCCTAATACAAGCCATATAGAAAGTCTTGCTGTTCTGGAGCTTCCACAATGAAAAAAATAAATAAAAAAAGTTTACTGTCAGTCTTCGTTTTATTGTTGTTTACTACACTTTTTTCTCAGGAAAGTCTTACAAAGTTTAATACCAGCTGGACATCAGTACTTCCCGGATCAGCTTTATGTGAGCCGGAAAACACTTCCTATGGCTTTTGTCTTGCAACTGATGCAAGAAATATAATGGGCTATAGTTCAACAGGAACTCTTTTATGGGAAAAAAATATCGGTCGTGTCAGAAATTTAAGCCTTACTGCACTAAAAGGTGATTTTATTTTATTGCATGATAAAGATAAAAATATAATCCGTCTTTTTAATCCAAGCGGTTCGGAAATCTGGTCTAAACCACTTGATTTTAATGTCAGCTCAAAGCCATTAGAAGGTCGTGACGGAAGATTTTTTATCAACGGCGAAAAAACTGTTGTTTGTTTTGGAATAAACGGCATTCAAAGATGGAAACTCGAAACTGAATATCAGAAAGAACTTCCAATGCAGGAACTTCCAGACGGTTCAATAGTTGTTTTTTTGAATGATGAAGGTGGTAAAACCCGTGGACTTAGAATTTCTCCGTTTGGTGAAGAACTTGAAAATATTACCTTTACGGGAGTTATTAAGACAGCCTACACCTGTAAGGACGGAATTCTATTAACCTTTACAGACGGAAGTGCCGGTCTATTTGGCCTCAAAGATGGACTTGCAGAAAGCCAGTGGGTTGCAAATGTACAAAGCGGTAATTCAATTTTTGCCGTAAACCGCGATAAAACTGAATATCGTCTTCTTGCCCTTTCAAAAGCCGGAATCACAGTATATAAATTGCGCTCTTCTGATGGTTTTGTTGAAGAAAGCAAAACTGTAAATGAAATAGATGGAACAGCCCTTATAAAGGCAGAACTTTCAGATTCAGGGCTTTTTCTTGCTGATTCAAACAAAGCTTTACTGATTGATTATGAATATAAAGAGCTCTGGTATGCAGTTATGCCGGTAAATCTGCGGAATAATACAATCAATCAGTTTACATATCTTCATAATGATTATCTTGTTTTCTGTTCCAAGAACTGGACAATGGACGCTTATCACACAAACGACTCAAAATCTGTATTAAAAAGTATACATTCTGACTATTCTTCTTTTGCTCCAATAGATCTTGTTGAGATAAATTATTATACACAGGCAGGCTTTTTTAATGCCCTTAAGGATCCTTCTATTACTTCTAAAATAAAAGAAGGAAATTTCGGCAAAAAAGAAAGCCAGTGGCTAACCCAGACTCTTTCACTTGCCAGACTTTATTTTATGGATGCAACTACGTCTAATTTTGGAACACACACAGAAAAATCTGTTTTTGAAACTGATTCTGCAGGCTTTGAAACTGTTCTTATACAGTTAGCTCTTTTGTGTACAGATCAGACTCAGGCTGCTGCCGCTTCGATTATTTCTGAAAGTACCAGTAAATTATACTGTCGTACCCTTCTTGCAAATATTACCGGTTACGATCCGGATGGAAAACTTCTTGATGCAATTGAACGGAATGTAAGCCGAAGCGGAAGTTCAGATTCTGTTTATCTGAATACCGTCTGCGATGCTGTATATTCAATCTGTCTTTTTATGGGACGTCCTGCCTACAATAAAAAAGGAAAAGACATTCTGAAAACCTTTATGGGAGCCGGTTATAGTTTTAAAACACGAAGTTATGCACGTGATACCCTCAAAAAAATAATGGCATTGGAATTGTAAAAACTAACAAGTTCAGAATGACCAGAATCTTAATAATTTATTGGAATATTTCAATATCCTGTGTTAAAATATTTGTAAACTATTTAACAGAGGTTTACAAATTATGAAGAAGTTAATGTTGCTGCTCGTATCAGTCATCCTTACTGCAAGTCTTTCTGCACTTGAGGTTGATAAAAACGAGCTTAATTCTACTAGTGATACTACAATTGAATTCATCAATTATACAGGACCACATAAGGTAATAGATTCAATTGCTGCAATTAAATCTATTGGTAGCGGACTTGGAAGTCAGATTGCAAAAGATCCTTCAAAAGCTTCTTCTACAGCTAAAAATTCAAAATATTATGTTGTACATGCCGTAGATGAATCTGAAACTGGAAAACTTGATGCTGATATTCTTTATATTGGTGCTGATGCAACTGTTGATCATATAAACAATCTGCGTCGTATTATTGCTGCATATTTGAGTTCAGCTTATGGCTACAGTGAAAAGGATTCTGAAACTCTTGCAGTATTCATTACAGTTTATAACGCAGTTTACCGCGGAAAGCTTGATACTTTTAAGGCAAAGTACAAGAACGTTGTAATCAAGAATCTAAGTTCTGATAACTGTGGTCTTTCTGTAAACTATAAAGACTGGCCAGGAAAATCAGAAATTGTAATTCCACTCTTTGATGTAAAAAATGGCGGTCTTTCTACTGTTGATACATCTGTAATCAGTGATTCTACTGTTGTTGATTCCATGAAGGAAGATGATGACAAGAATGTTGAAAGCCGTAAAGACATGGTAGACATCAAGGAACGAGAAGCTGATGCTGCTTCTGAAAAAGCTAAGGAAGCTCAGAAAGAAGCTGTAAAAGAACAGAAGAAGCTTGAAGAAGAAAAGCAGAAGACTACTGAAGCTAAAAAAGAAGCTGAAGAAGCAAAGAAAACAGCTGAAGAAAAGAAAAAGGTAGCTGAAGATAATCCAAACGATAAGAAGGCTCAGGAAGAAGCTAAGGAAGCTCAGAAAGAAGCTGAAGAAAAACAGCAGGCTGCTGAAGAACAGGAAAAGAAACAGGAAGAACAGCAGGCTGTAACTGAAGAGAAAAAGCAGGAAGCAAAAGAACAGCAGACTTTAGCAGATAAAAAGGAAACTGAAGCTCAGAATGAACGCAAGGAAATAGCTAAAGACCAGGCTGAAGTTCAGAAAAAAGAAGCTGAAGAAGCTCTCATGAAAACAGAGTTTGGTGTAATTCTTTCTGATGAAGCAAATATGCTTTCTCGTCTCGTAAAGTTCAACATTGAAAACGGTGAAGTTGTTAAGAACTCCCCTGTTGCACAGATTCGTAACAGAACTGTTTATAAAGAAGGTGAAAGTTTTATCGCTATTGCTGGAGAAAACGCTAAGAATGCAGCTGTAAAGCTTGTAACAATTTCTCCAGACACTCTTGAGATTTCAGGTGAAAGTGATAATACAATTGCAGAAGATTCTGTTCTCGTAAAAGACGGCAGTGAATTCTACTGTGTAATTGATGACAACGGAAAATACTACCTTGGAAAGTTTGGCGCAGATCTTTCAATGAAGCTGAAATCAACAATCCAGGTAAAAGCCGGAACCCCAGTTACCATAACTGATGGCGGAATTGTAGTAACAGATTTGAACGGAAGACTCCGCCTTCTCGATAAGAAGGATTTGTCTGTTATTTCCAATACAGATCCATCGAATGCAAAATAAAAACTCCGGCTCGGATTTGAGCCGGTAGTATTAAATCGTCTAAAAAAATATAGTGCTTTTAAAATCATTACCTTTGCCTATACAGCAAAGGTAATGATTTTTTAGGTTTCATACCTTTCTTGTTATAGTTAATAAAAGGTTTATTTTTCCAATTTCTGAATCATCTCAACAAGTTTCTGCCTGTGTTCCGGAAGTGTTACATCTGCAGAAGTTTTTCCTTCATCTGTGTACCAGACCTGTTTGTCAAAATACTTTGATAAATCTGCGCTCTTAAAATGAACACCGTAAAGGGCGAAAATTGTATTTCTTAAAAGTCGTAAATCTGCTTTGCTCAGTTTTGGAAGAACTTCGTCTACATATTTTCCGTAGTCGTCTTCGGTATAGCCGTTTATTGCCATGGCGTAAAAGTCCGGGTCACCCCATGTGCGGCGGATACGGAAGACTTCGGTGTATTCTTTGCTGGCTATGTAGTAGTAGATGTTGCCGCCGAAGCCTACGTACCAGCTGGAGCTATAATAACCATCTTTACAGTTCTTGATTATTTCAGAGTATGGATTTAATCCTTCAGTAAATTTGTAAAAAATACACTTATCATTAAAGTAACATCCAATGTCAGAACCAAGGCTTCCAAAGTCTTGCATAAAATAATAATTTCCTTGAAGGTCATATTGCACCATTACATTGTGTTTCATATAATGTGTTTTTCCCCAGATAAGAACACGATTGCGAATAAAATCATTGTACAGTTCTAATTCACTAGATGTTTTCTTGCTCTGCTCGTATTTTTCCGGGTCATATTCTTTAAGATATGCCATTGCTTCTTCACTTGAATAAATACGGCCGCTTGTATCTACTGCTCCGGGACAGCCATTTGTGTCTATGTAATAGACTATGAATCCGCTTCCTTTTTTCAAGATAAAGCTTATTCCGGAAGATAGCGGTCCATTTACTATAACTTCATTTTCTCTTTTAATTTCAAATGCCATTTCACTAAAATGGATTTCAGAATTATTAAGAATTACAAACGTTTCCGTTGTTGTTTTTGCAAAATAATTTTTTTTCTTTGGTTCTTCAGATATTTTGTTCAGATTGTAGATAGATTGACTTTCACCTCTATCTGACCTGCAATAAAGATAATTATTAATTTCATCAACATAAGTATCTGAAGGTATTATTGTGTTCATTCGCTGATATGATGTTAATGTTTCAATTTCTCCTAGTTTTTCTATATTCTGAGTATAAGAAAAAGATATTATTTGCAATAAAGCAAAAATACATAATAAATATTTTTTCATATCATTATTCCTTAATTGACAATCTTCTTAGTTGATATTGATTTATAGATGAACTCACTTCTTTTGCCGTTGAGAGAGACACTTGAAATAATGTAGTTTGATTTGCTACATTTAGACCTACACAACTATGTATCACACCTATCTGATTAAAATCCGTTATTAGCATAGTATCATCTGGGTAATTAAGATTCTGAATTATTACTACATGGTCACCTGGTTTTACTAAAATATCTCCAGGAACAGCATGCGCTAATATTTTTCTCTGATTATCCCTTTCAACTATAACTGAATTTGGGGTTTCCTTAGTAACATCTGGATTGATATTCCAATTACCGCTATGTATTTGAAGAGTATGCGAATCAGAAGCAAAAGCACTTGTTCCAAAATTTTTTGAATCTTTACTTCTACCACATTCATATATACTGTTTGCGTCTTGAGATTTTCCAACAGCCGAAATATATGCAAGTCCTGAACAGTCAATTCCGCTTGAATGATCCGGCATTGAAGTTTGATAGTCCAGTTCCCCTTTAGAACCATCTACATAATCACATAAATATGATGACCAGCCTGGAACTGAAACATTGTCGTTTGTTTTATACGGTGAATCAGAAGGTATCCAGCTTGAGTCCGAGACGTTTTCATAGAATACGTATGACTTCCATTTTGAACCTGGTAAATTATCAGCCTGTATCTCAGATGTATTTTGCGGCATCTGAGATTCCTGCTGATTATTCTGTTCTTCCCAAAGTGAAAGTAATTCTTCAATCTTGTTGTCCTGCGCCCTTACTTCTACATTAAATTCTGAAAGAGAATCTTTTGAACCGTAACTGTAAGTTACACTTTTGAATTCTTTTTCCGTTCCGCCTGTAAATCGGTGCCAGCCTTCTATTTCAGACTGCCTTCCCTCTCCCCTGCTGCCGTCTTCTTTTTTGTTCCACTCGTTGTATCCCCATCTCTGGGCTGCTGTCAGCGTACTGTCACCGTTCCACCACCACGGGTTTTCTGTTTCTGTATCAGAGTCGCAAGGAACATCCCAAGGATGCGCATTATTCCAGTCTTCTCCTCCAAGAGCATTTTCAGATTTATTTAAATATAAATTTGCTCGCCATAACATTTTTTTATCATATACTGCAATATAATTATTAGCAGGAACAGTTACCGTAAAACTTTCATTTGTACTGAGTTCTTGTAATTTAAACTCAAGAAGTAAATCATCTCCTGGTCGAGCTGCAGAAGCACTTTCTGGTCTTATTTGGATTTCTACAGGTTTCTTTTCAAGATTTTTTGTCTTATAATCATAATAATATAAAAGATTATCAGAACCTATTATAAATGCATATTCTTTTATTGCATTTTCATTATTCCACTCGATAGCATATCGCCCTTTAGTTTTCTTAAGGATAGCTGTTGTATCTCCAATTTTAATGTCAAATTTACAATTAGAATTATTGTAAATATTACCTTGTGTATTTCCCTCTATATAACCTCGATCTATTGCTCCTGTTAAATAGACTCTCCAAGAATTACCTTTTACTGGAATACCAAATTGATTATATGCATAGAATTTAATCTTCTCCAGGCTAAGATATTCACCTGTATTAGGAATCCATCTATACTTTTCACTACTAACTTGAGTACTTTCTCTCATCCAGTTAATTTCAACGCCAGAATCTGTTACTTTATTATCGTAAACATTCCAGTTTGTATTTATGTTTGTACTTTTTCCGTTCTTAAGTATTCTTCTTATTTCAGTATATTTAGGAACCTCAAAACCATCCTCTGTTTTCCAGATTTCTGATAACTTTGCTTTTTCAGCTCCTTTTTCTTTATTCATCCATATAACAGTCAAATCACCTAAAGTTTCTTTCTGATTACTTCCATAAGATTGATTACACTGTACAGGCTCAACAATAATTCCAATTTTTTTATTTTTTAAATTATTTGAAACTATTGTTCCATCCTTCTTATTTATTATTTCTTCAAATAAAACTATATCACCTACTTTAGCTTCTGTTAGATCACTTACTACAAGACTTATTTTATTTAAATCCGCAAAACTGATAAACTTATCACTGGAATCAAAATTTGTTCCTTTAGAAATTGAAGTTTTATATTCAGCATATATTTCACTCAAAGGTTTTCTTGGTACAAAAGTGTTTATATTTGAATTATATAAAATACCATTCAAAAAACCAATATCATCACAGCCACCTTTAACTGCAATATTTTTAATGAGTTTATTATTATATGACTCAGGAGTATCAAATCCTTTATCTAAGTAAGGCAAAGGTGCACCTGTAATTTGTGGCTGATCAAAATATTCATCAGATTGTTTTTTTGGATTAGCAGTTAGCCAGGCAATTAAATCATCAATAGCTTCAATTACAGTTTTGAATACTGATTTTTTTACTACAACACTATGATTTAGATATAGCTGAGCTTCTTGTGCAATTTGCTGACCTTCTTTTTCTGTAATTATTTCATACTGTTCTGGATTAATAGGATTAACTAAATGATTTTCAAGTGTTGAAAAATAAACATTTCGTTTATTGTCCATGGCAAGCTGAAGGTATTTTCTAATAACCATATCACTGTCATTATCATATAAATTATGAAAGTGTCCATTTGATTTGTTCATTGCCTTTTGGAGCGTATCATATATTAAAACTGACAACATTTTATATGAAGAAACATTTATATCTTTTTGTTTTTCATCATTATTTTTTTTAAGCCATTTTTTATAATTTTCATAAAAAGTTGTCTCGTTCATACCATCAGGTATTATTTCTGCAATTGATCTTTTATCTCTGAAACATAATACATGAACCTTAGATGTTTCAGGAAGTTTTACTGCATAAACAAATACACCTTTTCTTTTATTATAAACATATAAATCTGAAAAACCTCTATCATCTGATCTTAAAAATTTTTTGTTTTTTGCTGTACTAATATTTTCCAGTTCGTTTTCATCTATTTCAATAAAACTTGTATCTGAAAGGAAGTTTTCATTTCCTTCGGTAGTAAAAACTACATTTCTATTCAATACTTTATTATAAAGTTTTTCTAATTTTCCTTTTTCAGTATTTGAACAATTATTCCAAATATTACTTCCATTCTCATAATCATATTTATAATATGTTTTGTCATCACTTACAAAAAAAGCTGAATAACCTTCCGAAGGCTGAAAACCATTTGTTATTCTGGTTGAACCGTTCTCTGATGTTAATCCCAACGTATAAACATTCATACTACTATTAACACCTGAATCAACTTTGATGGAATATGTTGTTTCAAATTGTCTATCAACTTCAGAGCTTACACTTTCACTCCCCTGGGCCCACAGGTGTGAGCACAGGAGAGCAGAAATCATAACTGATAATAATTTAATTTTCATGTTTTTCATTTCTGCACTCCTATTTTTAATTATTTTCCTGTTTAGCTGTGATTACCGGCAACGCCAGTACGTTACTTCCAACTTCTACAACAATCTTTTCGCCCTTAGAAGCTTTTCGTTTGTAGACGTTCCAGCCATCTTTATACCAGTGGCCCTGCATACCAAACTTCTTTTCTACTAATGTCCAGCTGCTGTCTACAGCCATTTCAGGACCAGCAAACATGTAAAGGGTAATATTCTTTTTCAGATAGAACTCTACAGTTCTTTTACCCTTTATGTTCATGTCTGATCCAAGATACTGAATGTAGTCACCACCTGTTACATACCATGGAAGTGTATGAAGGTAAGCACGTTCCCAGTACATGTAAGGCCATTGTGTATAATCTGAAGCATCGTTGGCATAAATCTGACTGTCATATGAGAACGGAGTCTTTACCTCATGTTTTTTGCCATTCAATTCAGCAAATGCCATGAAGTTTCCAATTCCATCTTCTCTTTGTACTACAAATGTCTGAGTCATAAGGCCAGACTTTCTTCCGCTCTTATCAAATACCTGCCAGCGGATTGTATGACGTCCAGGTTCGTAAATCAAAAGCTCATTTTCATAAGTCTTCTCATTTCCGTTATCCAGTACATACTTGATGTAATCTATTCCTGAATAACTATCCTGTGCTTCAAGACGGATGATACTTAATCCCTTATCACTTCTTACATTAATTCCAGTTGTCGGATTATACTTATCCAGCTGAATAACTTCAGTACGTTCTTCTTCCTTGTTTCCGGCATTATCTACAGCATACCATGTAAGCTCATAGGTACCTTCTTTTGTAAACTCGAGTGGCTTATCGTAAACATTTCCGTTTACAACAATTCTGTTTACTCCAGAACCGCTGTCATATGCTGTAAAGCGTACCGTTACATCATTTTCATACCAGCCCTTTTCATTCTTTACAGGTGTTATATAGATGCTGCTTTCTGGAATTGTGATATCTGTCTTTATGTAACTTGTTACGATATCACTCTTCATTCCCTTAGAATCAAATGCGTAGGCTTCAATTAAATTGTCACCTTCAACTACAGTAAATGATTCTGTATAAGGTTTGAATTCTCCTCCGTTATGACGGTACCAGATGCTTTCAACATAAGTTTCCTTATCATCAGCCTTGATTGTGGCAACTGGAAGTCCCTTATACCAGTTATCAGTTCCGTCTGCAGGAGTTGAATAAGTAACTGTTACACAAGGAGCGCTTGTATTGCTGCTGCCTTCGTATGAACGAAGGATGTTCTTATCTGCAGCAAACAGTTTTCCGTTACACATTGCAACTGCTGTAATATTACCCTTTACATTCCAGATCTCATTTCCACTATAAACATTGTTTACGCTAAGTTTTGTTGAATCAGCAAGTACAAGTTTTTCATTTGCGAGTGCTGCAATTGAACTTCCGGCATAAACATGCTTTACCTTAAGGTTTTCACGATCATAAAGAACTGTTGCCTTGTTATTAGAAACTGCTATCTCACCTGCTGAAATTGCCAGACTGCAAGATTTCTCATTTCTGATCATACCTTCAATCTTCAATTCAAGTTCTGATGTGTAGCTGTACAATTTATTCTCTGTAAGAATTACAAAGCCGTCACTATCTGCACTTACTTTAAGAATTACTTCTTCAAGTTCAAGTGTCTTATCAGTTCCATATAATCCATATAACTTATTTCCAGTGTATGCATACAGACAGGTATTATTCCATACATAATTTGTATCTGTGAGACTGAATGGAAGTTCTTCTGCAAGAGTTCCGTTTACAGGATCTATTCGCATAGCATTCTCTTCAAGCTGTGCAATCAGTACAGATGAATTATATGTCATGTTACTTACATTTTCACGATTCCACATTAAGAATCCTTTTTCAAGAGTACGTGCTTCAAGAACGTTATTCTTTGTAATTCCATAGAAGTAACGGCTTGTAATGAATCCCTTCTTGTAGAAGATATTTGTTGAATCATAAAGCTGCTTTCCATGTTCGCTGAAGATATACATTCTTCCAGACTCTGTAAGGACAACAACTTTACTTCCATTACTGTAAATATTTGCTACAGACTCCTTCAGTTTTGCATTCCAGTATTCCTGGCTGTTAGAAGGAATGTCACTTACAACACTGTTTGTATTTCCGCCATTCTTTCCATTCATTTCCCAGATTTCATCCTTAACAATAAGGGTCAAATCTTTTTCACAGAATGTTCCATCAACTTTAGAAATCTTTACAGTAAAGCTGAATTCACCGCTTACACTTGGAGTTCCTTCGAGAACACCTGTTGTGCTGTTCAGTCTGATTCCAAGAGGCAGGCTTCCGCTGCTTACTTTCCAAATTACTTGAGCACCTTCAGTTTCTGCTTCAAGTTTATTTTCATATTTAACTCCAAGTACAGCTTCTGCAAGTTTTTCTGTAACAATCTTCATATCACTGAGAACTGTTACCTTTACAGTTTTTGTAATATTAATATTGTTTCCTTCTGCAGTAATTACAATGCTGTATTCTCCAGGTTCAGCATCTTCGTTACATGTAACCTGCATTTCTACATATGCATTTGTTGAAACAACATCTTTAGACAAACTTACTGTCAATGGAGCACCAGCTTCCGGTTCAGCCTTAAGTTTTACATTTGTTGCATAACCGTTTACTGCAATATTTACAGTCTCGCTTTCTCCACCAGACAATGTATATTTATCTTTTGGAATTCGAACTGTGTAACTGTACTCATAAACATTCTTAGTTACAATTTCTGATTTTCCGTTTTCATTTTCTACATATATAGTAACACTGTCGCCTTCTATATCTGCAGGAACTACGAAATCAATCTTCGAATCACTATAAGACTGTACTTCAAGCTCACTGTCATTTAAGTAAAGCTTACCATTATCTCCAAATCCATAACCCATAACAGAAGCATCACAGCCTTTGTTCAGCTTATATGGATTGAATGATGTAATTACCGGCAGAATCTTTTCTGCTGTTACATGTACGGTAAGTTCAAATGTCTTTCCTGAAGATGCCTTAACAACTATCTTATAGTCACCTTCTTCAGCATTCTGTGTATTAACATTGATGCTGCCGTTTTCATTCATCGGAATTACAGGTAATTCAACACTAAGCTGGTCACTGCATTCTTCGATTGAGAAACCTGCATCTTCTTCATATCCGTCAAATGGACTTACACTAATGTTGAAGATTCCTGTCTGTCCTTTATTCAGATACAGTTCTGTTGTATAAAGGTTTACGTCGTATGAAGGAATAATTACTCCAAGCTCATACTCTGCTTCTTCACCTTTATCATTCAATACACGAACCTTATACATTCCCCGTTCAGTCAAAACAGGAAGCTTTAATGTTCTGCAGAACAGATTTTCATCTTCACTCTCTACTGTAATTACTTCTTTATTTCCAAGATAGTATTTTACTCCTGGAACAAAACCTTCACCATAAATTGTGATTTCATTTTCTTTTGTTCCGTCTACAGTTACTGGATATACAGCTGTAATAACTGGACTTGGGTTTTCTACAGTAATCTTTAATGTGAAGCTGTCCTTATTGTCCGGACTGTTATCGTTTGCTACTTCACACTCTACTGTATATTCTCCTTCTGCACATGTGTCTGATGGATTTACATATATCTTAAGGCTGTTTCCATCCTTTGATATCTGTACATTCTTTTCGAATGAAACTTCTACAGGAAGTTCTTCATCAGCAGTCTGCTTATTTTCGCTCTGAACAAGTTCAAGGTATTCTTCTGTAGACATCGCATTATAATCTCTTGATGTCTCTACTTTTGAAGCCCTTACATATGAAACTTCATCTTTCCAGTTCTTGTATGAAACATCAACTGTACATTCTGAAGTTGTACCTTTCTTAGCAGTAAGTTCTATTACCTTATTCCTGATATAAACCTTATTGTTTTCAGAATTATCTTCACCGACTACATAAGTTACATAATCTGTATAATCACTTTCATTACCATATTCATCATATGCACAAAGGCTGTATGAAACATTGCTGCCAGGCTGATAATTTGAAATATAAAGTTCTGAGATGTTTCCAAGATTATCTTCAGATTCTTTTCCGTCTGTAATAGTCTTGAGTTTGTAACCTGCTGTACGGCTGCCGTTTGTATTTGTCCACAGAAGCTTCATTCTGTTTTCTTCGCTTTCTGTTACATATACATTTGCAGGAGCCTTTAATTTCAATCCGCTTCTGTTTACATTGTATTTTCCAGAAGCAATTCCTGCAGGTGAATACATATCATCATTAGTTACAACTCTTGCAGAGATAATATATTCGCCATCTGCAATATTATCTGTTGAAACATAACCTGCAAACTTACCTTCAGAATCTGTCTTCAGGCATCCAAGTTCTACTACAGGAGCATATTCATCTGTACTTGCAAAGATATAAACATCTTTATTCTTTTCTGAAGAGTATCCGCTTACATATATAGAATCTGTAACATTCAATACACCGCTTGAAGGTTCTTCTACAGTAACAGCAGGAATCTTTTCTACGCCGAATACTGCAAGTTCATAAGTTCCTTCTTCCATGTTATCAACACTGATTGTCCATTCTCCACCTTCCGGATAATCAATATTAATAAGTAATCCGCTTTCGATGTACTGTGTATCAATTCCTTCATCTCCAGCCTTAAATTTCTTTCCGCTTGGAGAGTAAACTGTAAACTCAGGATCTCCTTCAAGATATCCGATTACAAATGATGTCTTTACAGGAGCCTCTTCCTGAGTAGTTTCTCCTCCCCTAAGAAGATTCTGTCTGCCAGCTCTTGAAGCATATGAAGGTTTTATCTGAGTTGACTTTCCACCAGGAATAGTAACCTTATAGATAGTGCCTCCTGCATCAAGCATTGTGTTAGTATACTTAGCACTTGCAATATCAAGTGTATTTACTACAGGACCCCGTACAGCCCTGTTCATAGATTTGAAGCTGATTCCATCCGGACGGCAGATATCATAACTTGAAACTCTTAGATCAAGTCCGCCAGTACCTACAAAGGCTCCGATTCTTCCCCAGTTGAATCCGCAGAACTCAATATCAATATAACCTAAGAATCCTCGTTTTCCGTTTGTAAAGTCTCCGAACATTACACCAAAGCCGCCGAGCCAGATATCACATGGTGGAATACTGATTAACCAGCCATCATACAGTTCCCCCTTAGGCATACCAAACTTAGCTTCACCAGCTCCAGAGAATTTTAGAGTTCCGTTCTGGTCAAAGATGTAAAGTTCAATAGAACCGCGGACAAACTTGATGTTTACCTTCATTCCGGTTGCAAAACAGTTATTTGTAATAATAGCTGCTGCTTCTGCTGTAATATTCAAAGTACCAGAAAGAATTGTTGCTTTTCCTTCCAATATCCAGGTAATCTTTTCAATATCTATCCAAGCATCAGCTGTTACTTTTGCAAGATGACCACCTTCAGTATCTTTTACTGTAAGACCTAACTGAACACGTGGGCCTTTTTCTCCAAAGAGTTTCTGATATTTTTCAGGAACCTCGTCAGGATATCCGTAACCTAAACCTCCTCGGATTCCACTTAAACATAATCCAGTTGCTCCAAGAGGAATACCTGTAGCTGCTTCAAAGCTGAAGTATGCATGTTTAAGACCGATTGGATAAATTTCACTTACCTCAGTAAAGCAGAGGGCTGCTTCAATTTCTCCAACATTAGGAAGGATGATTCCACCGTGGCCGGAAATAAAGTATGTTCCATCCTGCATTCGGAATTCTGCACCGATATTCTTAAAGCCGAATTCTCCAAGCTTGAAGTCTGGCAATGTAAAGCCTGCACCACCGATACTCAAACCACTCTGTGCTGTAACTACAATATCATATATAGATACATTTGCTCCTGAAGCATTAAAGAACTCAGGTAATTCAAGATATGCTCTTGAGAATCCGATCTTGAATTCCTTAAAGTTGATTGTAGGAGCATCAAGTACTAACTTGAAGCCTGCAATTTCTGTCTTAAGTGAAGGAACTTCAAATTCTCCGTTGAAGTCACCTGTATTTGGATCAAAGGTTGCATTCTTTAAGGCAAATGAAGAGCCTCCCATTGATCCAAAGTTTCCAGGAAGGGTAAGTCTACATTCTTTAAGGCTTACCATGAAATCACTGTCTGCATTATCAAATTTTCCTACATAAAGTTCTTTAATGCTTCCCTTAAATCCTGCAATCTGAACATTTAATTCTCCAAGGCCTCCATTAAATGCTGTGATTTTTCCATCCCACGACATACTAATAGAAGCATCAAATCTTACATTACCAAAATCAACAGAAGGGAAATTAAGACCTGCACCGGCAGATACACGGAATCCTTCATTACTAAAGAAGAGCTGATTTACGTATACTTTTACACCACCTAATACTTCAAACTGAATACCTTCATTTAATCCGGCATCAAAAGCCACTAATCCAGATTTTGTCGACACCTGTAATTTATTAATTGCAAAACATGCCTCTTTTAATCCGTCTGGTACACTGCTGTTCTGTGAGAATTCGAGAATACCGCCTACATCAATAAGGAATTCATCTTTCTGTGTTCCCTTACTGAATACTACACTTCCTCCTGATAACTGTAACTGATCAAAAAGAAGTGCATTAATATTTCTTGCTCCAATATCAAGATCTTCAATTTCACCATACTGGTTGATTACAAATTTTCTGATTGCAATTTCAGTACCCTTAAGTCCTTCCGGCAGTGTTTCAGGCAATACTGCTCGTCCACCGACAGAGAACTGGAGTGCTGCAGAACCATGCTTCTGTACTCCGATAAATACGCCGTTTACTTTAAGGCCGTCTGCAATTGAAATATCTCCAAGTCTGAACTCAGCATCAACACTCTTTAATTCTGATGCTGTGAATACAAGACTTGCCTTTGTTGTACTTCCGCCGATACCCTGGATAAACTTTTCTTTTGGCAGCAGCAGTGTTGTTGCTACAGAATACTCAATTTCTTCATCCTTGTATTCTGCTCCAAGATGTACATCTCTTAATTCAATACTTCCGATTGCTGTCTTTTCAAGATTATATTCAGCAGCAAATGCCTTTATCTGTCCGTCAAGTGCAATTTCAAACTTATTGAGACGTACTTCTGTTCCACCGATTCCTTCTGGAAGTGAATCAGGTAAAATAAGTCCGCCGGAAAGTGTCACGCTTCCTTCATCTTTTTCACCGTTATAGTAGAATGCAACGTAAACATCATTGAGCTGTGTTCCGCCTAAGTTCGGATCAAAGTTGATTTCCTTAACGTCGCGTGTCCATTTATCATTTACTTTTCTTGAAAGATATGCATCAAGTTCTGTAATGCATGGACGGCTTGCATCGATTGTAAAGTTTTCTATACGGAGAGCTACTCCGCCTTTTCCATTTGCGTCAAGAAGGAATGCCGGTGCTTTATTTGTAAACTCAAGCGCACCTGAAACACTCAGATACAGACTGTTGCTTCCGTCTTCTTTTCTGACTGCAACAGATCCGTCTCTCAACTCTACTACTTCAATACTTGGAGCAATCTTTCCGTCAAGTCCATTAAGCTGGATGTCAATGTTTCCAATATTTCCATCTGACTTGATTTCGAACTGCTTTAATTCTACAGATTTACCCTTTATGAAATCTGGTAAGTCATCTCCAACAAACTTGGCATTACCAGAAAAACCAATTGTCATTGCTTTTGTAATGGAAACTGATGTCAGATTAAATTTAATTCCACTTATTGTTGTACTTAAGTCAGTATTTGCTTTTATTGTATCAAAATCAAATTCTCCCTTAAGAGGATTGAATGCTACATCTGTTATAGAAATATTATCTATGCAGTATGTTGATGGAAGTATAAGGGATGCTTCTTCCATCATAATCCATGGAGACTCATTCTTATATGCAACACCGACAGAGGTTACTGCAAGTGCAAATGAATCAAGGAATGGGATTGTATACTTTCCTTCAAGTCTTGCATCAAACTCCCTTACCTTTCCATCAAGACCGATTGAGAAGTTTCTGATTCCCACTGTTCGTCCGGAAAGGATTCCTGGTAATGATTCAGGAAGTCTGATTGTTCCCTTAAAGTCAATCTTATCTTCATCAATAGAAAGCTTTGAAATTGCAAAGGTCATGTTCCACAATCGGAATGGTGATGTTACACAGCCTTTAAGTTCAACCTTTCCCTTACTTGAGATTGAAAGTCCCTTTAATTCAATTGAAAGATTATCAAGTTCAGGTACTTTTATAGCTGCATAGCCGATGCTCAATCCTTTCTTAGAAAGTGAAACATAATCAAAATTGAATGTTACCTTTCCAAGCGGAATCTCTGCATGACTGATTACTGTTTCAGACTCATAAGTTCCATCCGGATGTAAACATACCGAATTATATGCCAGAATTGAGTTCTTGAAAGTTTCCGGTAATGCAATATTTACTGTTGCAAAAAGTCCTTCTTCTGAGAATCTTGTTTCTGTTATTTTAGACTGATTTGAAATAATAGAAATGAATTTATCCTGTGCAGCGATATTTTCGCCGAGGAGTGTTCCATCCATTGAGAACAGTAAATCACCTACTTCAATTTCTGTTCCATTGAATGTAACTACGTTTGAAACGATTTCTATATAGTTCTTTTTGTACTGTACTCCATGGCCCTTAATGTTCCAGCCCTTGTAAGTATAGTTATAATCGATATCTGCATACTCACTGCTTACCTTCATTGCAGGTGAAAGTGTAAGTGTGACATCACTGGTACTGTAGTTTGTAAATGCTCCAGGTTTTCCGCTTCCCTTAAGATAGAACTGTTCTCCATCAAAACTTGTTTCTTCAATATCCATTTCACAACCGTTTGAAGTTGTAAATGTATATTTATTCTTTGATGTATCAATTCTTAAATTTCCTTCTGAATCAATATAAAGCTTTGATAATTCAATTGATTCATTTTCACCTGTAACAAGTTTTGGTTTTGAAGATACTACTTCATATTTATTATTCTGTGCATTCTGATTTATGACTGCATTGGAAAGCTCAAAATAATATTCATTTTTGATTATATAAGAATCTTCTTCAATTACTTTTCCTGTAGCAAAACTTCCGTCAGCTTTTACTGTAAATGATTCAAATGCGATTTCGATTTCATAATCTTCATCTTCATTCTGTACGGTTGCCTTACCTGTAAGTCCGCTGTTGGCAAGGGAAAGTTTATCAAATACTACATTCCAGCCGTCGAGAGTATAAACCTCATTCTGAGCAGTTTCACCACCTGAAACAAGGGCTTTTGAGTTTAAGGTAACATTTGCAATATTGAGCTTATTATCCTTAAAGCCGTTTGCATTTGTGATTATTCCGTTTTCTACAACAATTTCTTTGCCATTGAATGTTGTTTTCTTTGTCTGAATATCATATCCGTTTATTTGAGTATTATATTCATCTGTTGTAGTAACGCTTACTGTTCCTGCTGCTCTTAACAGTACATGCTTTAAGTTCCATGCTTCACCAGTTCCAAATACAGGAACTTTTAATTCTTTTGCAAATACACCGTCTGTATCAATTTCAAGATCACTTATATTCTGCTCTGCTGTGTATCCTGAATTAAATGAACTGTTTCCTTTTGCAGTTCCTGCCTTGTATACGCTGTCTTTTACTGATGTATCGATTCCAAGATCTTCGATATTGAATTTTGAACCGTATACTTCAATTTCACCTTCTTTTATAAGAAGCTTGTCTTTTGAATATATTGCTTTTGTTACGCTTACATTATATCCGTAAAGAACGAAACTGTATGAGGAAACATTACAGCCTTTTTCAATATCAAGTCCGTCATTCTTTATTTCAAGATCTGTAACTTCAACTGCACCATATTCTGTTCCAATATTTAAGATTCCGCTTACTACTAGCTTTCCGTCTTTTCCTATTGTAACAATTCCATTCTCAATTACTGTAATTCCATTTTCTGTAACAGTCAGGCTTTCTGCTTCGAAATATTTTCCCTGTGTTACTTCAAGACTCTCATCATCAATTGAGAAGTTTTTGATGTTTAACTTTGATGGTGTATATCCTTCAGGAAGCTCTACTTCTGCTTCATAAATATTAATTGTGTTTCCGCTTATTCCGGCTTTCTTTATAATATATGTAACATCATTCAATACAAGCTCAAGATTTGTTCCGTCAATATCTCCATATACCGAATTGAATGAAGAATCTGTATATGTATTTGTAAGAGGAATCTCTTTATCCTGGCTGGCTGTTACAATATTGATATTCTTTGGTTCAAAGAATATGCTGCTACGGCTGTTATTTAACCTGTAAGCCTCACCTTCAATTTCTATCTTATTTACATTCTGGATATCAAAACCACCTGTCTTTACTGTAACTGGTGTATCCAGTTCATTTGAAACGGCATTGATATACAGTGCATTTGGATATCCTAATTCAATTCTCTCAAAATGAACTGTTTCTGTATCTTTTACTTTATTTTCAACAGGAACTTCAACATTTACATCTGTAAGTGCAATTCCATTTTCTGCTTCATAAATAAAGTTCTGGTTTTCAAATACGAATTGTCCGCACTGTGTTTCATATTTTTGAGAAGAAGAATTAAATAGTGCAGATGGAATTGAATTATCATCCGCAATTAACGTTTCATCGTTTATTATAAGTTCAGTTATTCTTTCCTTTTCCTCATTTCCATTTTCAGTATTTATTGCATAGACTCTGATATTATCTGGTAAAATAAGTTTACCATCTGTAAGCCACGTTCCATCTGATCTTTTTTCTTTTATACCAGTAATAATAATACCGTTTGAAAGTTCTCTATATTCAGATTTAATAACAGGTGGTATTACTGCATCTCCTACAGCAAACCACTTTTCCTGTTTTGCTGTGTTTCCGGCTTTATCATAACCTGTTACACTCAAAAAGTATGCTGTATCATTTCTGAATGTAGAAATGGTATAAGATTCTGGTAATTTACTATCTTCTGCATTAAGAACAACTCTGTTGCTCTTTGCATTATCTTCATCAAGTCTTCTGTACTCGATAACGATCTGGTCACATTCTGACTGAGCATCTGTTATAGTTCCCCAGATAATATTTCTGGCAACTGGATTACCTTCAACTTCTTCAATATTGATTTCATTCTCAAAAACAGGAGCTTCAAAATCAAAATTGAATGAACGGGCTGCTTCTACACTATTCTTTGCATAATCGTAGGCTGTTACCTGTACATCAAGTTTTCCGGCTTTTAGATTTTTTGCCTTGCACAGATTCTTTACATTGATTACTGCAGATGTGTTCTTTGTATCAGCGCTGTAAAGTTTTTCTCCGTCTGCTGTAATTTCAAGTTCATATTTTTCAATACCAGTTAAATCTCTTGGTATGTTCCATGAAACATTTGTAACATCATCATTATAGAAATATGAATTACTATAATTTACCTGTGGATTTAACGAAATATATAAACCTGCTGGTGGTGTTGTATCGACTCTGAAGCTATAAATTGTTTCATCACTTTCTAAGTCATTTCCTCCGATACACCATACCTTAAGGAAATAGAACTCATTTTCCTTATTATCTGCAAGTTCCTCAAAGTCAAGGATTTCCATTGACTTTGACTCAATGGTTCCGCTTGTTATCACGCGTGTATTTGTTTCTGAAACGCCTTCTTCAAGAGAATATCTGTAACCTTTAATTCCGGCTCCGGATGTTCTTGTCGGTTTCAGGACAAAGGAAGCTGTAGTATTAAGTTCTACATCTTTTACATCATTTGCAAATTTATGTGTTGTACTTGAGATGAGGGCTTTTCCAGGTTTTCCTGTATCCTTAATGATTGCCTTGATTAATGGAACACTGCAGTTTCCGGCAATGTCTTCTGCTTTTACATAAATGAAGTTTATTCCGTTCTGCAGTGCATTCTGTGCATTGTTCAGAATGATTGTATGTTCTGCCTGTACCTTCCAGTTTTCAGGTTCAACACCTTCTGTTGCAGATACTCCGTAATGAATACTCTTTATTGTTCCGCTGTCATCGCTGGCTTCAATTTCAACTGTTAATTCATTCTTTCCGATAAAATCATCATCTGTTATTTCATTTGATTCATAAATGAATTTGTTATTTGTAATTGAAGGAATCGTTCTGTCTATTGTAAATGGACGCTTTTCTGATTCAGCAGAGTTTCCCTGTACATCATATGCTTTAAGCCATACATTGTGAATTCCAGGTTCAAAATTCCATACGTCAAGTTCGATTGTAGAATCTACCTTTTCTTTTCTTGTAAGAAGATTATTATCTACATAATATTCTACTGTTTTAACTCCAGTTATATTGTCAGTTATACTTATATTCTTTAATGTAAGTTTATCTTTATAGTTGTATGAGTCCGGAGTAAAGTTCATTTTTGGTGGAGTTGTATCAACAAGTTCTATTTTATAAGTTGTTGGTAATGTTCTATTTCCACAATTATCTTCTACAGTAAAATAGACAATCTGGTTTGTTCCATCATTTAAAGTTGCTTCATTTCCAGTGTAATATGTCTTATCGTCTAAAGACCATTTATAAGAATTATTGTTCAGGCCGCTGTCTGCATCTGTTGCTGTAGCGGTAATCTTATTTCCCTGCTGTGTAAAGCTTGTATTGAAAACAGGAGCCTTTGTATCAATTTTGATTTCTTTCTTTTCTGAGAAACCTGTGTTTCCGCAGTCATCTTCTACTGAAAACCATACTTTAACTTTACCGTGATCTGTAAGTGTAAATTTTCTTCCCTTTCCTGAATTCTCAGTGCCATTTTCGTATTGATAGTAATATATCCATGTATTTGTATTAGGGAGTACATCAGGTGAATTGGTGGTTGCTTCTATATTGGCGCTTTTTACCCAGACTAAAGGATTAGGAACAGATTTAAAAGTAAGTACAGGTCCTATATTATCAACTTCAATAGTATATTCTTTAGTACTAAATTCATTTCCAGCTTTATCAAATGCAGTAAATTTAATTGTATATGTACCGTTATTTTCCCACTCTAAGGTAATTGAAGTTTGTTGTTTCTTTTCTGAGAGTTTAACTAATTTTCCATCTTTATAAATTTCATATTTAATTGATGTAATTCCAGAAGCGGAATCTGTTGAGTTTGCCTCTATTTTATATCTCTGTGATCTTGAAGGAATTGGAGTTTCTATTGTTATTTCAGGTTTAGTTCTATCAATTTTTATACTTGATTTTGCTACATTCGACTCATTTCCAGCATTATCAACACATTTAAAATATACATCTTTGTTGCATTCTTCTGTTACCGTAACAGAAGAACCTTTTTTCCACGTACTTTTATCAAAACTGTATAAATAATGTGAAATACCAGAGGATCCATCAGTTGAATTTGCTGAAACGGTTACACTGTTAGCTTTAGTCCAATCTTCATTAGCAGAATTTGTTAATGTTGGGGGATTAGGTTTTGATGTATCTATCATAATTTTTGATGAAGAAACATCAGATATATTTCCAGCGTTATCTACAGCTTTAAAATACACAGTCTTATTACATTCTTCTGATACAGTAACAGAACTACCCATTTCCCATTTTTTATTATCAAAACTATATAAATAGTGTGAAATTCCAGAATGAGAGTCTTTTGCTTTGACACTTACTGTGACAGAACTTGCTTTAGTCCAAGAATTATTACAACTATTTGTAATTACCAGATTATTTGGTTTTTCTTTATCAATTTTTAATGTAATCTTTTTAGATTTTGCTTCATTTTTTACATTATCCGAAACATAAATATAAATTTCATGAATTCCTGTATCTAAATCAAAAGGTTTTTCAAACTTTTCTTGTTTTGAGAATGAAATTTTAGTATCATTATCAATACTGTATTTCCATGATGAATAGTCATATCCATAGTTATCAGTTGCGGTTGCAACTATTGTAACAGGAGAATTAGTCCATTCTTTTTTATAGTCTTCTTTCACAGTAATTACAGGAGCAACTGTATCAATCTTAAAATCTATTGTTTGTTTTGTTTTTCCTTCATTACCAGTCTTATCTATAGCTTTAAAATAAAAATTGCTATATTCACCAGGTTGTTTTAAAGTTACTACTCCATTGCAGGAACCATGTTCTTCTTTATTGTTATATGTGTAGTAATATTCGAGTATATCTGGATTTGCTTCAGTAACGGAAGCTTGAATGACTGCTTCTTTACAAACCAGACTTGGTTTCTGACTAAAAGTTACAACTGGATTTGTTTTATCAAAAGTAATTGTTATTGTCTGTTTATTTTCGTTACCAACATAATCAGAAACAGAATATATAAATTCATATATACCATCTTTTGTATCTGTGCCTAATTCTATAGAGTTTGAATTGTTATCAATACCAAGTGCGCTACATTTAATTTTATACGAAGCAGTATTAATTCCACAACCAGTATCTTCAGCTGTAAAGCTAAATGTTTTATTGGATAAATTATAATACTGTTTTGGTTTGTTTTCTTCTTCTATATTTGGCTGTGTATTGTCTTGAATAAATTGATATGTAAATGTGGATTCTCCAGTAGGAAAACTTACAAAAACTTTATCATTGTTTTGTACTTGATAACCTGTTGTCATTTGCTGTGTGACACCATTCGCTTTAGTAACAGTCGAAGTACAATCAGAAGATACTGTAAGTGTACCCTTAAAATAGATTTTTCTATAATAAGAATTGTTTTTTGAACTTAAGTCATTAAATTTCAATAACCCATTGTTTGCTGTTAAAGTTACTGAGGCTTTATTGGATTCTGAGTCATTGTCATAAACTCCTATAATATTAATTGTATAAGAAGAAAATGCAGTATCACTCAAATTATTTACGGATGTTAAGGAATCTGTATATCTTACCAATTTAGGTCCGGATGAACCACCGCCACCACTACTTCCACCAGCATAAGAATTTAATATAAATATAATAGATAAAAATAAAGATAGAATAAATTTTTTTAATTTCATATTAATTCATCCTTGAGAAAATATTGATATTCTCAGATTTTTTTATAAATGTATAAAACAATCCATTAATAGAACTGCTATTTTTTACTACTTCAAACTCTTCATTATAATCTTCATAGAGTGGGATAGTTTTTATATTATTTAATTTTGCTACGTAATGAAATAAACCATCTTTATGATTTATTTCTATTTCAATCACAAAGTTTTTTTCATTATTTATTGAAATTTCAGATAATTTTGGATTTATATATGGTTTAATATTTTTATAGTCTTCTAACAGATTCCATTTATTCTCTGAAAATATATATATTCCAATATCTTTTATAATTATCACTATTGAATCATTAAAAAATTTATTCTTTTCAATATAAATAAATGGAGTAGTTTCATTACTGCACAAAACAGTTTTCTCAAAACTTTGAAGATTTGTATCAGCTACAATTGAATAAATATTTTTATTATCTCTTGATATAATATTTATTATATTATCAACCTCAAACACATCGCGAATATTATCTGTATCTAACTCAATAGATAATTCTTTAAGGATTATTTCATCTGTATAAGTAATCTTTTTAAATGCTTGTCCGTCTGAGAAGAAACAAACTGGTTTGTCATCAAACAAATAATAGTAATTTTCGCTATCTGTTATTTTAGTAATTGTCTCGTTGTTATTCTTTAATACAAATGCATATGGATTATTATTAGATATAAATAATCCATAAAATGATTCATTTAGTTCATTATTTTTATAGATCGTAAAACTTTCAATTTTATAACCTGAAAAAAGATAATTATCATTAATGAAATCAGACTTAGGATTTATTGTCTTAGATAACAGATTATCATTTTGAGATAAATAAACTGTTATTTCATCTGAATCAGAAATTGTGAAATCTTGTAACACAACATTATCCTGTTTAGGAAATGGAATTATTTTTGAATAATAACCTGTATAATCAGCACCTGACATAAATATAAATATATTATCTTCTTCTAAGTTTGTTTGAGAAATTGTGCCTGCAAAACAAATTACTTTGCGTCCATATTTTTCTTTCTTTAAAAAAGGAGATGTCGCTTTTATAGTTTCATTATTTGCAAAGAAGTTAGTTTTCACACAATCTTCCTCGTTAAAATGATTTTCAACATACATACTTACTTCAGAATCATCGGTTTTGTATAAAACATAACACTTTCCATCGGTATTTTGAATTAATACTATGTCTGAAATATTTCTCTCATCCTGATACTCAGTTGAAAAAACGTTCATAACAACAGAAATTAATCCAAGCAATAATAAAAACAGCTTCTTTTTCATTTCGCTTTCCTTCTTTTTATCTTTATGATTTTATATATAAAACTTAATGTACAAATTAATACAGAAACAATCCCGGTAAGATCTCCAATTACACCATAAATTGTCCTTTTGGGATTTTTAAGCATGGGAACATTTACAGTTATTACTCCACTAGTAAATGGATCTAACATTTCAACAATCTTTCCTTGTTGATTAATATAAACTGTTTGTCCTGTTACAGAAGATCTTAGGAAAGGTAATCTATTTTCCACAGCTCTGAATACTTCCATAGCTAAATGCTGTTTCTGACATACTATACTTTTACTCCATAAATCACTTGAAATAGAAAGAATAAAACTTGGATGTTTATTCATAAAATGTCGAACATCATATCCAAATGATTCTTCAAAACATATTGGAGTACAAAACGAAATGTCTTGTAATGGAAATGTGATTATCTCTTTTCCAGAGGAAAAAACGCTTGAAAACTTTAAAAATTTATTATTACAAAAATTTACAAAAGGTATCTTTTCTATAATTGGAACAAGATGTCTTTTTTTATATACATCTATTTTTGCGGGAATAGTTTTTGTTTTATTATCTAAATAACAAGATATATTATATGCTTTATATGTAAAAATACCATTGCGTGTTGTATCGTATTCTAAACTTGTAGAACCAAAAACAACTGGTATATTTATATCATAGAAAAATTGTAAATAATCAATAACATCCTTATGCATATCTGAAGGTATAGAATCTTCAGGATTCAATAAAATTCTTGGTCGAACAGCACCTTCGGGAAAAACAATTAAATCTACGTTTTCATTTTCTTGAATCGCATCAGAAACCAATCGTTTATAAAAATCTAAAATCCCATTATTTTTATCATTATAATAAATTGATGTATCTAAATTGTTTTGAACAAGACAAATTGTTTTTTCTGTATCTGTTATTAATTTGCTTTTTAATTGAGTTGAACCATAAGCAATCAAAGCAATAAAAACAGAAATGTATCCAATTAAACTTAATTTATGTTTCTTAATAAAAGAAATCTTTTTATCTTTATAATTTATAAAAGAAAAAAAGAAACATGAAGGAAATATTATTACAAAATTTAATCCATGAACACCAAACAATACTGCACTTTGTAATAATACAGGATTATTCCATTGACTGTAACCAATAACTCCATAATTTACGCCAAGGAAGCCCAATGTTCTCAAATATTCAAAACTACACCATATTAAACATTGTATAATAAAACTATAATCTTCAAAAAGATCAAAAGATATTTTTAATAAAACAAATACAACTGCGTACAATAGTCCTTCATATAAAGCTACTAATACTAATGCTATTGGATGATAATTTAGGAGCCATAATGCATATAATATACAGACTGAAATTCCATATACAAAACCACAGACACAACTCTTTGCTATTGAGCATCTGGATAATATAAATAATATTGGAATTAGCATTAGCCATGCAAAAAAACTAATTCCATTTAATATAAATGGATTTGGTTGAGAAAGTATAAATAAAAATACAGATACAAGAAGACTTATTGAAATAATAAATACTTCTGAAATAAAATTATTGTTTATAAACCTAGTATTTTTAAACATAAAAAAACAAAAGGATTATAAAGGTGAGAATAATAATATGTCAAGAAAGATTCTTCTTTATAACAAATATTTATTGAAAAAAGTTACATAAAAAAATAAGAATTAGAAAAATAACCAAGGTTATTTTTCTAATTTTTTATTACGCTTCATCAGCCTTATTTTCAAATTTACTGTATGACGGAAGGAAGATAATTGGAATATCACCAGTTGCACCGTTTCGCTGCTTGGCAAGAATAATTTTGGCATCCTGTGCTGCAACTGAATCACCATCTTTAATACGATCACGGTGAAGGAACATTACAACGTCGGCATCCTGTTCAATAGATCCTGAACCGCGAAGCTGTGCAAGGTTCGGCTCTTCACCTTCTGCTGAACGCGCAACCTGACAGAGTGCTACAATCGGAATTTCGAGCTCACGGGCAAGTGCTTTAAGAGATTTTGAGATTTCGCTGATCTGTTCCCACTGCTCTTTTTTATTGTCATCAAGGGTAATCAAACCAATATAGTCTATGAAAATAACTTTTACCTGCTGATTTTTAACCATACGTCGTGCAACAGCACGGATATCAAGCAGCTTCATGTTAGGAGTATCAACTGTATAAAGAGGTGCTTCGAACCAGCGGCCTGCTGCATCCTGAATTCTCTTTACATCATCAACCTTAAGCATACCTGAACGGATTTTCTGCATTGGTACTCTTGCTTCCTGAGCAAGAAGACGCATACCGATTGATTCGTAAGGCATTTCAAGTGAGAAGAATCCACATGGAATATTTTTTTCGCAGGCAATATTCTGAATCATTGAAAGAGCAAGCGCGGTTTTACCGATAGATGGTCGGGCACCAATAATAATAAGTTCGGAATTCTGAAAACCTGATGTATAGGTATCAAGCTTTGCAAAGCCGGTAGGAACACCGGTAAACTGGTTTTTACTCTTATAACGCGCTTCAATCAGTTCGATTTCTTTGAACATGATGTCTTTTGCAGAATAAACCTGGGTTGTTTCGTTCTTTTCTGCAAGTGCAAAGATTCTCTGTTCTGCACTGTCCAGAAGTGCATCAGCATCTTTTTGTAAATCAAAAGAAGATGCCTTTAATTCTGAAGAAATTTTTATAAGGTCTCGTCGTGCAGCACGATCAAGAACCATGTTTGCATAATAATCAATATTTGCTGCGGAAGGTACGGTATCTGTAAGTGATGCTATGTAAGCTGCACCACCCGCCTGCTCGAGCTTTCCTTCAACGGTGAGTTCGTTAATAATGGAAATAGTATCACCAGTTGCATTCTGAGCAAAAAGCTTAAGCATTGCTTCGTAAATTATCTGATTCTGAAGAGAATAAAAGCGGTCTGCTTTAAGAATAGAGACAACCTCTGCCATAGCAGTCCAGTTTAAGAGAAGAGCTCCTAAAACTGCCTGTTCTGCTTCAATATTGTGTGGTGGAACTTTATCTTTTAATTCAGCATCCATTTTTAATTCTCCCTGTTCTTAGTATATATGCATTTACAGATAAAAAAAAGTCGGAAATACAATGTATTACCGACTTTTTTTCGTAGAGGCTGTTTAAGGCCTTACAAATTATTCAGCATCAGCAGCTGGAGCTTCTTCCTTTGCAGGTTCAGCTTTCTTTTCTGCCTTCTTTTCTGCAGGAGCAGCGCCCTCTACAGTCTGTGCTTTTACAGCAACATGGATTTCAGCAGTCTGTGCTTCATAAAGTTTAATTGTAGCCTTGAAAGTTCCAACAGATTTGATTGTTGATCCAGGAATTTCAATTCTCTTGCGCTCAATTTCGAATCCGAGCTTAGCAAGTGCTTCTGCAACAACGTTAGCTGTAACAGCTGCATAAAGTTTTCCGTTAGCTGCTGCTGGCATTGTAAGTTCGATAGAAGCTGCTTCGAGCTTTTCTTTGAGGCTTGCAGAGTCCTTTCTCTTCTGCTCTTTACGAGCTTCGATTTCAGCTTTGCGGCCTTCGAAAATTGCTACTGTTGCCTCGTTGTAAGGTACAGCAAGATTACGTGGAAGAAGGAAGTTGCGTGCATATCCGTTAGCAACGTTCTTTACGTCTCCCTCTTCACCGAGTGCTTTAACGTCTACGTTAAGAATTACTTTCATTGTAGTTTCCTCAAGCTCCTGTATTTTTTATAAGCAGATGGCTCGGAGTATAAGCCGGCTGCTGGTATCCCGAACTTAATTCGGGAAATATTTTAGTCAGCTACATAAGGAAGAAGACAGATTGAGCGAGCTCTCTTAATAGCTCTTGCAACTTCACGCTGGTGCTTTGCACAAGTACCTGTGATGCGGCGTGGAAGAATCTTACCACGTTCTGTCATATAGCGGCGGAGTGCATCTGCATCCTTATAGTCAATCTTTGCCTTGTTAGCACAGAAACGGCATACCTTCTTGCGGAAGTATGTCTTTCCCTTTGCGCGTCCGTCACGATCTTCTTCGCGACCTTCTGAAGCAGTAGCATCAGCCATTGCTGCTTCCTGTGTCTGTTTTTCTTCCATTTCCTGTGTATTCTCTTCAGACATAATTTTACCTCTTAACTAGTCAATTAGAATGGGATATCTTCCGGGAAATCACTTCCAGTATCACCGTATGGTTCAGACTGATAGCCGCCCTGGAAACCACCATTACCACCATTATTTGCCGGCTGGAATCTTGGAGCACCCCCTGCCATTGGACTTGAACCGCCCTGGCTGTTATCTCCACGTCCGCCGAGCAACTGTACCTGGTCAGCAACAATTGTTACCCTGCTCTGCTTCTGTCCATCTTTTTCCCAACGGTCCTGCTTTAAGTGTCCTTCAACACAAATCTGTTTTCCCTTGGTAAGATATGGTTTTAAGTTCTCTGCGGTTTTACCCCAGATAGTAATGTTGAAGTAGTTTACTTCTTCAACCCACTGGTCACCGTTTTTCTTGCTTCTATTGACAGCAATACTCACATTGGCTCTAGCCTGTCCGTTTCCAACATAACCGAAACTTCTTTCATCAGAACCAAGATCCTGTGTGAGACGGCCGATAAGTACAACATGATTTAAGTCTGTCATTAAAAGCTCCTTTCCGCATTTAGCGGCTTATTCTACTTAGATTCTCTTTCGTCGAGTTTTACAAACTGATACTTCAAAAGATTCATATTGATTTTGAAATCTTTTCCAATTTCAACGATTTTTGAAGGATTAAGCTTCATAGTGTAAAGAACAAAACGTCCCTTCTTCTGTTTGTTGATCTGGTAAGTAAGGTCGCGGTCGCCGAATGCTTTTTCTTCTTCGATTTCAGCGCCGAATTTAGCGAGAGTGCTTTTTACGTCGTCAGCACCTTTTTTTGACTTTTCATCATCGAGTGGATAAATAGTCATAAGTTCATACTTTTTCATAAGTATCTCCTATAAAAAATTTATTAGGAGGTAGCGATACGGCTTTATAAAAGAGTATCTAGTTCCTCCTTATGGATAAAGAGAATCATATTTCAGATTCCCAAGGGGTGTTTTGTAAATATATCAAAAATAAATGATTCAGTCAATTTATAAAGCGGGCTGCATTAAAAAGACTTAAAGAACTTTTGGCGCGAGGGAGCAGATTTGCAGGGCAAAAAGACTTTGTTTGTGGCTGCCGCGGGAGCGGCAGTATAATAGTTTCTATACCACAAACAACGTCTAGCGCAATATTGCGCGTTTTTGTCCTGCAAATATGAGACCGGGAGCCAGGTGTTCGATAATTTTATAATAATGCAGAAGTCCTTTCTTTTTATATATTGCTGATTTTATATGATTCAATTATAATTTATTACATGATTTCCTTTAAGAGAATTATCTTTATTCTTACAGTTATATTTTTTATTTCTCCTCTATTTTCATATTCATCCAGAAAAAAGGTAAAAGATGATGATGCTGCATTGCAAAGACAGCAGGAGCTTATGGAAAAACGTGCTCAGGCAGAAGCAGAAATTGAAGCGAGAAAAAAAGCTGCTGAGCTTGCAGAACTGGAAAGAATTGAACAGGAACGTCTTGAAGCTGAAAGACTTGAAGCAGAAAGAATAGCTGCTGAAAAAGCTAAAAAAGAGGCAGAAGAAAAAGCTGCAAAAGAAGCTGAAGAGGCTGCCCTAAAGGCTGCAAAGGAAGCTGAAGAAGCTGAAAAGCGCAGACTTGAAGAAGAACGTCTGGAAGCAGAAAGAATAGCAAAAGAAAAGCAGGAATTACTGCAGCAGCAGATGAAAAAAGAGCTGGAAAATCAAAAACAGACTCCTGATAAAAATAGAAAAGAATATCTTAGTGATTATATCGTTTATGATTTTGATACAATTGATGATACAATTTCAGATGATATAACCTATAACCGTATTGCAAATCCTGATGAAAAAGATGTCGCTGGAAGAACACTTCTTATGCGTGCTGCAAAAAATGGAAATGAATGGGAACTGAAGCTTTTACTGGAATCAGGTGTAAATGTAAATCTTACAGATGAAGATGGCTGGACTGCTCTTATGTATGCTGTAAGATACAGTGAAGCACTGGAATGTGTTGATGCACTGCTTGATGCAGGTGCAGATGTATCTGTAAAAAATAAATACGGTTCATCAGCACTTGTTCTTGCTTCCTGCTATAATGGAAATCCTCAGATACTTACAAAGATTCTTAAAGAGTATAAAAGTTCAGACAAAGAAGTCTTACGTTCTCTTATATTCCTGCTTTCAGAACAGAATATTTCTGAAAGACAGCAGGTAACAAAGCTCCAGCTTTTTATGGACAAGGCAGTTCCGTTAAATGTTCTTTATGAAGGAAAAACGCCTTTGATGTATGCAGCTCAATATGGTTCATCAACAAAGGTTATAAAAATCCTTCTGGAAAATCAGTCTTCTGTAACACTTCGTTCTACAGAAGGAAAAACAGCATTTGACTATGCAATGAAAAATACCAATCTTGTTCATGATGAGAACTACTGGGCTTTAAACAAACGATAAAATAAAAGGTACAACATGAGAATTACCGGTGGAAAATTAAAAGGAAGAATTATTAAATGTCCTGATGGTGTTATCAGACCCGCAATGGACAGAATGAGAGAATCAGTTTTTTCAATTATTGGAGATTTGTCTGATAAATCCTGGCTGGATCTTTTTTCCGGCTCGGGTACAATTGCCATTGAGGCAGTTTCACGAGGTTCAAAAGATGTTGAGCTTTGTGAAAAAGATAAGATAAAAGTTGGAACTGTTCTGGAAAATGTTTCTATTACAGAAAAGGATTGCGGCGTAAAAATTAAATGTCATTTTATGCCGGTAGAATATTTTATCAAACGTTGTAAACGTTCTTTTGATTTTATATTTTTTGATCCACCCTTTCCTTACAGATTTCATGAGCAGTTAGTGCAGCAGTGCGATCAGAATAATATGCTGAATCAGACTGGAACAATTATGGTTCACAGACCGGAAGAGCATTTTATGCCGGATACAATTGGAAGACTTGTAAGAACCGACCAGAGAACTTATGGCCGTTCAATTGTGGATTTTTATACATATCCAAAATCTGAATAGAAAAATATAACAACTTATTAAAAATATAGGGTAAAATTCCTATTTTACAATCTTAAAATAGCCTGTATTTTTTTAGCCAAAATAAATTTCTTTTTTTGACATATAAGAATTTTATGTTATAATTATAATATATTATTGTAAATTATGAACGATAGAAAAAGTTTAGAAAAAAAATTTACTGATGCAGTTCAAGAGCAAAAGATTCCGGACGGTTTCATAAAAGTAACCGATAATCCGGTTGAAGGCCTTAGTTCCGAGCAGAAGGTTATTCTAAACAGAAAAGCGAATATCATGTTCAATAATGGCAATATCGAGGATGCCAGAAGAATCTATATTACTACAGGTTATTCTGATGGTCTTACTCGTGTGGGTGATTATTATATGAACAAAAATGAAAGCTTAAAAGCCTTAAAAGCTTACTATCTAGCCCATAATAAAAGAGATGCTGAACCGATTTATGAAAATCTGGCAAAAGTAATCTCTACAATTATAAATGATTAGAACCAAAAAAGACCTAAAAAATGGAGTTTAAAAATGGATAGATTTAATCAGCCAGAAGATATTATTGTACCGGATTCTTTTTCATCACCTTCTGAAACAGACAACAAGCCGGATGAGATAACAAACAAAATATCTGATCTTTCAAAAAAGGGTTACCAGCTCATTAAGGAAAATGACATTCCTGGTGCAAAAAAAGCCTTCAATGAAATTCTCGAAATTGAAGAAAACAACAATTATGCACTCGTAGGACTCGGGGATACTGAACGAAAACTTAATCGTTTTAACGATGCTATCTCCTACTACAAAAAATGTCTTGAGTATTATCCTGCAAATAATTATGCACTTTTCGGTCTTGCAGACTGTTATAAGGCATTAAACCAGTATGCAAAAGCTATTGATATCTGGCAGCAGTATCTTGTTCATGATGATAAGAATATTACTGTAATTACACGTGTTGCTGATGCATACCGTAAAATTCATGATTTCAGAAAATCTAAGGATTTGTATCTTAAAGTTCTCGAAATGGAAAAGGACAATGCTTATGCACTCATCGGTCTTGGCCATTTGAATTACGACTTTAAGGAATATAAAGAAGCTCTTTATTACTGGACCCGCATTTACGAATTAAATGATAAGAATACTGTAGATATCCGTGTTCTTACTGCAATCGGAAACTGCCACAGAAAGCTTAAGACATTTGAAGAAGGTACAAAGTATTTTGAAATGGCACTTGAGCGTGAGCCTGCTAACTTCTATGCCCTCTTTGGTCTTGCAGACTGTTATCGTGGTATGAACCAGCAGTTCAAATCAATTTTCTATTGGAATAAGATTCTTGAAATAGATCCTAAAAACAAGGTTATCCTTACACGTGCAGGCGATGCTTACCGTACAACAGGAAACTATCAGGAAGCTAAATCTTACTACAACAAAGCTCTTGAAATTGATTTCGATATTTATGCAGCAATTGGTCTTGCCCTCATCTGTAAAGGTGAAGGAAATAACGAAGAAGCTGCAAAACGTTTCGAAAATCTTATCAAGAATGACCCTCGCAACGGCCGTCTTTATGTAGACCTTGCAGAGTGTTATGTTGCAATGAACCGCAAACAGGATGCGATTAAAGTCCTCAGCGATTACATGAAGATGGACAGCCGCAATATTGCTGTTCGCAACACTCTTGATAAACTTCAGAGAAACTAATACATTCTCTCTTATGAATCAGATTGTTTTAACAGGACTCCTCCCCGCTGAAATTTGTGAGCAGCTTGAGCTGTCTCAGAAATTCCGGGGAACTCAAATTTTTAAATGGGTTGGCAGCGGCATCACAGATTTTGATGCAATGACTAATCTTAGTGCAGACCTTCGTAATTCTTTAAAAGAAAAAGCCCTTCTCCGCTCTTCAACTGTAAGCAATGTATTAAAGGATCCTGATGGAACAATTAAACTGCAGATATCCTTACACGACGGAAATGCCGTAGAAACAGTTCTTCTTACAGACCGTGAAGGAAGAAAAACTGCCTGTGTTTCCTGCCAGGCCGGCTGTGCAATGAAATGTGCTTTCTGTCAGACAGGAACTCTTGGACTTTCCCGAAATCTTGAAGCTGGTGAAATTGTAGAAGAATTCTTATATCTGGAAAGTATAGCCGGAAAACTCGACAACATCGTATTTATGGGTATGGGTGAGCCGATGCAGAATCTTGAAACAATCAGAAAGGCTATAGAGATTCTCTGTCATAAAGACGGCCGTGCTCTTTCTTCAAAGCGCATTACCCTTTCTACCTGCGGTATAGTAAAAGGTATTTATGATTTAGCTGATAACGGACCTTCAATAAGACTTGCCGTTTCTCTTACTACAGCAAATGAAGATTTGAGAAAGGAACTTATGCCTGTTGCAAAAGCAGATGCAAACTCACTTGCTGAGCTTAGAAAAGCAATCGCATATTATGCAGAAAAATCCGGCAAACGAGTTACTCTTGAAGCAGCTTTAATGCATGATAAAAATACTGATGATGAAAGTGCACAGAATATGATTAAGTTTGCACGTGGAATAGATGTTAATATAAATCTGATTCCATGGAATCCAGTTTCTACACTTCCGTTTGAAGAGCCTTCAAAAAATGAAGTAAGCCGATTTGTTGAAAAGCTTGAAAAGGCTGGCCTCAATGTTACGCTTAGAACAAGACGCGGACGAAAAATCGGTGGAGCCTGCGGACAGCTTGGAAAAACAAATCAATAATCAGAAATCAGTAATAATTCTTAAAGAATTTATTTGACATTTTAATTTCCTGTGCTATTATTATCATAGTGATAGTATTACTATCACTATGATAAATTATAAATTGGCAGGAATACCAGAATGAAAACTTATACAGTCCATCAGGATTATTTTGCTGAAAATAACTCTGTAATAGATGTTTTACATTTAGATGATTTTGTAGATGCGGCAAAATATCGGGTTGATAATGCCTGTATCAACATTGGTGGCTGGCAGAGCTGGAATCCTTGTACAGAAGTTTTTCCTGGTAAAAAGCAGCCTCGTCTTAACTGCCGTCTCATAAAACAATGGAACGCCTATCTCGTATTTCCACAGTCTGGCCACAAACCTTCCAGAAACATAGTTCTCGGGCAGTTTGTAACATATCTGCGCTGGAACGATTTATATCTTGTATTTGCTTCTGTAGGAAATGTAAACGGAACTCTCCCACCCGTTCAGTTTGTATTTAACCGTTCACAAAATACCGTCAGCTTCGAAATCTGTGATAAAGGAAATAACTGGAAAACGGGTGATGTAACAGGACGAATCGAAATCTTTATTGCTCAGTCTTATTTTGAATGCAAAGATAAACTTGCTGCAATTTTCGGAAAAGAGCATTTTAATTCGGTAAACTGGCTTGGAAAAAATCCTGCAGGCTGGGAAAGCTGGTACAATCATTATGCAAATATCAACCAGAATCTTATTAAAGAAGATTTGAAAAAGCTCTCTGGAACAGAAAATATTATCAGTCTTGGAAACTATTCTTCAAAAATCTTTCAGATTGATGACGGATGGGAAAAGGCCCTTGGTGACTGGCAGACAAATCTCGAACGCTTTCCGGAAAACTTCAGTGAAATAACCTCTGAAATCGAGAAAGACGGATATATTCCAGGCCTCTGGCTCGCCCCTTTTATTATTGATTCCAGAAGTAAAACAGCAACTGAACATCCTGACTGGCTTTTGAAAGACCATAACGGAAAACTTGTTCCAGCCGGATACAATCCATTATGGGGAAAAGACGGAACTTTCTATTGTCTCGATCTTAGCCGCGACGAAGTTATTGCTCATCTTGATTCAATAATGGAATCAGTAATTAACAAATGGGGCTTCCGCTATATTAAACTTGATTTCCTTTATGCCGGAATGCTTTATGGAAATTATGCTCAGCAAACAGCTTCGTATAAACTATTTACAAGAGCACTTAAAACAATCACCTCAAGAACAGAAAATAAAGACGGTAAGCCTGTTGCTTATCTTGGCTGCGGCTGTCCATTTGAACTTTGTTTTAAATACCTTCCGCTTTCAAGAATCGGCTGTGATACATATGAAAAATGGAAAAATCCTATGATGCGTTTCCTCCGCTGGAATGGACGCAATGAAGCCTATCTTAATGTCGTAGATACTCTTGGACATGCTCTATGGGACAATACAATTTTCATTAATGATCCTGATGTTGTATTTGTTCGCGAAGAAAACTGCACTCTTACAGAAAATCAGAAACTTCTGATTGCAGGTATAAACAGCATGTTTGGAAGTCAGTTCATGTATTCAGATGATCCGGGACTTGCCGGTGAACCTGAAAAGCTTCTTACACAGAAGATTTTTGATTTCATCAAAAAATATGATGAAGAAGAATTTGGAATTAAACAGACATCTGAAGATATTTATGAAATATTCAGCAAATCTGGAAAATACAAAGGTGAAGTAAATCTTAAAACAACTCACCTAAAAATGTCTGAGAGAGAATAAGGAGAATAAAATGACTATATTTGGAAATAAAATAAACGGATCAGTTTATAAAAAAGCTGTAAAAACACAGAAGAAGTTTATCAAAAAATTCGGAAATGACCGCAATACAGAATATCATCTTGAATTGAAAGACAATGATGTACTTACACCACCCTTCGGCTGTCAGACAATTGTAACAAATCCATCTTCTTCTGAAGATACATTTGCATCAAAACTTCCTGAAAAGCCGCTTATTATCGGAAACATCAGAATGGGCTTTGGTCATTACAGAATCTCAATGGCAATGGCCAGTGCAGCAAAGGCTCTCGGCTATACACCGCTCTGGATGGATCTCAACTCTTTCCCTGAAACAACCTGTACAAAAATCATTTCATATCAGAATAATCTTTATTCTATGGGAAGCAGACTTTCTCAAAAGTTTAAACTCTTCAACAAAATGATTTGGGAGCCATTAAACTACGAAGGCTTTAAGAAACTTTCATACAATGCCGGTGACCAGAAAACTGCAGAACTTATGACTCCTCTCTTCCGTGAAATTCCAAAAGATACTCCGTTCATTGCAACTCACGTATGGCCAAGCCAGGCTGCTATTCATGCTGGAATGAAGAATGTTGTAAATGCAATTCCAGACAACTGGCCAATGGCACTTCATTTAAGTGAAGGTGCAATTCATACTGTACAGACTTTTAATTCTTACTGGGGTTATAGAACTCTGCATGGATTTGATGGTGAGAATATCATGAATCCTATGGGCGACGGAGACCTTATCTGGATTGGTCACTATATTGATCATGAACTTGTAAGCAATATTGAAAAAGACTGTGAAGCAAGAATCGCCCGTGCAAATGAAGGAAAGCCTATCCGCTTCCTGTTTACAATCGGTGGTGCCGGTGCTCAGGGAGAATTCTTTGCATCAATTATCAAGACTCTTCTTCCTTATGTTAAACAAAACAAAGCCTGCATTTACCTGAACTGCGGTGACTATGAAAATGTCTGGAATATGCTTCAGAATATGATTCCGGAATTTGCTGATGGTTCAGTTCCTGTTACAAAACATTTCAATGACTGGAATGAAGAACTTGAGTTTGCTAATAAAGCAATTGATGGATTTGATACAGATGCCGGAAGTGGAATTCATGCGTTCTGTAACAAAGATATTTTTGGTGCTGTTTATATTACAAACCTTCTTATGAGAGCAAGTGATGTTCTTATAACAAAACCAAGTGAGCTTGCTTTCTATCCTGTTCCAAAGCTATTTATCCGCCGTATTGGTGGTCACGAAATGTGGGGAGCTATTCATTCAGCTGAACTTGGAGACGGAACTCTTGAATGCGAAACACCTGAATATGCATGTCAGATGGTTAAGCTTCTTATGGAACAGCCGTCTCTTATTGAAGGTATGTGTAATAATATTATTGCTCAGAAAAAAATCGGAACCTATGATGGAGCCTATAAGGCAGTAAAAATTGCTGCTGGTGAAATTCATGGCCGGAATTTATAAAAAGTAAAAATAAAAAAGGAGGACGCGTCAAATTATGACTGCTGTAGAAAAACTCGCTGAAGAACGTGATGAACTCAAAAATGCAAGAATCGAAAGAATCCTGCAATCAGCTTTTTCACTTTTTTCGCATACAGGAATTGATGCAATTGCAATGACTGATATTGCAAAGAATGCCGAAATTGGTGTTGCATCGCTTTACCGCTATTTCGAAACAAAAGACGAAATTGCAATAAGAACTGCAATCTGGGCATGGGAAAATCAGAAAAATATGATTATTCCTATTCTTGATGATACAGGTTATTACCAGAAAAAAGGTATTGATCAGCTTGATGAAATATTTGATTTATTCTGTAAGTTGTATCAGTCTGAACCTGATTTTTTCAGATACATATATTTCTTTGATGCATATGTAGTATGTCAGAAAATTGAACCAGAAAGATTGATTCCATATCAGGAAGTAATTCAGACTGTTCAGAAAATTATTTGTGAAGCAATTCATAAAGGTATTGTTGATGGTTCCATTTCATCTGAATACAAAGATAGTGAATGTGAACTTTACTACTCTCTTATGCATACATATTTCTCTGCTACACAAAAATTGAGTCTCAGCGGAAAAATGTTAAAGATGGACGAAACAAATAATGATATCCAGCAGCTCAAGCTTCTGGGGAAAGTTTTAATTGGAGGCTTAAAATGAAAGCACTTACAAAAAAAATAATGTGGTGTTATGCCATTGGTCAACTTGGCTGGTCTATCATCAGCGGTCTTATCGGTTCATGGCTTGTATATTTTTATCAGCCTAACCAGGAAGCAATCAATGATGGTATGATTTCTCTGATTCCTCAAGGACGCGTTGTGCTTGGTGTTCTGACTTTAATCGGTCTTGTAACAGCAATTGGCCGTGTATTCGATGCCGTAACAGATCCTCTTGTCGGCAACTGGTCTGATAACTGTAAGCATAAGCTTGGCCGTCGCATTCCATTTATGAGATGGTCTGCACTCCCTCTTGGTATTGTTTTTGTTCTTGTTTTCTGTGCTCCAGTTCAGGCTGTAAGCGGAATAAACACCGTATGGCTTTTTATTACTGTTCTTGCTTACTACTTCCTCATTACATGTTATTGTACTCCATATACATCACTTCTTGCAGAACTTCCAAATAATCAGGAAGAAAAACTTAAGCTTTCAATGTGTATTTCCCTTACCTTCATTGTAGGTACCTGTATCGGTTATACAGCTCCAATGATCTGGGGTGGACTTATCGGCGGAGGTATGGCAAGAGTTCCTGCTATGAGAATTACTTTTGCAATTCTTTCTGCACTTGCAACTATCTTTATGCTTGTTCCAGCCTTTGGAATTAAAGAAAAAGATTACTGTGATGTTGTGCCTTCTAATTCAAATATGATGACTTCCCTTACAAAAACTTTCAAGAATAAGGATTTCAGAATTTTTGTAGGACAGGATATCATCTACTTCTTTGGACTTGCAATGTTCCAGACTGGTCTTCCATTCTTTGTAACTAGTCTTCTTCAGTTACCGGAAAGCATGACAACAGTTATGTTCGGTGGACTTACACTTCTTTCTCTTGCCTTCTATCCGTTTGTAATTAAGATGTCTAAAAAATGGGGAAAGAAAAAGCTTTTGATTGCTGCATTCATCGGCTTTGTTTTGACATTCGGCTTTACTGCCCTTTCTGGCGAAAAACTTGGATTTATTCCGGTTTACGTTCAGGCTGTAATTATTGTAGTACTTGGTTCTTTCCCACAGGCTATCTTTGGAATTATCCCACAGACTATCGTTGCAGATATCGCTCTCGAAGATGAAGTTGAAACTGGTGAATCAAGAAGCGGTATGTTCTATGCTGCAAGAACCTTTGCTATGAAGTTCGGCCAGTCTCTTGCAATGCTTATGTTCACTTCTCTTGCAACAATCGGTATTTCTGAATCTGCTTTCATTGAAGCTGCTGCAGAAACTTCTGAAAAGGCTGCAGGTTCTCCACTAGGATACAGAATTGTAGCACTTGTTGCTTCTGTCTGCTGTATTATCGGTGGTCTTATTATGGCTTTCTTTAATGAGAAGAAGGTTATGTCTACCATTGCTAAAGTAGAGAATACAGCTGAATAAATTATGAGCCGGGTATAAAATCCCGGCTTTTTTATAAGTATTTCTGTACTTCACCTGAAATTCATATTATAATAATATAAAAAATAAGGAAACTTTTATGACTACTACTAAAACTTTACATTACCTCTTTATTGTTTCTATTGCCTTTCTTTTTGTTTCCTGTGCTTCTCTTCCAGGTACAAACAGAAATTTAAGATTTACAGAGAAATATCAGACTGTCGAATTTGAAGAAAATCTGAATTATGTTGAAACGAATATCAAATATCCTCAATTTGATAAGCTGCCTGATTTAAATAAAAGAATTGAAAATACAGTTCTAAATAACTGGAAAAATTTTAAGTCTTATTCAAGAAAAGAATATAATGATATTGTTGCCCTTAATTCCCGAGGAAACTCTAAATTGCCTCCTTTTGAATATAATGTTACATATGAAGTTACCGGTACAAAGGAAATTGTCAGTGTACTTTTAAATACATATATATTCAGTGGTGGTGCTCACGGAACAACAAATCTGATAAGTTTAAATTATAATATGAATACTAAAAAATATATCAGTATTCTGAATGCAACTGATATGACTTATAACGAAATCTCTACCCTTTGCAGGAATCACTTATATAAAAAACTGATTGATGATAATAAAGCAGCAAAAAATCCAGCTGAAAAAGATGCTTTGCGGGAAATGATAAATATGGGCGCATTCCCACAGGCCGGAAATTATGAAATATTTACTGTAGATGGTGCAAGGGTTTATGTATACTTTGAACCATATTCAGTAGCGCCATATTCATACGGAATTCAAAAAATACAAGTTAAGTAGAGCTAACTACATCGTTTTAGTTTGTCCTATAATTGTACAAAACGCTACACTTCTAGTATTTTAGTGAATTAGCTGATGAATTTATATTGAACAAAATATATATTTATTTTATATTTGATTAACTTACATTTGAGAGTTGATTATTTAATTTATGAGGTTTTCTTATGCAGAAAAAGATATATGTAGTTGGTATGTTTGATGATGGAACAGCAGGAAAAGTACAGGCTGCAGTTTCAGCAGTAGCAGGAGTTACTAACTGTGTTGCTAACTGTGAAAAATCTCAGGTACTCGTAGACTATGATGATGCAGGAGCAGAAGCTGCTATCAATGCTGCAATCTCTGGCTGCGGTGTAGACGTACTCGGCTAATCTATGATTAAACTTACAATTCTAGATGGTCATGCGGTAAATCCGGGTGACCTACCCTGGACTTTTTTAGACGGCATTGTTGATTACAATGTATATGAAAGAACTTCTCCAGAAGAAGTAATCGATCATATCGGTAATTCAGATGCCGTTTTTCTTAACAAAATTCAGATTACAAAAGAAATTTTCGATGCCTGCCCTAATCTTAAATACATCGGGGTTCTTGCAACAGGCTATAATGTAATTGATTTGGAATCAGCTCGTGCTCATGGAGTAACAGTAACAAATATTCCTGCCTATTCTACTGAATCAGTTGCTCAGCATGTATTTTCGTTTATCCTTTATTTTACAAATCAGGTAGCTCAGCACAGTGCTTCTGTAATGGCAGGAGACTGGGTAAAATGCCGTGATTTCTGTTTCTGGAATGGAAGTCTTTCAGAGCTTTACGGAAAAACTCTTGGTATTTTCGGTTATGGAAATATCGGAAAAAAGGTTTGTGAATTAGGAAAAGCTTTTGGAATGAATGTTATTTGCTGTACAAGAACTCCAAAAGAAGGCATGCCGGAACAAGTCAGCTTTGAAGAATTATTAAAGCGTTCAGATTTTCTGACACTTCACGCACCTCTTACAGAACAGACTAAGAATATTATAAATAAAGACAGCCTTTCTCTTATGAAAAAGTCTGCTTATCTTATAAATACAGCCCGTGGCGGCTTTGTTGTTGAACAGGATTTAGCAGATTGTTTGAATAATGATGGAATTGCTGGCTATGCAGCTGATGTACTGTTTCAGGAACCAATGGCAGCAGACTGTCCTCTCCTAAAAGCAAAAAACTGTGTAATTACTCCACATATTGCCTGGGCGCCACGAGAGACCCGTAAGCGCCTGCAGGGAATTGCGGAAGAAAATCTTAAGGCATGGATTGCCGGAAATCCGATAAATGTTGTCAGCAAATAGTCGGCAAGCACAGCTTGCCTCTGAGCCGTTCTTTCGATAATCCTAAACTGGCCCGCTGTCGCAGCCCAGTTTTTAACGGATTTTCGATTTTAGGCTAATCACTAATATCAACGTCAAACTGTACCTGAACATCGTAGTCTGGGAATGCATCGCGTACGTCCTGGACTACGTGATTAAACATTTCCTTCATGCTCAGAGAATCAAAAGAAACAATAATATCAAATCTCATCTTCTTAGCCTGCTCGTCTACAAAGAAGCCGTGCATCTGAAGAATCTCTTTATGTTCCATAACAATTTTGCTGACACGTTCACGAATCTGAGCTGCAGAGTTTTCATGAGTATTTACTGAATAGATACCTATTGCACTCATTGCAACTCCGTGTTTTAAATAAACTTCGTTTGCAATTTTTCGTGACATAGCATCAATTTTATCTGCAGACCAGGTATCAGGTACTTCTATATGAGCTGAACCAACGTGCATGTCAGGACCGTAATTATTCAATACTAAATCATATGCGCCAAGAATTTCTTTATCACAGGAAATAATTGTCCTTTTTATATCTTTAGAAAGATACGAATCAACACGTTCTCCAAGAATCTTACTGATAGTTTCGCGAAGAGTTTCAATACCGGCCTTTATGATAGCAAAAGAAATCAGAACACCAAGATATGCCTCGAGAGAAACGTTCCAGATAAGGAAAACAGCCGCAGCAATGATAGTAGATGCTGAAATAATTGAGTCCATCAGGGCATCCTGACCGCTTGCAATAAGGGAATCAGAGTTTACTTTTTTACCGCTTCCTTTTACATAAAGTCCAAGAATAATCTTTACTATAACTGCCACACTGATGATTACAATTGAGGCTGTATTATATTCTGGGGTAACAGGATTTATGATTTTCTTTATTGATTCAATACAAGCGGTAAGACCAGCGTAAAGGATGATTACGGCAATTACGAGCGCTGTAAGATACTCTACCCGTCCGTGACCGAATGGATGCTTTTTGTCTGCTGGTTTTCCGGCCAGTTTTGTACCTACAATTGTAATTACTGAAGAAAGCGCATCACTAAGGTTGTTTACAGAGTCCATAATGATAGCGATAGAATTGGTGATTATTCCGACAAAGGCTTTAAAAGCAGATAAGAAAATATTTGCCAGAATACCGATTATACTGGTTCGGATGATTATTTTTTCGCGATTTGGAGTTCCCATAAAAAATAATGTACTCCGTTTAACGAATAATGGCAAGTCGACAGATATTTAAGTATTTTGTCATTGCGAGGAGCCCTTGAAGGGCGACGTGGCAATCCATGGATTGCTTCGGCTCTGCCTCGCAATGACTTTGATTAAGAACGTTTAAAAACAGGAATACTTTCAAGCGGAGCCTCTACTGTAATTGTCTGCCCGCCATCGTAAACTTTTCCGTCATGAATATTTTCCCATTTACCTGCAGGAAGATATACGTCACGTATGAAAGTCTGTGGTGCAAGAACTGGCGCTACAAGATATTCAGAACCAAACATATACTGATCTTTGAGGTTCCAGCATTTTTCGTCTTCAGGGAACTCGTAGAACATAGTTCGCATTGCAGGGCTTCCGTTTTCACTTGCTTCTTTCATAACTTTTGTTACATAAGGTTTGATTTTTTCACGGAGCTTAATCTGAGCTTCCATGATCTTCTGAGGGCCTTCACCGTATGACCAGATTTCGTTGTCTCGGCCTGTGAATAAGTGTCCTCCACCGTAACCCCGCTGCGGATCTTTATCGAGTAATGGAATATCGTGCGGATCGCGGTCACCGTGCAATCTTAAGATTGGAGTAAATACAGCCCATTCAAACCAGCGAACAAGAAGTTCCTTAAACTCTTCTGTGCGAACATCACCGTACATAAAGCCGCCAATATCAGTTGTCCACCAAGGAATACCGGCAATACCCATGTTCAAGCCTTCACATACAGAAGTTCTGAAACATTCCCATGTAGACTGAACATCACCATTCCAGATTACCTGATTGTATTTCTGGCTTCCTACCCAGGCACAGCGTTCAAGGTTTACAATGCTCTTCTGTCCCATAGCCTTCTGACCTTCGTAGAAAGCGCGGCTGTACATCTGAGGATAAATATTTGCAACCTGAAGTCCGTTTCCCATCTGGTATCTGTAGTTACCAAAATCATAAATGTTAAGGTCAGGTTCAGAGTTATCAAGCCAGAACATATCAATTCCGTAATCAGCATAATTCTTTTTACAGATATCCCAGAGGTATTCACGTGCTTCCGGATTTGTTGCATCAATTGCAAGACAGTCGCCTTGCCAGTCAAAGCTCTGGTTACTTCCACGGTCTGCACGAATCAGATAACCCTTTTCCTGCATTTCATAGAAGTGAGTAGATTTTTTATCAACATTAGGCCATACAGAAACCATAACTTTAGTTCCCATTGCATGGAGCTCATCACACATTGCTTTTGGATCAGGCCAGTATTCCTTATCAAAGAACCAGTCTCCCTGACGTGGCCAATGGAAGAAGTCGATTACGATAACATCGAGATGAATGCCCATTTCTTTGTATTTACGGGCAACTGTGAGAACTTCTTCCTGTGTACGGTAGCGGAGTTTACACTGCCAGAAACCAAGATAGTCTTCTGTGAGTGCTGGTGCACGTCCTACAACTGCAGTATAGTTTTCTACGATTTCTGCAGGAGTATCAGCAGCAGTAATCCAGTAGTCCATTTCTTTTGTGCTGTCTGCATGCCATTCTGTAATGTTCTTTCCGAATGTAACTCTACCAACAGCTGGATTATTCCAGAGGAAACCATATCCAAGATTTGATAAAGCAAAAGGAATAGAAACCTGGCTGTTACGCTGAGCGAGTTCTAGAGTACAGCCTTTCATATCAAGATATGGTGCCGGATATTGACCCATACCAAAGAGTTTTTCTTCATCATTTGGATTAAAGCGTACTGTAAGTGAATAATCTCCGCCTATGATTCCCTGATATTGACGGCTGATGATTTTTGTACAGCAGCTTTCCTTTGTTGCAGTTGGATCATACTGGCGGTAGTATTCCTGCAAAATAAGTTTATCATTTTTATAGAATGAAATTACGCCATTAAAATTCAAACGTGCTTCAAGAATTCCATTTGAGATTGAAGCTCCATTTTCTGTTACGTTGATTTTTGCAGTTCCGTGATTGATTTTTTCTGTAAGTGCAACATCATGATCAATAAATGCACTTTCAAGTGTACAACGAACTCTAAGAGAATTTTTTCCCCATGGTTCGATAAGAAGTGTTTCGTTACCTTTTTTGAATACTAAAGAATTTTTTGCTTCGTAAAACATTTTGAAGCCTCCTATTCTCTAGTATAACATGAAAAATACAATTCTACTGTAAGAGAATTATTTGATTATTGTATAATTCTATTATAGATTCCCGGGACAAACCCGGGAATGACATGCATTTTTATACTTAGGAAGGACTGTCACCTTCGGTCTTGCTCCGAAGGTCTTTATTTCTTTTTTCCGAGGTATGCTTCGCGAACTGTCGGGTTCTCAAGTACCTGTTTGCCTGTGCCGCTGAGGACTATTTCACCTGTTTCGATAACGTATGCGATGTCGGCAGTTTTTAATGCCATATTTGCGTTCTGTTCAATAAGAAGCACTGTAACACCGCTGTTATTGATTTCACGGATGATATCAAATATCTGCTGTACTACAAGAGGTGCAAGTCCCAATGAAGGTTCATCCAGCATAAGAATTTTTGGCTTACTCATAAGAGCTCGTCCAACAGCAAGCATCTGCTGTTCACCACCCGAAAGGGTTCCTGCAAACTGCCATGAACGTTCTTTAAGACGTGGGAACAAATTAAATACCCATTCAAGGTCTTTTTCGATGGCCTTTTTATCATTACGAAGATAAGCACCAATTCTAAGATTTTCAATAACTGTCAGGTCAGAGAAAACATGTCGTCCTTCAGGGCTAAGTGCAATTCCTTCTGCACAGATTTTATTGATAGGAAGTCCTGTTATTTCCTTTCCATCAAGTTTGATTGAGCCGCTTTCAGCTTTTACGAGTCCACTGATTGTACGTAACAAAGTAGATTTACCGGCACCATTTGCTCCAATAAGAGTAACGATTTTTCCATCTGGAACTTCGATATTGATACCGCGAAGAGCTTTGATTCCGCCGTATGATACATGTAAGTCTTTAATTTCAAGCATTATTCGGCCTCCTCTTCTACAGCATATGGCTTGTCTGAATAATCACTGTCTTCTTCTGATTCACCAAGATAAGCTGCAATTACATCAGGATTATTCTGAATCTCATCTGGAGTTCCCTGTGCAATAAGAGCACCAAAGTTCAAAACGTAGATTCTGTCAGAAATATCCATAACAAGATCCATGTGGTGTTCAATCATAAATACAGATAGATGGAAGTCTGTACGGATGTGACGGATAAAGTCTGTAAGCTCTGCAGTTTCCTGTGGGTTCATACCGGCTGCAGGTTCATCAAGCAAAAGCAAAGTTGGATTTGTAGCAAGAGCACGTGCAATTTCCAGACGACGCTGAAGTCCGTATGGAAGCGAAGTACAAAGTTCATCCTTTACATCGTAAAGCCCGAGAATCTTCAAAAGTTCGGCAGTTTCTTCGCGCTGCTTTTTCTCTTCTTTCCAGTTAAGGCGGAAAGTTGCAGAGAAAACATTTGAAGTGCGGCGAAGGTGTTTTGCAATCAGAACGTTATCAAATACAGTCTGGCTCTTCCACAAACGGATGTTCTGGAAGGTTCGAGCAATTCCAAGCTTTGTGATTTTGTCTGGAGTCGGTTCCAGGTGACCATTGAATACAGTTTTATCTTTTCCTGCATAAAGTTTTTTCATCTTTCTGCGGGGATGATTTTCTACAATCTTATTTCCGTTGAACCAGACTGCTCCGTTTGTTGGTGCATAAACTCCGGTTACAACATTGAATGCAGTTGTCTTACCTGCTCCGTTTGGTCCGATAAGAGATACAATTTCTCCTTCGTTTACTTCAAGAGAAAGATTGTCAACGGCAACTACACCGCCGAACTGCATTGTTATATTTTCCATTTTCAAAATGTTCATATTCATTCCTACTTTTTCTTAAACTTCTTAAAAAAGCCCGATATTCCCTTAATTGAGAATTCTTTATCGCCCATAATTCCTTTCTGGTAGAAAAGTACGATACACATAATTACGATAGAGAATACTACCTTTCTGAATCCAGGACGTAAAATCTGAACGTAAGTAAAGTTCAGGTTCGCGTTATCAAGGAAGCGGAGCCACCACTCAGAACATGCAATAAAAAGGAATGAAGAAATACAGCTTCCTGTTACAGAACCGATTCCTCCGATTACAACAATCAAAAGAATCTCATAAGTCATTGCAGACTTAAACTGACTTGCCTGAATTGTTGTCTGGAACATTGCAAGAAGAGCACCAGAAATACCTGCAAAGAATGAACTGATTGTAAATGCCATTCTTTTATGATGAGCAAGATTGATACCCATTGCTTCGGCAGCAACTTCATCATCGCGGATAGCTTTGAAAGCACGGCCATAAGTAGAATTGATAAGAAGTACAATAACTGCAATACAGATTCCGCTTACTGCAAAATAGAATGTTGTAGATTTAAATACCGGATACTTTCGCAAAAGGTTTGAACCGTTTGTGATAACACCAAGCTTATCCCACTGGAAGATTGCACGAAGAATCTCTGCAAATCCAAGTGTCGCAATTGCAAGGTAATCTGATTTAAGATGCAGAACAGGAAGTCCAATCAGATAAGCAAAGAATGCTGCTACAAGGCCGGCAAGAATCATTGCAACAATTACAGGCAGTGTAAAATGAATTGCACCACCATCAAAGTATTGATAAACCTGAGCACGCGCTTCAAGCGGAATTGTAAAGATTGCATAAGTATAAGCACCAAGCAGCATAAAGCCAGCCTGACCTAAACTGAACAAACCTGTAAATCCATTCAAAAGGTTCATACTTACAGCAACAAGTGCGTAAATTGCACCCTTCTTTAATACTGTAAACAGAATTGATGTAGGACGAATTGTGTGTTCAAGAATAATAAGAACAACGAACAGCAGAGCAAGAAGTCCAAAGCCGATAAATAAATCTCTTTTTTTGTTAGTAATTTCCATAGCAAAAACCTCAATAAAAGATTAAACCTTATCGGTCTGTTTCTCGCCGAAGAGTCCAGTCGGCATGAACATCAATACACAAATCAAAAGAACAAAAGTAAAGGCATCGCTGAAGGTTGTCCAGCCAAGTCCCTTAATAATGTTCTCACATATACCAATTAAGAAGGCACCGATTACAGCACCTGGAATAGAACCGATTCCTCCGAAAACTGCTGCTACGAAAGCCTTAAGTCCTGGCATACCACCAACAGTTGGTGTAACTCCAGGATAGTTCGAGAAGAACAGAATTGAACCTACTGCAGCAAGGAAAGAACCGATTATAAAAGTCATCGAAATAACTGAGTCAATTTTGATTCCCATAAGCTGAGCAGTTTCAAAATCACGGGAAACAGCACGCATAGCCATTCCGATTTTTGTATACTTAATCAAAAGAACAAGTGCTACTACGAGAATAATTGTAAGGAAAGGAGTAATCACAGTTACACGTTTTGTAATTGCTCCAAAGATTGTTATAGAATCGCTTATCCATGGAATCTTCGGATAAGTTTTTAATAGTCCACCAGTAATATATAAAGCAAGATTCTGAATCAGATATGACATTCCGATTGCAGAAATCATAATTGACATACGAGGTGCAGTTCTTAAAGGTTTATAGGCAGTACGTTCAATTGCAAAGCCAACCAGAACTGTAAGTATGATAGTTAATGGGATTGAAACCCAAAGCGGCATTACAGTGTAAGAATAAATCATGATAAGTCCGGCCGCCATAAATACATCGCCGTGTGCGAAATTGATAAGTCTTAAGATACCGTAAACCATTGTGTAGCCTATCGCAATGAGGGCATACTGGCCACCGGTAGAAATACCTGCAAGAAGATAAGGCAGATTAGCCTGAAAAAAGTTCATCTACGTTTCCTGAATATCGGGACTGCCGACAAGCGGCAATCCCTTGTTTTTAATTAGTTTACTTTCTGAATAGCAATGAAGTCCCACTTTCCAGTTGAGTTGTTTACTTTCTTGATGTAAGCAACATCACGCTCAGCATCACCATTCTTATCGAATGCGATAGAACCTGAAACACCATTGTATGTTACAGATGGAAGAGCTTTCATAACGTCAGCAGATTTTGTGCTTCCTGCTGCTTTGAGAGCTTCGAGTGCAGTATAGTAAGCATCGAATCCCATTGCAGAAACAGCAGCGATTTCATCATCTCCACCATTGTTAGTTTTAGCAGTAGCATTTGTATTAAGATAGTTTCTGAAACCGTCTACAAATGAAACTACATTAGCATCTGCACTTCCCTCTACGAAGAAGGTTGTTACATATACATCAATATTTGTTCCCTTAGCTGCAGCAAGAACAACGTTAGAATCCCATGTATCACCTGCAAGAAGAGGAATCTTAAGTCCCTGTGTATTTGCCTGTTCAATAATAAGAGCAGCTGCCTCAATTGAAACTGGAGAGAAGAATACATCTGCTTTATTGTTCTTTGCATTTGCAACATAAGCAGCAAAGTCAGAAGTTCCGTCTGGGAATGTTTCGAAGATTACTTCGATTCCGAGTTTTTTACAGCCTTCAATAAAGTAGTTACAAAGACCTACAGAATAGTCATCACCAAGTTTTGCAAGTGCATAAGCCTTTTTAGCACCAAACTTATCTTTAGCAAGATTTGCATGAACTGAACCCTGGAATGGATCAAGGAAGCAGATACGGAAATAGTGATTGTTTCCAAGAGTAACCTGTGGGTTTGTACATGTAACGCCAATAGCTGGAACATCTGCAGCAGCAAATGTATCAGAAGCAGCAATTGAAACACCAGAACCGTAAGATCCGAGAACTACAGAAACACCCTTGCTTACGAGTTCAGAAGCTGCTGTTACAGCCTTATCATTTGAAGATTCGTTATCTACGATTTCAAGCTGAACTTTGTATTCTTTTCCTGCAATTTCTACAGTTGGAGTGATAGAGTTTGCATACTGAATACCAAGAGTTTCCTGCTTACCACCGGCACCGTTATCACCAGATGCTGGTTCGTAAACACCGATTTTTACAACATTTTTCTTTTCACCGCCACAGCTGATAAGAGCAAAAGCCATTACTGCTGAAGCAAGTACAAAAAGCATTTTTTTCATAAATTTTCCCCCATATGTTTTTAATCTAATTAAAAATATATCACATTTTTATGTCATATTATATACATCTACCATATATTTGTAATATTTCTAAGAAATTACTATTAACGAAAAAAACACTATCTTTTAAATCTATTTAATGCTATATTTTAAATAGCGTATCTATATACGTGGTATGACATATATTAGGAGACTAAATAAAATGAAAACTTTTGGTGGCGCTGTGCTGTTTTTGGATCGTTCAGATATCAATACTGACGAAATTATTGCTGCAGAGTATCTTGCAGAACTTCCTAAACAGGAGTTAACTTCCCACCTTTTTGAAAATCTTAAGGTTGATGGTTTTAATCCAAAAAGTGATGTTGCCGGTAAAAAGGTAATCATTACAAAAGAAAACTTCGGCTGTGGTTCAGAACGTGAACATGCATCATGGGCTCTTGAAGCTAACGGAATCAATACAGTTGTAGCTCCAACATTTGCAAAAGCATTCCGTAAAGATATGTTCGCTAATGATCTTATGGCAATTGAAATTGACAGAAAATCTCTTGCAGATATGTTCCGCACATTTGCAGATAAAGATACAGAATGTAAGGTAGTTTTGAATGATGATGGAACTGCAAAGGTAAAACTTATTGCAGGTTCTCTTTCTAAGAGCTATCAGTTTAATGTGGATGATGCGGAGAAGGCGTTGTTCAATAAATAACAGTAATTGAGTTCTAAATACAAAAGGCTGCCCAAAAGGACAGCCTTTTTCGTTTTATCGGCTTAATTACTTGCAAGCTTCGAAAATAATATCAGCCAGGAAGATAGCTGCGAGAATCCATGTAACAACAGGGATGTCTTTTACTTTCTTTCCTGCACACTTAGCGATAACGTAAGAAATGATACCCCACTGAATACCCTTAGCAATTGAATAAGAGAATGGCATTGTCATGATTGTGATGAATGCCGGGATACCTTCTGTTGGATCATCAAACTTAATGTCTACAACAGACTTCATCATCAAATATCCTACAAAAATCAAAGCTGGAGCTGTAGCTGCAGAAGGAATGAGGAAGAACAATGGGCTCAGGAACAATGAAAGAAGGAAAAGAACACCAGTTGTAACTGAAGCAAGACCAGTGCGTGCACCAGCAGCAACACCAGAAGAAGATTCAACGAATGATGTTACAGTTGAAGTACCGAGACAAGCACCAACAGCAGTACCAACAGCATCTGCCATAAGAGCACCCTTAACGTTCTGAACTTCACCGTTTTCATCTTTAAGGTTACCCTGCTCTGCTACACCAAGAAGAGTTCCGATTGTATCAAAGAGGTCTGTGAACAGGAATGTAAAGAAGATTACAAAGAACTGTCCGAGAACTGCAAATGAGAATTTTCCAGCAGGAGTACAAACGATTCCCTTGAAATCAAAAGCAAAGAAATGTGGAGCTGATGGAGCTGAGAATGGCTTAAAGTTTTCAGGAATAGTTGTTACACCAAATGGAATACCAATGATAGTAGTAATGATGATACCAATGAGGATTGCTCCTGGTACCTTCAATGTGTACAAAATGATTGTAAGGATAAGACCAATTATTGCTACGATTGCAGCCTTATTAGCCATATCGAAGTTTACATATCCGATAAGAGTTCCTGTTTCTGTAGAAACGATACCTGCATTTGCAAGACCAATGATTGCAATGAAAAGACCGATACCAACTGCAACAGCTTTCTTAAGTCCTTCAGGAATAGACTTAATGATTGCTTCACGAACACCGCAGAGAGAAAGGATTATGAAGAGAATACCTTCCAGGAGAACTGCAGTAAGTGCAAGCTGATAGCTGCATCCCATACCCAGAACAACTGTGTATGTGAAGAATGCGTTAAGACCAAGACCAGGTGCAAGAGCAACAGGCAGGTTAGCACAGAATGCCATTACAAGAGTTGCAATAGCAGCAGAGAGTGCTGTGGCTGTGAATACTGCACCCCAGCTCATTCCAGAAGCTGAAAGAATACTTGGGTTTACAGCAAGAATGTAAGCCATAGCAAGGAAAGTTGTTATACCACCAACAAGTTCTTTAGAAACTGTGGTGCCTCTTTCCTGTAATTTAAAAAACTTTTCCATAATATATATTTCCTCCTATCATGGATTAACAAATTAAAGCAATACCAGAACCTTATCTACACAGGCTGTTACACAAGTACCGCATGAAGTACACTTTGTGTAATCAATTACTGGTAAACCAGAACTGACATCAATAGCCTGTTCAGGACATTTACGAGCACACATGCCGCACTTAAAACATCCTTTTGAGCAGTCTTTCTTAATCTGAACTTTGTTATCACTCTTGTTAGAGCAGACACCAATTGCACCTTTCAAATCAGCATCAATAAGACGGAACAAATGTTTTGGACAGGCAGCAACACATTTTCCACAGGCAACACATTTTGATTTGTTCACCTTTGGAAGTCCATCGTCTCCCATATAAAGGGCTCCGAAAGGACATACTTTCACACAGTCACCAAGTCCTATACAACCAAAAGCACATTTTTTTGTACCGTTCATTGTAAGCTGGGCAGCTTTACAGGTTTTAATTCCAATATATTCAGCCTTATCTGCAGCACAGTCTTTTGTTCCTGCACATGCAAGAAAAGCTACCTTAGGTTTTACTTCTACACCAGCCTGACCGAGAATCTCTGCAACTTTTTTAGCACAGTCAGAACCTCCGGCAACACAACCGTTAGTTGGAGCGTCTCCCTTAACTACAGCAGATGCAAAAGCATCACAACCGGCAAGACCACAGCCACCACAGTTTGCACCGCTAAGTGCATCACGAACCTTCTGAACTTTAGGATCAGTATCTACATGGAAAATCTTTTTGAAAAGACCAAGCAGAACACCGAGTAGGAAGGCAATAATTACAGCAACAATAATTGTATATAAAATAGTATTCATACTGCCCTCACTTATTTAATAAGGCCCTTAAAGCCAAGGAATGCAAGACTCAACAAACTTGCACAAACATACAATATTGGAGTTCCTGCAAAAGCCTTTGGAAGATTTGCTGTCTTAACTCTGCTGCGAACGCCACTCATAATTACCATAGAAATTAGGAAGCCCATTGCAGAACCGAATGCATAAACAAGACTCTGTACATAATTGTAGTTCTTAGAAATACAGTTGATAGTAATACCAAGAACTGCACAGTTAGTTGTAATCAAAGCAAGGTAAACACCCATTGCATTATACAAGCCAGGTGACATCTTCTTAAGGAAGAATTCAACAAGCTGTACAAGAGAAGCAATTACAAGAATAAAGAAAAGAGTCTGAAGGAACTCGAGCCCAAGCGGAACCATAACAAGCTTGTAGATTGGCCAGGTTACGGCAGTTGCAAGCATGATTACGAAGGTAGTTGCAAGTCCCATACCAGTTGCTTTTTCTGTATCGTTAGTCATACCAATGAACGGACAGATTGCCAGATACTGGATGAAAACTACGTTATCGATAAGAGCAGATTTTATAAAAAGTTTGATTGTTTCCATTATTGTGCTCCTCCCTCAGTTGGCTGTGCAGCAGCGGCTGGTGCTTCAACTTCGGCTGGTTTATCAGCTTCTTTCAATGCAGCGATTTCTGCTTCATCAGCTTTATTCTGCTTGTATTGTTTCCATGCCTGAAGACATGCAGCAAGAATACCGAATACAAGGAAGCCACCCGGTGCACTGTTAAAGATTCCGATGCGGTAAGCTTCTGGAAGAACATCAATCTTAAGAGCAGTTCCTGCAAAAAGTGTTCCTCCACCAAGAAGTTCACGAATCAAAGAAATTGCAACAAGAACGATTGTATAACCGATACCCATTCCAAGACCATCGAGAATAGAATCTCCAACTTTATTTTTAGATGCAAAAGCTTCTACACGTCCCATGATGATACAGTTTACAACGATAAGCGGAATGAAAACTCCAAGAGCATTGTAAAGAGATTCAACATAAGCATTCAGAACAAGCTGAACGATTGTAGTAAAGGCTGCTATTACAGTAATAAAGACCGGAAGACGGATTGCAGAAGGAATCAGCTTACGGAAAATACTGATTACGATTTCACTCATCACAAGTACGAAAGTCATGCCAACTCCCATACCAAGACCGTTGAAAATACTTGTTGTAACACCAAGAGATGAACACAATCCGATGTTCAAAACAAGAAGAGGATTCTCACGAAGGAAACCATTAACGAAGGTTTTCAGTTTTGTGTTTGCCATTATTTTGCTACCCCCTTCTGATTAAAATATGCAAGAATATTTTTTGTTCCTTCATTGATTAAAGAAGAAACTGCAACACTTGTAATTGTTGCACCGGAAATTGCATCAAAGTTTTCTCCGGCAGTAAAGCCTGATTTTGCATTCTTTCCTTCAAACTGTCCATAGAAGGTTTTACCGTTTGGAAGTTTAAACGTTGAATCATTTGCTTTAAGACCAAAACCAGGAGAATCTGTAAGCTTAAGGAATTTCAAACCGGTAACTGTTCCATCAGTTTTAATACCGATGAGAATTGTTCCCTGATCATAAGTTGGACCTGATACCTGAGCGGCACCGCCAACAATTTCATTACCGCGTTTAGCAACATACATTTCATCAACTGTAATTGCACCAACTACAGGAGGTGTAAAATCATTTATGGTTTCAAAAGTAAGTCCATTGTCAGGGAAGAATTCCTGCATTGCTGCACTAACCTTTCTTTCCTGATTCTGAGCAATTTTAGGAGCTGTAAAACTATTAACTACAGCAAGCATTGCACAGGCAACAACAGCATAAGCTGCAAGAATGAGTCCAAGACGGATCATGCTCCATGCATTTTCTTTCTGATTTTTTACGGAAGCTTCAGCCATTACTTTACCTCCTTTGCATCTGCAGGACGGCCGGCCTTTTTACCGTAACCGTACTTACGTGCTGTAAGATTATTAAGGAATGGAGCTACACTGTTCATAATAAGAATTGAGAACATAACACCTTCCGGATATCCGCCTAAGCGTCGGATCAGGAATGTAATAAGACCGCAGCCAAAGCCGAATATGAGACGGCCTTTTTTAGTAAGAGGTGCTGTAGCGTAATCAGTTACCATAAAGGTTGCACCGAACATAAGACCGCCAGTCATCAAAGCCATGGCAACATTTTCACCTGTAATACAGGAACAGATTGCAACAGTTCCAACCATTGCAACAGGTGCACGCCAGTCAATAATGTGAGCCAGTGCAAGGAAAGCAAAAGAAATCAAAATCAACAAGGTTGAAGTTTCACCAATACAACCTGCTCTGTTACCTATAAAGTACTGCCAGTAAGTACCCTGCTCTACAGCGAAAGTTCCAGCCTTCATTGCAGAAAGAGTTGTCGCAGAAGAAATTGCATCTACTGCAGAAATTGTTTTTGGTGTAAGCCAGGAAGCACCCATTGCTGCAGGGAAGCTGAGGAACATAAACGCACGTCCAGTCAATGCCGGGTTGAATACGTTAGAACCGATTCCACCAAATAATCCTTTTGCAACAATCATGGCAACTGCAGCACCTACAACAAAAATCCAAACAGGAGCTGTCGGCGGGCTAACAAGTGCCATCATAACACCGGTAACACAGGCAGAGAGATTTCCAATTACAACCTTCTGCTTAGTTACCTTCTGGAAGATATATTCAAAACATACACAAGAAGCAACTGAAATAAGAATTCTTATTAAAGCTGCCCAGCGGAATAAAACAATACCCATAATGATTTCAGGAAGAAGCGCAAAAAGCACAGTTCCCATAATCATTGTTGTATTACATTTAAGATTAAAATGAGGGCTAGAAGAAACATGAATTTTATTGCTCATCACTTGCCTCCTTCAGCTTTTTCAGCAGCTGCTTTAGCGGCAGCCTTAGTTTTTTCTTCTGCCATTTTCTGGCGTACAATTCCTTTTCCAAGACGGATTCTCTGAATCAGATTAACCTTGGCAGGACAAACAAACGCACAACAGCCGCATTCAATACAATCCATAAGACCAAAACTCTTAGCCTTTTCTATATTACCAGCCTTGAGTTCACGAACAATCAGAGCCGGAGAAAGTCGCATTGCACATTTTGCAACACAGGAACCGCACGAAATACACTGAGATTCTTCTTCAAGGAAGGTTTCTTTTTCTGTAAGGAAAGTAACACCACTTGTTCCTTTAGCAACAGGGAAATCTGCACTGGCCATGGCAAAGCCCATCATAGGACCACCGGAAATAATTTTAACGGGTTCGCTTGCACCTTCAGATTTCAAAGTAAAGCATGAAGGCATAAGATCACTTACAATAGTTCCTACTGGAACACGAAGGTTTACAGGCTTTTCAACTGCTCCACCACTGATAGTCAGTGAACGTTCAATCAAAGGCATTCCAAGACGGAAAGCATCACTGATAGAACATATAGATCCGACATTACAGATAACACAACCTGCATCAGCCGGAAGTTTTGCGCTAGGAATCTCACGACCTGTTGCAGCCGAAACAATAAACTTTTCAGCACCCTGAGGATATTTAGTCTTTACAAGACAAACCGACATCTTGTCAGCATATCCGGCAGCAGCAATTTCGTTTTCAAGAGCTGGAAGAATATATTCTTTATTATCTTCAAGAACAATAATACCTTTTGCGTGTCCCTGACCATCCTTACCACCATTTATGATATGCATGACAATTGCAAGACCATCAATAACTTTTGCCGGCTGTTCAAGCATAGTACGCTCATCACAGGTAAGATATGGTTCACATTCAGCAGCGTTTATCAAAACATAGTCAATGATTTTATCTGCAGGAGGATTAAGCTTTACATGGGCTGGGAAAGATGCACCTCCCATACCAACAATACCCGCTTCTTTAATACGGGCTAAGGCCTGTTCTTTAGTTGTTTCAAAAGGATTTAATACCGGAAGAAGAGTTTCTCTACCTGCATCATCAGCTTCAATGATAATACAAGGAGCCATACCATTACCGGTAATAAGACAATTCTGTATTTTTTTTACTTTTCCAGAAACAGAAGAATGTACCGGACAGTTCATAAAGCCTTCGCCAGAAGCAATAATCTGTCCTTTTGCAACTTCATCGCCAACTTTTACAAGCGGCTGATTAGGAGCGCCTCCCATCGTAACCGGAATAGTCACGGTTTTTGATGCAGGAAACGCTGGAGTTATAGGACACTGGTTACTCAGTTCCTTATACTCTTTAGGGTGAATTCCACCCTTAAATGTTTTTGCTCTCATAATTCTTCTATTATAAACCGAGATTATTCATCTTGCAATATTTGAATGATTAGAGAAATATAACAATATCTTAAAAAAAACTTTCCCTTTTTTTGATTCCGGCTTTATAATATTAGTATATGAGCAGATTGGAGAAGGTTAAGCATTTTTTCGGAATAGAAAAATTAACAAAATATACACATGATTTTTTTGATGCTTCAAATATACGTTCAAGTTTATATGTAGCTTCTGTAGTTGTAGTTCTAGAACTCTGGATGATTTGCAGCACACTCTTTTTTCAATTTGTAGGTGACCTGAATCGTTCAGATAAATGGCTGTTTACCCATCTTCTCTGTTATTCAGTTTTATTGATATCAGCATTAGTTCTTCTTATCTATAGTATTTTACATCTTAAGAAAATTGTTAAAAATCATAATGTCTGGTGGACAATCAGGTTTGTATTTGCTGTAATTTCAATCGCATTTGGGATTTACATTTCTTATCTTGATTATCTTAAGGGTGAACAGTTCATCACACTTATGACAATGACCATAATCGTTTTTTGTTTTACGGTATGGCGCCCTGTCTATTCGATTATATTTCTTACAACTTCTTATGGAGTATTTTTCTATCTCTGTAATTCAGCAATACCAGCATCTTATGCAACAAAAGTGAATCTGAGCATTGTTTTAATAATCATTCTTTTAAGTGCAATCAACTCTTACAGACAAAAATTAAGTGAAGCAAAAAAAGATGAACAGCTGGAACAGGCTCATGATATCCTTTTGAAATTGTCTATTAGCGATGAAGTTACCGGAATTGCAAATATGAATTATTTCAGAGGCCAGTCCTTTGAATTGATTAACAAAAATGGCATTGATATTCACCAGTATATCTATCTGTATTTTGATATAGAGAATTTTAAGATGCTTAATCAAAAATATGGATTCTGGGAAGGTAATTCGTTTTTAAAGAAATTTGCAGATTTATTGAATCAGACTTTTGAAAAATCCCTGACAGCTCATTTTTCAAACGATAACTTTGTTGTACTTACAAAAGATGAAAGAATCAAAGAAAAGGTTTTAGATATCTGCAAGAAGCTTTCTGAATATCAATATGATATAAAACTTGGAATTAAAGTTGGAGCTTATAAACCTGAGAATAAGGAAGTACTTCCTCTGGTTGCCTGTGACCATGCACGTTATGCCTGTAATTCAATTAAAAAGCATTATAATATCACCTATTGTCTTTATGATGAGACAATGTCTTTAAGATTCCAGAAGAAGCAGTACATCATCAATAATTTTGATAGTGCCATTAAGAATGAATATATTCAGGTTTATTATCAGCCGTTTGTAAATTCTCAAACAGGAAAGATTTGTGGAATGGAAGCATTAGCCCGCTGGAATGATCCGCAATTTGGTTTCCTCTCCCCTGTTGATTTTATTGAAACACTAGAAGAATACTATCAGATTCACAGACTGGATATGTATATAGTAGAAAAGGTTTGCCAGCATATCGAATCTGCAAGAGCAAGAGGCAGAAAAATAATTCCTGTCTCACTGAACTTTTCGCGTCTGGATTTTGATTCACTTAATCTTGCAGAAGAAGTCGAAAACTGTCTGAAAAAGTATAACATTGATAAGTCTGATATTCATATTGAAATTACGGAAAGTACTCTTTCAGAAGATGATATAAAGCTTCAGGAAGAACTAAAGAGTTTCCGTGCCCATGGTTATGCTCTCTGGCTTGATGACTTTGGCTCAGGTTATTCAGGATTAAATGTTCTAAAAGAATATGATTTTGATTTATTGAAAATTGATATGAAGTTCCTTTCGAATTTCGAAGGAAACGAAAGAGCCCGACAAATTCTTAAGAATGTAATAAATCTGGCTAAAGACATTGGAATGCAGACTCTTACAGAAGGTGTTGAAACTCAGGAAGCTTATGATTTCCTTCGCGAGAATGGCTGTGAAAAGCTTCAGGGGTATCTTTTCAGCAAACCAATTTCCCGCGAAGAACTCGAAGCAAAACTTGATGCCGGCACTTTTGTAATTGAATAGCCGTTTAAAAAGCTTAGCTGCGACTCTTAATAATTTCTGCTATTTTCTTTACGTCCTGGATTTTTCCCTTCGCTGCAATAAGAAGAGAATCATCACTGTCCACAATTACAACATCATCAAGACCAATAGTTGCAATTGTTCTTTTTCCGCCACGGATATAAGAGCTTGTTGTATCAAGAGTAATTACATCATCACCCTTTATAACATTCTGATTTTCATCTTTCTGGCTGATGTCATAAAGTGCACTCCAGGATCCAACATCATCCCAGCCTGCATTCAGCTTTACTACACGGCCTTTAGAAGTTTTTTCCATAACCGCATAGTCAATTGAATCGCCTTTAATCTGACCAAATGAATCCTTATCCAGACGTATAAAATCTGTATCAACAACAGCTTTTTCAAAAGCCTGAATAGAAAGCTCTGCCATTTCAGGATTAAAAGTTTTTAATTCTTCAAGGAAAATTGCAGCCTTAAAAACAAACATTCCGCTGTTCCATGCATACTCACCGCTTGCAAGATATTCCTGAGCTTTTTCAAGACAAGGTTTTTCTACAAATTTTTCAAGCGTAAAGGCACCATCACTTTCATCTCCGGCTGCTTTTACATATCCATAACCGGTTGCAGGGAATGTCGGAACAATTCCGAAAGTAACAAGATAGCCCTGTGCGGCATTATTGGCAGCTGTAAGAACTGCCTTCTGGAAAGCTTCTTTATCAGCAATAACATGATCGCTTGGAAGAACTACAACAACTGCATCCTTATCCTGTTTCATAGCAGCACAACATGCAGCAGCAATTGCAGGTGCAGTATTTTTAGCCATCGGCTCAAGAAGAATTGTAGGCTTAACTTCACTAACTTCACCAATCTGCTGGGCAACCATAAATCGATGGCCCTCCCCGCAGGAAATTATAGGAGCACCAAGTTCAAGCCCCTTAAGGCGGAGCAAAGTCTCCTGAATCATTGTATTTTTAGTAACAAGTGGCAAAAACTGTTTAGGATGATCCCCCCAGCTTAAAGGCCACAAACGTGTTCCGGCTCCACCTGAAAGAATAATTGGAATAATCATATTATTATTATAGTAAATAATTATGCAAAGCGCAAACCAAGGAAATGATCTTTTTTATTTCACATTGATCTGACACAGCTTCATTGCAGACAGTGCAGTCTCATGACTCTGAGGAGTTACACAGGCACAGCATGAAGAATCAACTGAAATCTTAACTTCAGGAAGTTTTGCTTTAAGAATAAAGGCATTGCTGATAACGCAGATTCCTGTGCAGAGACCTACAAGTTCAATTTCTTCAAGCCCATCAAGAGTTGCGACATAATCAGCAAGCGCCATAGAGCCAAAAGAAGGCTTATCAAAAATACGGCTATCACCTACATTAAGAGCGCTTGAAATCTGCCAGCCGTCCGAACCTTCAACACAGTGAACTACAGGAAGATTCTTTCCCTCCTGAGTTTCAAGATAGTTCTGCTGATGGGTATCGCGTGTGAACACAACCATTTCGCCAGCAGCTCTAGCCTGCTCTATCTTCTTAGCAACTTCAGGAACAATAGCAACAGCTTCTTTAGTTCCAAGTGCTCCGTCTATAAAATCATTCTGCATGTCTATTACGATTAAAAGTTTCATGATTCCTATTGTATCATTTTTTTGATATAATAAAAATATACTCAGGGCTGTAGCTCACCTGGTAGAGCGTTTGAATCTATCATCAATGTATTTCACCCCAAAATAATCCAAGGTCGCCTTCATCTCGTCCTGTCCGGTAAGACAAGTATCCCGCAGATACCCACGCTCACTCTTCCAGTTTTTGATGCCGCGATAATAATACATCTTCAGTTCTTCTGTAATAATGAAAGGAACAATATTATGCTTCAGACATTCCTTAAACATAATCAGACGGCCAACACGACCGTTTCCATCCTGAAATGGATGAATAGTTTCAAACCGAACATGAAAATCAAGAATATCCTCAAGCGTGATTTTTGATTTTGAATTGTATTCTTTAAGGAGCGTTTTGATTGCACCCGCCACCTCAGCAGGCTTAGTCGTATCACTACCGCCGACTTCGTTTTCAAGCATTTTATAATCTCCTACTCTGAACCATGATTTCTGACTGTCAGTTGTTCCAGACTTCAGAATAAAATGCAGCTGCTTAATAAAACTTTCTGTGAGCTTTGTTTGAGCACCTTCAATTATAAGATCAATACAACGGAAGTGATTTACAGTCTCAACAATATCATCAACCTTTACAGCTTTGTCAGTAACACCAAGCGTTTTTGTTTCAAAGATAAAGCGCGTCTGGTCATGAGTAAGCTTTGAGCCTTCAATGTGATTAGAATTATAAGTCAGGTCGATTTGAATTTTATGATAAATGCCACCTTTAAGAGAGGCCTCTTTTTCACGCCTGAGACAATCTAATAATGTTTCTTCTACAGCAGAATGACGAGGTTTACGCTCCGGCTTTTTTGCAGTTGAAGGAATCTTCCAGGTTTTCCCTTCCAGAAGAGCACCTTCCACCCTTCCCTGAGCACAATAATTACGGGCACTACGTTCGCTGATCTGCCACTTCTGAGCCGCTTCTTCAACAGATATGTATTTAATCTTACTCATCGGTAAAATTATAGCAGATTATCGGCAAAATATAAAGCGTAATTTCAGTCTAAAAAGCGTTTTATAAATTGCCGATAGATTTATTGATTAAGGAGGGGAAAGTCTTCCCCTCGCTCGCACTTCGTTGCTCGCTACCCCTTCTGCGGGGCACATCACCGACGTCATTGCCCCGCAACGCCCCACCAATTGGTATATTTCCAAACTTTCGTAATAGGGTTCAAGTCCGATCAGCTCCAAAATTGCATAGTACTACTTCCAGTTGAAAGATAAATTAAACGTGTTATAATACTAATAGGAGGTTTTGAATATGAAATATCCATTTCTTACTTTAGACGATCAGACAGAAATTGTTCACTCAGAAATGCTTCCAGATGGAAAAGTTCAGGTATACATTGAAAAGCCTGATGAAAAAGATTGTTTTCATAACGCCTCTTGTTATATTCCTGGATACGAATGGAAAGACATTAACGGATTTACAAAAGAAGAAATTGCACGCTATCAGGAAATCATTGAATCAACTGCACATTTAATTCTTGATTTTTCTAAAAAAGGTGGATTCGAGAATGCCGCAGGTTTTTAAAATTGGTTCCTATTGGGTTTATTTCTGGGCCGATGAAAATGAACCTCTTGAACCAATACATGTACATATCGCAGAAGGCAGTCCTGTAAAAAATGCCACAAAAGTCTGGATTACCAAATCTGGTAAATGTTATCTCTGCAATAATAATTCAAAAATTCCAAATCATGTTTTAAATAATATTCTGAAAATTCTTGAAGCCCGCAGTTCTGAAATTATTGAAAAATGGATTAAATTTTTCGGCCAGATTTCTTATTACTGCTAACAGTCCCATCAGCTCCAAAATGAACCGCCAAAAACTTCATGAATCAATAATCAACAATTCTCAAATGACTTTCGCTCGCAGTGGCGGTAATGGTGGTCAGAACGTAAATAAAGTAAACACAAAAGTTCATCTGGTGATTCCTGTTTCTTCACTTGGCGGCCTTACAGACACAGAACTCGTGCGCCTGCGTTCAAAGCTTACTGCTATGATCAATAAGGAAGACTGTCTTTTCCTTGATGTAGATGATGAACGCTATCAGGAACGGAATCGTGAAATTGCTATTTCACGTCTTGAAAATAAAATTGTGCAGGCGTTGGTTATTCCCAAAAAGAGAATCAAAACAAAACCTACGCGAGCCAGCAAAGAACGCAAGCTAAAACTGAAGAAGATTCGCAGCGAAATTAAAAAGAATCGTGGGAAGATCTGGTAGTCCCTAAAATTATACTGTTTTAGAAACTATTTATATTCCGGCGCAATTGACTCCAGAAGCTTCTGCATCTTTGCAAATTTTTCTTCATGTGAAAGCTTTTCTTTTTTACCTTCAGATTTCTTGATTTTATCCCACTGAACATTAAGCTGTTCCAGCGTCATTTCCTTCTTTTCAAAAACATGCGGATGCCGGCGGATAATTTTTTCAGCAGCTCCATCTAAAACCTCATCAATAGAAAACTTCCCCTGCTTTTCATAAAGAGCCGCAATCTCAACCGCATTCATAATTACATCGCCCAGCTCTTCCTTAGTGTGCTCCACGTCTCCCTCTACAATCGCTTCCAGAGCCTCAAAAGTTTCTTCCACAAGATACTTCTTCATACTCTCCGGAGTCTGCACCGAATCCCACGGACATCCATTAGGAGAGATGAGAGTTTTTATTACTTCGTATAATCGGTTGAATGAATCAGACATTTTCAAACCTCAAAAATTATTATGCAGGAGGGGAAGGACTTCCCCTCGCTCCAACCCGCTCCGCGGTTTTGCTACCCCTTCCAGCGGGCTCAAGCGCCGCCCGCAACTCCTGCTTTTATAAACAGTACATTTACATCAACACAAATCCACCACTTTGTGCATATCTCCACATATCACTAATCAGATTTGGTTTGTAAGTTTTAAATTGATGTTGAACAAAAGCAGAATTAAGTTTCCTTAAATCATCATTACGATTTTGAATAAGTTTTACATATTCCATTCTCGGAATCTTATTGCTCTTTCGTATATTACAAGCTGGACATGCTAAAACAAAATTCCAAAGTTTATCTTCCTTTATGAAACTCCAAGGAATAAAGTGGTCTACATGAATCTCATGCAATTTTCTTCTACAATAAAAACAATTATACTGTTCAAATTCTTTATAAAGGACTTGTTGGAATACAGATAAATTATCTCTTTGAGGTGTTGCTAATTCAAGCTTTTCCAGAAGTTTAACAACAACAGATTCATCATTTATTTTTTCAAGAAACTTTGCCCATGCATAATAATTCAACTTTTCAATTTCGACTTTATATTTAAGCATAAAATTAAAAGCATATGTATTAAGAAATATTCCATCACCTTTCAAATCAAATGCATAAAGACAATCTTGGAAATCTCTATGCAATGCACCAATTACATTTCTTCTGCACTCAGTACTAATCTGTTTAATGATTGAATTTCGTTTAGTCTCTGGAATTGATGTAAAAGGAATAGCCGCAAACGAAGGTTCTTCATGAATTAAAGTCATAAACAGCTGCTCGATCTTTGAATACTCACTCTTTCCATCAGACAGCATTTGTTTTAGATGATACTTTGTGACCAGGTTCCAATAGTTTTCTGAGAACTTTCCAAAGAGATTTTCGTAACTTATAAATAAACTACAATCCTCCCCTTCACTATTAAAGAGATTATCAAGAATCGATTTTATAAGGCCAAACTTATAAGTCGTCCTTTTTGCCGAACTGTCTGAAAATACATAATTGAACAACATCCAAAAAGTATTCTCATCAATCGGGCCTTCTCGGAAAGTACCGGAAGTTTGATTCCAACCTGCTGCCATATATCTACAATACTATTTATCTTCCCAGCACCCCATATCAAGGATTTTCATTGGGGGATAATCTATTTTATCTTCTTTCTTTATAACTTGGCGAATAGTCTCTAATTCTGGATGAGCTTTATAATATTTGCATAATTCTAAAATTGAACGTTTTCCATAATTTCCAGATGCTATCTTATATTCTCTTAGAGTCTGAATCACATATCTATCATAAGCAACAGTACATCCTATTGTTCCCATGAGAATCTTTGTAGTTAGGGTATCAGAAACAGGACCATCTGGGTGATATTCTTTAAATGCCTTTCGTATTTCAATTGTAAGTTCCCATAATAAGTCAATATTATTTTCAATGATATCAATTTCTGGATTTTTCAAAATTGAATACTTTGGGGTATTTAGAAGTTTAACAATAGGAATAAGAATCCTATAATTATATTCAAGAAGAAAAGAATTACGAAGCATACCCCAACTAGCCAAATACATAAACAATATTTTTGCCTGATCTTCTTCTGTTATCTTTGCATTTGCGATAAAAGCTTTATTGCAATCAATCCATGACCAATAACGGCTCTTTTCTTTTGTAGCTTTCCGAAATAATTCGATATGTTTTAATAAAACGTCTATAGATTCCATACAATATCTCTCCTAATTCAAAAAAGTATAAGATTTTATTATAAAATCTCTTCAATCTTATCCAAAATCAGCTGATCTGCAGGTAACCAATCAACAGAACGCAGCGTTTCTTTTGTCACCCATTTAGCAGCTTCATGTTCAAGAAGCTTAAGCTCTCCAGAAACAATAGTACATAAAATACAATGCATGGTTAAATGAAAGTTTGGATAGTCGTAATCTACTACTCCAAGAATTCTTTCGACTCTTACTTCAGTTGCAAGTTCCTCTCGAATTTCACGTTCAATACACTGTTCCGGCGTTTCGCCAGGTTCAAGCTTACCGCCTGGAATTTCCCAACCGTCTTTATAATCGCCATAACCACGTTGAGTTGCGAATATTTCTTTTTTATTTGTGTCTGGATTTGTGCGAAGAATAATAGCTCCGCTAACTGTTATTTGCTTCATTGTTATATCTCCTCAGAAAAATCTTGTTCTAAATAATTTAAAATCTCATCTTTTATAGGTATGTCCATGTTAAACACTACATTAACTATTGGTCTGATTCCCTTTTTGGTTTGGTGTTCGCTTTGTGAAATCTCAGCAACAGAGCAATTACCTACATAGTAAAAGTTTCCACCTTCATTATCACTTTTCATTATAAAAAGAGGAATCAATAAACCATTTGTATCTGAATTCTGTATATCTTGTAAAGTCTTATCTTCACTTAAAATTTTTCCATCCTTTGATTGCCATCTAAATTGATAATTATCAATAAATCTATCTTTATAATCTGTTGTCGAACCTTCGAGTTTAACTTTTTGATAAGTAACGAAAATTGGACATGTATTTGTTTTCGTATCTCTTTTGTATCCATAAATTACAGATTCTTCGTTTGCTTCCCAATTCAGCAGTCGACATATATCTTTACGTGTATACTTTTGATATAGAGCAAGATTATTATTTGTAATGTCTTTTGAATAATTATTTTTCCATCTATAATTACAATATTCTAGTAGATCTAATAAATCTTTCTTGAATATAGAATCATGATTTAATAATTCATTAAATTCTTTTGATAAAGAATATTGATCATCGCTATAAACAATTAAATCAAAGTTTGTATACTGACGTTTCTTATCTTCACCTTTCTTTTCTGCCTTTTTATAGAAATCTCCATTTATTATATTAAGCATTCCTGAAAGATCACTCTCGATAGCCTCAATATTTTTCTCAAGAAGTAATTCTATAAATTTTTTTTTTGTTATTTTTTTTGATTTTATTAATTCAGAAAGAAGTAATGACTCATGAAGTCTTATACCATTTGATAATTCTTTTGATACAAACTTTAGGATAGTCATTTCATCTTTAGTGAAATTAATAGTCTTTTTTTCAATTTTGTATGCAAATTCTATATATGTTTTATTAAATGTAAAAGACTTTTCATATGCTCCTGTTTCTTTATTTTTCTTTGAAACTACATGAAACATGAAATTAATTGGATCTATCGAATCAGATTCTGCAAATTCCATTAACGTTGGAATTCGGTTTAATTGATTCCTTAAATATCTATATTTTTCTACTAGAAGTTGATGACGCTGAAAATTTGTATCTGTAATAGCTTTTAGAATTCGTTTTTCCGATATTGGATCCAAATCAATAGTAGAACTTCCTGGTATATATTCACTGCGCCTTGAAAGTTTTTTTCTCAAATCATCTTTATTCATTGAATTATCACCATACAAGGCAATTGGAATCATATAATTATTTTCATAATTTCCAATAAAGTCTAAAACCGTTAAATAACTTTTATTTTCATTTTTACGTAATCCACGGCCTAATTGCTGAATATATACAATTGACGACTTTGTTGGACGTAACATTATTATTTGATTTAATGAAGGTATATCAATTCCTTCATTAAAAATATCTACAGTAACTATATATTCAAGAGGATTATTTGGATCTTCGAGTTCTGCAATTTTTTGTTCTCTTAATTCATTCTTTTTTGCATTCTTTGAATGCAATGATATAGTGTGAAATCCATGTTTGTTTAGGGCTTCGGATATTTTATCAGCTTCCTCATATCTACTACAAAAAATCAATCCCCTATTAGTTTCGCTAGTATTTCTATAATAATTGATATTATCAATAATATGTTTTACGCGTTCATCAGTTGTAAGTTTTGCAACTAATGAATGCTTATCGTTTTCAACACCATTTATTGTTAAATCTGCAATTCCATAATAATGAAAAGGACATAATAATTTATCTTCTAATGCTTGATGTAAACGAATATTGCAAGCTTGATTAAAATCAAATAATTCAAAAATATTGAATTTATCTGTGCGTTCTGGAGTTGCAGTTAGTCCAAGCATAAAATCAGGCTCAAAATGATTAATTAAAGTTCTATAAGTTTTTGCTCCTCCATGATGAACCTCATCTACAATAATGTAATCAAATTCGTTTTTATCAAACTTCTTTAAGTTTCTTTTTTTGACAATAGTCCAAACACTTGCAAATAAATATTTGTGGGAAAAACTCTTTTCATTACCTGTCAGAAATCCAACATCAATATCACTTCCAAGAATTTGCTTAAAACTGTCTGCACTTTTTCTTAGAATAGTTTCTCGATTTACCAGATATAAAACTTTTTTGGGCTTTACTTGTTTTACATCCATAGCTGAAAGATATGTTTTTCCTGTTCCTGTAGCAGCAACACATATAGCTTTTTTTTCACCAGCCTTTCGTAATGCCTGTAGATTAATTAATGTTTTTTCCTGCATTAGATTTGCAGCTTTTATTATTTCACCATTTTCAATATTCTCATTTATTGAAGAATCATCAACGATTTCGATAGGAACTCTCTTACTATTCTTCAATGCATGATTATGTTTGGGAATATATTCTTTAAGAAACTTTGGTGTTACTGGTATAGCTTCTTCCCAAACCCTGTCAAACTCATTCCTAACTTTATCCAATAAATAACCATGTTCGGCTGAAATAACCCGAAGATTCCATTCTTGGTTTTCTGTAAGTGCACTTTCTGTTAGATTTGAACTTCCAATCAACATTGAATAATAATTAGAATGCTTGAATATATATCCTTTTGTATGAAAAGCATCTCTAGTATATATTTTAAGTTCAATATTTGGAAAATTACTTAATATCTTTTTCAATGCTTCTGGATCTGTAAAGTGTAAATAATCAGAAGTAAGAATTCTTCCTTTAACTGATTTATCTAAAAATCTTAATGTATTTTGTAAACAAGCAATTCCACCTTGTGTTATGAAGGCGACAGAAAAGTCAAATGATTTACAAGACTTCAATTCATCTAAAAGAGCGGAAAGAACTTTTACTCCTTCCTCTGAATTATTTTTTATAAAATCAGGTCCACAATCAAAATTATTATACTGTTTTGAATTTATTAAATTATATCTAAGTGTTTCATTTAAATTATCTATAGAAAAATTTCTAATCATATATGCAGCTTACCAGGAATTTAAAAAAAGAACCAGATCTTTGCGTTAGGCTATGAAGCACCGCCGAAGGCGTCCACCGCAGCGAGCCGAATGGCGAGTGAGGAGGATGAGCGGTAGCGAAGTGCGGAACAGCCGACCGGACGCCTGAAAGGCGGCCGGGAACGCCCTATTTATTCTTCACCCTCTCCGCCATCTTCTTCACTTCGTCTGCATACATCTTCTTCAATTCCGGCGGATTCACAACAGTAACTGAAGCTCCAAATCTCAAGAGCCAGTATAGAGTTTCCTGAATCTGGTTTGTTTCAAAACTCAAATAGACTGTGCCGTCTTCATTCTGGCTGCACTGCTGATTTTTATGCCAGGTGCGTTCCAGGACGTAGGTGTTTATTGACTTATCAAAAAGAAGCTCTATTTTCTGCGGTTTTGTTTCGTTATTCCAGATTCCAAAGTTCGGATCTATATGGACTTTCTGCTGATAATTTTTGTCATACTTAAATTCATCGCCAAGCTCAATGTTCTTCATTCGGGCCAGGGTGAATGTTGCAAAATCTTCATGCTTTGGTGAATACCCCAGAATATACCAGTCGCCTTTCTGATTGTAAATCTTATATGGATGAAGTTCATGCGGAGTATATTCTGTGGCGCTGATTCTTCTGTAATCAAACTTCATGATTTTATGAAGTTTTGTTGCCTTAAACACATCATTAAAAACTTCTTCGGGGATAACCGGAATCGGATCTGCTATGAACTCTACGTCGTTTGCAAAACTTGACTGCACTTCTACCTGATTGGGCAGCATCTGAGACAGTGTGTCATAAACTTTTTCGATTGTCTTTTTAAGCGGTGTATTATTGTAACGTTCCATGAGTGGCAGGATTCCTGTTACTGCAAATACTTCGCTTTCTGTGAGCATCATGTTTTTTACAAAGTATGTGTTATCGCTGTAATAATAGCCTTTACGCATCCTGTCATATTCGATTGGTGCGTTGTAATAGATTTTCAGCTCGTCGATATCGCGAAGGATTGTACGGCGGGAAACTTCCAGTTCCTTCATAAGGCGTTCAACACTCGGGTATCCGAGATTCTGAATTGCCTGCTCTATCTTAAATAATCTTAATGACTTTGTATGATTTTCTTTTATTCTGGCGCTCATAGTTTAATTATATCACAAAATTTAAAAAAAAAAAAATTCAGTGCCTATTTTTGGCACTAGTAACTACTATACTATAATACAGAATAAATATTCAAACTGCAATATTAAATAGAGGTAAACATGATTACAGGATTTCCAAGTCCGGCTCAGGGGTACGAGCATAACCAGATGGATTTTAATTCCTACATTATCAAGCATCCTTCAGCAACTGTTGTAAGGAACGCATTTATAAAGAAGTTGGGATTCCGATCTGCATTGGTGCCGGCCCTACGAAAACTCTCGCAAAGCTCTACAACAAAAAGGCAAAAGAGCACGGTGGAGTTTTTGTATATAATCCTGACAGGGTTGATGCTCTGCTTGAGCAGACTGACTGTGCAACTATCTGGGGAATCGGCCTTTGCAGAGCTACCCCGCCTTACTTCCTACACTCCGGATTTAGTAAATGCCGCAAGACTTATTCTTCCTCACATATATCATGAAGGCTACGGCTACAAAGTAATTATGGTAACGCTCCTGGATATTATGCCTGCCCAGTATCAGGGCTGGCTTTGGATAGACCCGAAAGAAGACATCAAAAAACGAAAACTGATGGAAGCCGTTGATACAATAACAAACACCTACGGCCGCCGTTCCATCACCCTCGCTAAGTCCTGGACTAAGACTGGCTGGGAAATGAAGCGGGAATTTTTTGAGTCCGATGTCAATTTCTGATAATCTCCAGAGAAAGGAGAATATAAATGATTGATTGTCTTGCAGTTGCACTTGGCGGTGCCTGGTGTTATTCTTGAAAGTTGGAATCTGCGGAGGTTTTACAACATTTTCAACGTTTGCACTTGAAAGCTCTAATCTTCTGAAAAACGGACATCCAGGAATTGCAGCTTTATATATGTTCCTGAGCATTGCTATAGGAATCGCATTTGTTCTAATTTCAGAACTTTTCATAAAAAAATAAATTAGATATTATATAATTAGTTATTCTTTAGTATTTCTCTGGCTGCATCTCCAACTCTATTCTTCAATTCTTTTGGCCCCAAAATTCTTGCACTACCTCCAAAAGACATAACCCATGCAACAACCTGACTCAACTGATTAGTTTCAAATGAAAGATATACAGAACCATCAGGATTTTCTTTCATTGTCTGACCTTTGTGCCAGGTTCTTTCCATTACGTAAGTTTTCAATCCTTTTACAAACTCAATTTCAACCTTAAACTTTTCGCCGCTGTTTCCCCAGGCTCCCATTTGAACATCAATATGCTGTTCAAGTTTAAAGTCTTTCGGAATAGAAAACTTGTCTTTAGTGATTTTACTGTTTTTAATTCGTGGCATTGCATAAAGTCTGATTGCCTGCGCATGATGCGAATATCCAAGAACATACCAGCTGCCTTTCTGGCAAATCATATGATAAGGATCAAATCGTCTTTCCTCATAATCAGTATTCTGTGCAGTCTTGTATTCCATCTGCAGTGTAAAATGCGCCTTTGTTGCTTTTAATACATTTTCGAAAACTCCTTTTTCTAAAGTCGTTATCGGGTCAGAAATAAAATGAACTTCATTGTTTATCAAAGCTGAATCAACAGTAATTGTTTCCGGCAGCATCTGAATAAGCTTTTCCATCAAATCACGATAAGACTTTTCAAGCGGTGTATTTTTATACTGCTCCATAAGAGGCAGAATTGTTGAAAGCGTCAGAAGCTCTCCTTCCTTCAACATCACTTGCTGAATAAAGAATGTATTGTCCGTGTAATAGTAACCGTTTTTCTGATAATCAAATTCAACAGGAGCTCCATAATCATCACGAAGAATATTTATATAACGCCCGAATGTACTTCGGCTCAGATTCCATCCGTGTTCTTTATTAAGCTTGTTAGCGTTTGGATAATCTCCATTTCGAATGTCTTTATCTATCTGAAATATGTAGCTGAAAATATGAGTCGGATTTCTCTGAATAGTCTTTTTTTTCTGTGCCATATAAAAACTCCTTAAAAATTATATCACACTTTTTTTGAGGGTGCATCATTATTTGCGACACCCCTTGTTTTATAATAGAGACGTAAACTGATGAAAGGAGGTGCCTATGAACGCACAGATTTTAATTAAGACAGCCAATGACTGTTTTGAATTCACAAAGAGCAAAACAGGACAGCTTGACTATGTTGGTAAGTGGGGAAAAAACAATAAGCCTGATGTAGACGGCGCACAGAAACTTGCTTCAAGCACTTATTACACTCCAAGTTTCTACACATTCATTGATTCAGCTTTGAACTGTAATCCAGTAGTTTATGTAGCACCAGATGTAAATGTTTCAGACAAAGATGTATTTGATTATCTCATTCATATTGGAGCATTGCTTTCTGCAGTTGAAGCAAAGAACAGCCTTCTTGCCGGAGAATTATATCTCCGCCGTCGTACAGTGTTTGAGAAGTTTGCACAGCTTACACAGTACATCCTCGAACCGTACTGCGTAGAGATTCTTTTCTCACTCTGTTATGGACGTATGGCAAATATTGATCCAGATAAAATTCCTTTACTCTTTGACAGTGTAAAAGAAAAACTCGATTTTGATTCATCACGTGAAACTCTGGACCAGGCTTATATGAGATGGTTTAAGAAGAACAACGTAACTCTTACTTTGCCTCTTGTTGGTACATGTTTTTATAACTGGGATGCAGAGCCTTATGCTCTCGATAAACTTTGCGACAATCTCAGCTGTGATGACCTTCTTGGTATGGCAGAAAAGATTCGCAATACAAAACATAATTTCTATGAATCTCTTGAAACAGTTGTACAGGCAGAGCCATATAACAGCCACGACAAGAACTCAATTCTTGTTTGTATCGAAAGTCCGGAAGCAAAGATTTCTGGTAATCCAGGTCTTGAAAAAGCCGGACACATCCGTGCTCTTGCTGCAAAAATTATCCGTGAATCAAAACCTAAGATGATGGCTTATCCAAGTAAACTTGCATATGTAGGTGGAGAGGAAATTGTTGTGTCTGTTAAACTTTAATGGATTACCTATGTGTAACAACAAGGATCAAAAAACAGATGATACTCAGAAACTTATTAAAGGTTCTGAGTATCATCTTGAACAGCGAGAAGATCTACCCCAGAAATGGGATGAATACTGGGAAGAATTGATAAAACATAATCCTATAGGAGGAAAACATGAGTAAAATGTATGTAGAACCAAGTGAATATTTTACTGAGAGCATGAGAAAAATCCTCGAAGAGGGAAACAAATCAAAAAATAACAAATCTATAAAAAAGGATCTCAAAAGTCAGAGAAGAATAAAAAAATCACAAAGGAAGGACTTATGCCTTGTGGTTGTGTAATGATTTGTAAAAAATGTAATATAAATTATCATCTTTTTTTGGGGGGTGGTAAATTATCTGCAACTAATAATTTAAAAGGAGTTTTATATTTATGTCCAGAATGTGGTATTTGGGAAAATAAATTAGTTCATATATCTAATGAGTTAGCTTTACGTAGAAACGAAGATGTTTATGAAAATGAAGATTCATCAAAGAAATGCCCAAGGTGTAATATATATGGTTCATTATGAAAACTATAATCCTAAAATGTTTAAAAAAATGATTTGTCCAGACTGTAAGTCAGTATTGGTAGATTCGGGATTATTAATTTTTGATTAATTTATGACATAAAATAATACAGTGTTGCAGATTGTAATCCAGAAATAAAGAAGAGAGTCCTTTATATGAAACAATTAAAAAAGATAGTAATTTTTTTGATTTATTTCAGACTTTTGAAGAATATGTAAAATTTTTCTTTCTGGATGATTTATGTACTTCTGATTATAAAAACGTAATGAACGCATTCGACTTTTTTGTTTGGAAATAAAGTTTTAATTTTGCCATTTAAAAAGGCTTCCGCTTGTACGGAAGCCAAGGAGTGAAGTAATGTAAGTAGTACTTTACTGGTGCAATGCGTTACGGAGTTGAACCGTAATCTCCCTTGGTGTATGGTGTTCTCCCCCTTAAACTAATCACAATGCAGATTCTATTATACAATACCCCCTGTCGCAAATAGTGCAACAGGATTTTTAATGGTTAATTCTTTTACCAACAATTTGACAATCATAAATTTTTGTACCATCATCTTTTATCATAACATTTTCCCAGTGGAAAGAGTTTTCTGTAATTTCTGAGAAAATCCAGTAAGTGTTTTCTTCATCCAGTACTTTGCCAATAAGTCTATCCCCTTCTTTTGTAAAACGCAGTCTTTTCATACAGTGATCACAAGTGTAACAAACATCATAGCATTTTTCAAACTTATTAAACATTCTGAAAGATGAACCATATTCTCCATCCGGCTGAGGTGATTTTTCCTTAGTCGCTCTCGAAGGAAAAATAAAGATGTCTTGAATACCAGCGCCCTCAAGCACTCTTCTGAAAATCCACTCACCTTTTACATGGCGTTTTTGACCATCATAGTTGTCATCGTAATCACAATTCCAGTCTCCAAGAAGTGGTGCAAACCAATCATATTCATCTGGAATCTTATCAGTCTTTTCGCTTAGTAATGCCTTTGAAAATGTGTCCATTTTTTACCTCATATTTTTTTTTAATCTATCTCTGTCCATATGCACAACATAACAAACTTTACCAACTTTTAATATGATTAAAGTCTTATAACATATAAATTTAGGCATAAAAAAAGCACTTCTTATCGAAGTGCTCTAGAAGAGCGGATGATGGGAGTCGAACCCACGTCATCAGCTTGGAAGAGCATATGACTTACTGTCGAGTCCGTTCAAATCCGGTGAAGTTCCTAATGTTATATTACTATAATATTATATTATAAAGATTTAGGCAACCTGAAAAGGTTTGAGTTTACTTGAAAAGATTTAAGTTACAGTATCATAATTCGTATCATTTATGTATCTTTTTGGGTATTTCGTCTCAGCTCTCAGGGCTGAGATACTTATATAGCCAAATACATAAGGCATCAAAAAATGCAATTCTGTTATTCCGTAATTTCAATCATGTTATCTTCAAGAGCAATAATGCAGCTTTCGTAATATCCGTCTCCAGTTGTTCGCGGTCCACTGGTAACTGAGTAACCTGCTGCATCCAGCTTCGCAGTTAATTCATCTACAGATTCTTTGCTTCCAACGCTAAATGCAACATGAGCATAACCGGTTCTGTAAGGGCTCTTATTCTGCTCCACAAGTTCCGGCCTTGTCATAAGTTCCAGGCGTGCACCGTCATCAAACGAAATGAAGTAAGAACTAAAATCTGTTTTTGTATTGTGGTAGCCGTCATTGGCTTTACCGTTTAAGAAGGTTACGAAAAAGTCTTTAGCTTTTTCCAAGTCAGTTACATAAAGTGCTACATGTTCAATCTTCATAAAATCAGTCTAACATAAAAAATAAAAAGGGTCTTCCTAAGGCCGTTCGCTTCGGCCGTATTTCATACCGCCTTCGCTCACTACACTTCCCCTACACTACAAGCTTCATTTTCCAGAAAGGTAGCAAACAGACAGCTCCCTCATTCCGCTTCACTTCGTTCAGCTCCATTCCTTCGCAGACTGTTTGCATTTACCAGTAAGCTCGCAGGCAGCAGCGCAAAGAAGCGACGCACGCTTTTATCCAAGCACAGGCAGGCCAGTCGCTCCACGCATCTGCTTCACTTCGTTTCGCAGTAGCGTTCCGCTTTGTATCCTGCCTGTTTCCGCACGCGGGCAAATTCTGGGTGAAGGGCTTGAACACCTTCATCCGCATAACTTTTTTTTGAAAATACAAATCATCGTGGCGGTTGCAATAAGCCATCTTTTTGCATAAGCCGCCAAAGGTCAGCCTCGCGCAAAAAATCAACGTGAATAAATAAATATCGTCCGCGAGTATCGCAACTAAAACAAGCGGGCACGCAAAAGGTTTTCCCCCTTCCCCCCTGCCGCGGGGCACCCCCCCTACACCCCCTTTCCAAAAAAAAAGGAATGCTATTGAACCGCTCTCGGGGGGAATTAGGGGGCAAACCTTTTGCTCAACATTGCAGTTGTCCCGCTTGTTTTAGATGCTCAGTTGGTCTTACAAGGGCGGCTTTTTTGGGAACTATCTTTGTATGGGAGAATTGCCTCAATCGCACAGGGCCGGCGTAAACGCCACCCCTGCGCTCAATCGGCAAGGCGGCAACGTCCGTGTTGCCGCCCCTTACCTCTTTATGTTTTTTCTCAAAAATGAATATGCCTTTTACACAGGTCGCTCTGGTCGCGCGTCCGTGCGCTCCCGCCGCTCAGATTTTTAATGCTCCTTCCACAACAAAGATTCACCTTCCAAAGGTCGCTCAGACAGCTTTCAAAAGTTTGCGCCTGCTTCGCAGACGCTTGAGTTTGAAAAGCAGTCTTCGCTCCGCGTCTACCGATTTTCTGAAATCTGATATATAATAACACAACAATTATGAATATGGAGTTTTACAAATGCTAGATTGTCTTGCTGTTGCACTCGGCGGAGCCATTGGCTCAGTTCTGCGTTACCTCATCGGATTGATTCCAGTTAAAGAACAATTCCTCTTCCCGATAAAAACATTTGCGATAAATGTGATCGGATGTTTTGTAATCGGCCTTGTAGCAGCTCTGGCATTGAAGTCCAATAACCTGAATCCAAAACTCGTCCCCTTCCTGAAAGTCGGAATCTGCGGAGGCTTCACAACTTTTTCAACCTTCGCCCTGGAAAGTTCAAACCTCTTGAAAAACGGACACGCCGGAATTGCAGCTTTGTATATGTTCCTCAGCATTGCTGTAGGAATCAGTTTTGTTCTGCTTGCAGAACTTATAATAAAAAAATAAAAACTCGCGGGGGGAGCGCGCGCAGCGGTCTAAAATCTTTTCAAAAAAATTTAATCTGTGTTTGTTTTATGCAAAGTTCGCATAAGCAGTTCTTATGCGATTTTTAATTATTCTTTATTCTTCATATAAAAATAATTTTAATTCCTTTAGAATATGCACACTAAGAGAACTTATTAAAACTATATAAACTCAAATCTTTTCAATCTTTATTTAGACAAAGTCAAACCCACTAAAAACCAAGTTCACATTGAATAAAAAATATTAATAAAACGTACTAAAGTACGCATAAATTTAAGTCGAGAAAAAATCCTGCATACCGCCCTTTTCTCTTGCAGTACGGATAAAGGCGCAAGCCGCATTGGGGGCACGGGGGAAAAGGGGAAAATTATCCTGAGTATTTTTCCATTATGGCGTAATTCTGGTAGTTTTTTCCAAAAGCAATTATTTCAGCGACATCTTCAATTGTATATTTGTCTTTATTACTTTTAAGAATTGCATCAATATAAGTCGCTCCCAGCTGAATATCATCACCGGTATAACAAATCAACTCTTCGCCGTCAAAGCTTTCATCATAAGGATCAGCTCCAAGTTCACAAAGTTGTTTTATAACGTGATATCTTCTTTTATCAGTAATCTCATCATACAAAAGTTCTACGAGTTCTTTTGAAAAATCAAAATGTTCAGATTCTTCTTTCCATTCTGCAACTCTCTCTTCTTCCTCATTAAAAAATGGGCCAGTATAATCTTCAATCATAAGGTCCTCTGTATTACCAAGACCAAATTGTGCATTAAATAAATTGATTATTTTTTTATTTTCTTCAGTTCTTTTCTTAAAAATGTCATAGTCTGGGTAAGCTTCAAAACACATATCAAGGCATTTTGAAATAATAAAAATAGGACACTGTTTTTCAAACCCACCGATATCATAAACTGGTTCCGGACATTTTGAATCCACAAGGTCCCGTACTTTTTTATAATCACTGTTAATAACCGCATGAATTAATTCATTATCTTCAAAAAACTTTCTTTCCATTTTTTACAACTCCTTTTTATTTCAATCCCATAATCTTCATAGTTTCATCAGATGTAGCAATTCTGATATTCTCACCATCTACAAGTGCAAAATGCGGAAAGCCGATTTTCGCCCCTTCCCATTCTTTATTCCAAACATTATACACAGTGTACTTTCCCCAGGTCCCGTGTTTGCGGTAGTGGTCGTATTCAAAACTCTTTTTTACAAATTCTCTGATGGTCATTTTATATCCTTCGCAATTTCCCAATCAATTTGATTTTTTCACACTTAGAAAGTTGACTCGGATTTGTACCAAGTACTCCCACAGGAACATCCACACCAAGCTCATCATAATACTTTTTCCAGTAATCAGAAACATCTTTTTCTTCATCATTAAACTTCATAGGAACAGAATCAAAAATCGGAAGAATTTCTGCAATGTATTGAGAACAGTAAAAGCTGCCGTTATCTGGATAAAAGCTGTGATTGTAATCGAAGCCCAAATATTTTTCAGCACGTTCCTGAACAATCTCGCAGTCAATTTCCGGATATCGAAAAATATCAACATCCCAGTTTCCTTCACTAAAAAAATCTTCAAGCTTCTGTTTTACAACTCCATATTTTCTCGATGCATGATAAATCATATCATCAAATAATATTCCTACATGGCTGTATTCTTTTGTCGTTTCAATAATCGCTTTAGAGAATTCCGAGTTGTCACGCATAAAAAGCAAATCGCCGTTATGCAGATTATTTATATACATAACTATTTAATTACGAAATTCTTTTTCCTGTGATTTTGCAATCATAAACTTTTGTTCCATCAGGTTTAATCATAACATTTTCCCAATGGAAAGAGTTTTCAGTTATCTCAGAAAAAATCCAATAACTGTACTCTTCATCAAGTACCTTACCAACAAGCTTGTCACCCTCTTTGGTAAAACGTAATCTTTTCATACAGTGGTCACAGGTGTAACATACGTCATAACAGTTTTCAAATTTATTAAACATTCTAAGAGATGAACCATATTCTCCATCTGGCTGAGGAAACTGTTCCTTAGTTGCTCTTGAAGGAAAAATAAAAACATCCTGTATACCTGCACCTTCAAGAACTCTTCTAAAAATCCACTCTCCTTTTACATGACGTTCCTGTCCGCCATAGTTATCATCATAATCGCAATCCCAGTCTCCAATGAGAGGTGCAAACCAGTCATATTCGTCTGGAATCTTGTCTGTCTTTTCGCTAAGTAATGCCTGTGAAAATGTGTCCATTTTTTACCCCTTTTTATATTTATTATATTTATTATTATCCCTGCACCTTATGCACCACATACCTTACTTTTCCAATAACTCGGAAGTCCTCACTTTCCCCGCTCTCAGTCATTTCATCATACTTCTTATTATCAGAAATGATTCGTACAAAATCTTTAGCTCGCTGAAGCCTTTTTACAAAAGAAGCTCCGCGATAATTTATCGCATAGATTCCATCTGTACCGTCATATCCAAAATTGTCATAAAGAATTATATCATTATCAAAGAGAGTCGGCTCCATAGAGTCGCCTCGTACATAAGAAGCCCTCATATTGTCAGTGTACTTTTTAAGCTCATTTGGTAAAGCAACATAATCAATAATCTCAGAAGAATCCCCAAACTCCTGGCCGCGTCCTGCAGAAAAAGCCTGCTCATAAACCGGAATATTTATAACATCCTTTTGTGGATTTTCAGGATAAGCCGTAAACTCTTCCAGAGTCATCTTAAAAACTTTTAAGATTTTCATAACCTCTTCAAAAGTCGGCATACGGCTGATACAAATCTTATTGCGTAAAGTCGAAAGCGGAATGCCTGCCTGTTCACAAAGCCATTCCTGATTATGATCTTTTTCAGTGAGAATCTGTTTTACTTTCTTCCAGAAAATGTCTGCTTCCATAGCTTAATAATACACCTGATTTTAAAATAAATAAATACCTAATTGAGTATTTTAATTGACAAATCTAAAATCCCGCATTATAGTGATTTTATCATGATTACAGGTTTTCCAAGTCCCGCTCAGGGCTATGAACAAAAAGGCATAGACTTTAATAACATACTCATAAAGCATCCGTCGGCAACTGTCGTAATGAGAATTGAAAGCTCAAACTATATCGGCATGGGAATTTATAATGGCGACATTCTTGTAATAGACCGTGCAAAAAAGCTGAATCCAAACAGTCTTGTAGTCTATGAATCTGAAGGCCGCTTTGTCTTAGGCAGAGTTTATTCAATAAAGAGAACTTTAGAAGAAACCATCATCACTGGTGCAGTTACTCATGTAATTCACACAGTAAAAGAAATATGATTTTACACGCGGACGGAAACAGCTTTTATGCATCCTGTGAACAAATCTACCGGCCCGATTTACGCAACAAGCCGGTAGCAGTTCTTTCAAACAATGACGGAATCATCATTGCCTTAAATAAAGAAGCCAAAGCCTGCGGAATCAAACGAGGCGACCCATACTTCAAAGTCCGTGATATCTGCGACTGGAAAGGTATAACAATCTTTTCAAGTAACTACACACTCTACGCTGATATTTCAAGACGAATTACTTCTATATATATGGAATACGCTCCAGATATAGAAGAATACTCAATAGATGAAAGCTTTCTCTTTTTCGATAAATGCAACTGGTCTATAAAAGACTACGAAGAAATCGGCCATGACCTTAAAAGAAGAATCGCAAAAGAAGTCGGTATTCCAATCTGCGTAGGAGCAGCCCCTACCAAAACATTGGCAAAACTCTACAACAAAAAAGCCAAGGAACACGGCGGTGTTTTTGTCTATAATCCGCGCGAAGTAGATTCCCTTCTCGAATCAGTAGACTGCAGCACAATCTGGGGAATAGGTCCAGCACGTGCTCAAAAGCTTTTACTCCATGGAATCAAAAACGCCCTTATGCTAAAGCACATGCCATTATGCGACGCAAAAAGACTTCTCACAATCCAAGGCTTTGCAACAGTCCAGGAATTAAACGGCATCCGCTCAGTAGAAAAAGTCACCAGAGAAAAGAAAGAAGTAATCACCTCAAGCCGTCAGTTTTCTGTCAAAGTCGAAAGTATTGAAATACTAGAATGTGCCTTAGTCCAGTACACAGAAATTGCAGTAGAAAGATTAAGAGCGCAGAACTGCGAATGTCAGGCCGTACAAGTCACAATTTCCACCTGCAACTATTATAGTGATGACATAAACAGTCAATATTCAAACGGTGTAATAGTCCAGCTTCTCCGTCTCACCTCTTACACGCCCGACATAGTAAATGCCGCAAGAATGGCACTCCCCCACATTTTCCGCAAAGGCTACGGCTACAAAGTAATAATGGTAACTCTCTTAGACATCATGCCCGCCCAATACCAGGGCTGGCTCTGGATAGATCCTAAAGAAGATATCAAAAAACGAAAGCTCATGGATGCCGTAGACCTGATTACCACCGCTTACGGACGAGGCTCCATCACCCTCGCCAAATCCTGGACTCACGACGGCTGGCAGATGAAAAGAGAATTCTTAAGCCCTAATGTTACAACGGATATAGAAATGATACCGATTGTGAATTAAAAATTTTCAAAGTTTTTTATCCGACAAGAAATATCTCCATTTAATGCGTTCACGTAAGAAATATATTTATCATATCCACCATCTTCAGACACAATATAATGAATAGTGTTTTTTGTATTTCTCCTATTTAGGAAATATTCGATTAGTTTGCAATCAAGAAATTGTTTTTCATCTGATTCACATCTAATCTTTTTAAGTTTTACACCTTGCTCAGATTTTATTTTATCTTTTTGACTCTTACCCAAAAAAACTAAATAGCGAACATTATTGTAAGGTTTAAAATGTGTGAGATTTGCTTTATTCTCACCATCAACATAACAAATTATATTTTTCATATATAGCTCCTTTTAGGTATATCTATACCGTTTAAAATACTTTAAATCAAGTTTAAAAAGGTATATTTATACTTTTACTTGAAAAATAAATGAATAAATGTAATAATGAAAATATGGGAAATACAGAATCAGTTGTTCCGAAACTATTAGGCGAAAATGTACAGCGTTTTCGAAAAGAAAAAAATCTTACTCAGGTAGAACTTGCTGAAATAATTGGCATTACACAAAAACATTTATCAGAAATTGAAACAGGCATTAAATTCCCATCAGCTCCCATAATTGAAGATTTATCAAAAGCTTTCGGAAAACCAGTATCAGCTTTATTTGGTGGTACAGATATAAACGTTTATGACATGAGCAATAAGGTTGTTGATTTGTTAATGATGAATCTGCAGCCAAAATTAAATCTTATTTATAAAGAAATAGATGATATAAACAAAAAAATCAGTAATATGAAAATTACAATTCAAACAGAATAAAAATGGCAGGTTATCACAAACTAACAGAAAATGAAATTAAACAACTATCTGCGGAACTTCAAGAACCGAAAGATTCATATCCACATTATAATCCAATTCAAATTGATAAAACCAAAGAAATATTTAAAAACGTAAATATATATCGATTGGATGGTATAAAAGTTTTAAGTGTAAGTAATTATGGCCGTGTAAAATATAATAATCTAATAGTTGAACCTTATATAGTTGGTACATTCTTACATTGTACAAAAGTATATTCACCTGATTTTGGTGATCATTATGTTTATAACTTGGTAAAAGAAGCTTTTGACCCAATTCCAAATCGTTCTAATTTTCAAATACATCATATAAATAATAATGCTTTGGATAATCGCCCAGAAAATCTAATCTATGTTACAGAAGAAGAACATCGTAAAATTGATTTCGAGTTTAATAAAAAATTGCTAAAAATAAGTCATAAAATATATGAAAAAAATTTGAATGACTTGATTAACTTTTTTAATTTAAATTCTGAACGTTCTTTTAATGGTAGTGAATTATTATATGAATTTAATACAGTTTACCGCAAAGTTGTGATGGATAATGTAAAAAGCCTTTGTGAACGTAGAATTCTTATTTGTTTTGAAAAAGGCGAATCATTTGAATATTATAAGTATGGATTAAATGAATCTTATATTTAATATGTTTTAATACAAATATACAATTGAGGTAAAAAAATGAATTATTGGTTACACAGAATTGGACACTTGCAAAATGTCTCTTATCCTTTATTAGAAAAAGGATATCTTTCAATTGGTTTTTCAGATTTTTGTTATGAAGATTTTTATACGAATGTTGCAGAAAAGCAAGATTGGGATTATATGGAAAATGACTTCAATGAAGTTTGGGGATTTATTCCAAGACAAAGATACAATCTATGGCGTTTCTTAGCAGAAATGTCTAAAGGTGATTATGTAATAGTCCCAAGCTGGGGAACATTTTCTGTTTTTGAACTTTGTGAAAACCAACCTCTAATGATATCAGATAAAAATATAGAATTACCAAATGAGGATTGGAATGGAAAAAAAATCTTAAAAAATGAAACAACAGGTTTATTAAAACTTGAATCTGAAAATGAAGACTTAGATTTAGGTTTTGTATGGAAAGTAAAGGTAGTATGTAAAGATATTTCACGTTCAGATTATGCGGATGCTGCTCTTACATCTCGAATGAAAATCAGAAGTACAAATGCGAATATTACAGATTTAGAAGACAGTATTACAAAAGCTATTATTTCATTTAAAAATAAAAAACCTATAAATTTAAAAGCAGATCTTTTAGATAATTCTGTTAATATTTGGAATAACACTATACTTACAGAACTTAATCCTGATAAATATGAAAAACTTGTTCGTTGGTATTTCAAAAAAATCGGAGCATCAGAATCGTATATACCTCCTAAAAATAGTATAGATAAAGTCGGAGATGTAGATGTAATTGCAACTTTTGAAAATTTGCGGACAATTATAAATGTTCAAGTAAAATTCTATCAAGGAGAAACATCTGACTGGGCAATAAATCAAATTAATGATTTTGCAAAATCAAAAGAAACAATATCAGATGGATATCATCGTCAATATTGGGTAATTTCTTCATCAGATAGTTTTTCTGAAAAAAGTTATAATCTTGCTAAAGAAAACAATATATTACTTATAGATGGTAAACAATTTGTAAAAATGCTTCTTCATGTTGGTTTAGATTCATTAGAATCTTTTGAAGAATAATATTTGATTTACTCCATGCTACTAAAAAAACAATATAATAGGATATGACAAAATGACTGAAGAATATGAACCAATTGTTCTGCATAGGAATGAAAAAGGTCGGTTTGTGGAACAAATAAAACTTGGTAAAAATTTTTTAACAGATATTAATCAAATGGCGAAAGACATATTTGAAACAAAAGCAAATATGATTTATTTAAAAACTGAATTAACATCTCTAAATTGGAAAATTAATTCCATGATTACTAATAAAATTCAGTTCAATTTAAATGGTTGTAATTTAAATGATTTCACTAAAAAAATAAATTCAGTTGAAGCAAATAATTTTGTAAAAGTTATTGAGAATATTAGCCAAGGTCTTTATGCATTAATTAATGATTTTAATAATCACAGGGAAAGTGGTGATCCAAGAGTTATTAGAGACCATATTGTTATGCTTTCAGTAATTTATCAAAAATTTAAAAATAATAGTTTCTTTAAACTCGTAATAACAAAGAAGCAAGAAGAAATGATAGAGAATCAATTTATTGATTGTATATCATTATTTAATCAATCAATAGATAATGGAATTAAACAGAAAAACTGGCGTGTAAACTTTAATATTAATTCAGCTTTTTTTGGTGGTTGTTATTTATATGATCCAATTGATTCTATACCAGATTCTGAACTTAAAGCTTGTAAATTAGATTTTACAATAACTCAAATAGAGTGTGTGAAAAAATCTCTGTAAAAACGGAATAACATTATTCGAACGAGGTCTCCTAAGGTAAAATAAATCTTAAGGAGGCCTTTTATTATGGCAAAAGAAAAGAAACCCGTACACAAAGTTCAGATGACAGACGGTAAGCGTCGGATTATCCAACAGCTCCTCCAGGAGTATGACATCGAAACCGCAGAAGACATACAGGATGCTCTCAAGGATCTCTTAGGCGGTACCATCAAAGAAATTATGGAAGCTGAAATGGATGATCATCTTGGATATCAGAAGTCTGAACGCTATGACAGCGACGATTACCGTAATGGATACAAGACAAAGCGTGTCAACTCCAGTTTCGGCAGTCTTGATATCCAGGTGCCGCAGGATCGAAAATCAACCTTTGAACCTCAGGTTGTAAAAAAGAGACAGAAGGATATTTCAAACATTGACCAGAAGATCATTTCCATGTATGCCAAGGGAATGACCACCCGCCAGATTTCCGATACCCTTGAAGATATCTATGGTTTTGAGGCGACGAAAAAATGGACTATGCCATTACGAAACTGGGGAAGAATCTACGGTGATCTTCAGATCATGTATGAAGATAGGCTACCCGAGTAATAAAAATCTCTCTGGTGCTGTTCATTTGAACAGTACCAGAGAGTCTTAGTGCGATTATCTTCCGATATAACACGCCAACTTCAGCCCGACAAACTCGAAGTTGATGTTGCAAGATTGACATATACCCGTTAAAAGCCGCCAATATGACTTAATGTTTTAGAAGCGACTCTTGAACCTTCATTCATTGCTTTTATAATATCAGAATCTCTTAAATATGAACAAAGAAAGCCAGCATGATAACTGTCACCGCACCCAGTTGTATCAATTACATTATTGACCGGCACAGCATCCACTCTATATTCTTTTCCCATATAATAAGTAACGCTGCCATTTTCTGCAAGTGTAATGTTAAATATGTTGTCATACCGTTCAGACCATTTTTGAAATTGTAAAAGAATACTCTTCTCACCACTGATAAAAAAGAAGTTAATGTACGGTACAATAGTTTCTATTTTCTTAAAATCTCTTAGCACGTTGAAGTCAACGGCAAGCTGAAAACGACAACTCTTTCTAAGTTCTAATACATCATCAAAATTAGGAGAATCAAAGGTTATAAAGATAATATCAGCACTTGCAATTCTGTTCTTGTCAGAATCGCTAAGAAGATATGTGTCATGAATACCACCGTTCCATGAATCATCCTTGAAATATCTATCACCTTTCTCAGTAAGATAAATCCGATGGTTTGCAGTAGTAGAGCCTGAAATAATGTGGATAAACTCTTTGTTGATAGGTTTATTTTCAATAGATTTCAATATTGCCTTACCATAATCATCGTCACCAATTGCACCAAGAAGATCAACAGAAATATGATTGTATTTTGATGCAATTGCAGCAAAGTTCAATGCTTCACCACCGGGACGGATTTCTCCAGTATCATCAAAAACATCTACGCACATACAAGTCATAGCAATAATATTCATAATTATCCAACCTTTCTGTTTTGGAAAAAGTAAATTACGATTTGTCATCGTCTATAAAACTGAAATATAATATGTATTCTAACATAATTCTTGACAAAAGCAATGGGATTACGTATAGTCAAAACAAGTTGAACAATGGATTTTGCCATTATCCAGCTTGTTAATTATCTTAGGATATCTCATTTACAGAAAAAACTTTCACACGCTTCTCAAATAAGTGATGAAACAAAATATATAGATTAAACTTGTAAAATCAGCTTCCAAAGCTCTCTCCGATGTCCAGGCACTCACGCCCTTCGCTATCGGGGAGAGCCTTTTTCATTAATCCGTCATTAAAATCGGCTCCCACTTCCGGTCCTGTTCAACAGAAGAATATTCCAGATAAGCTTTCCCCAGCTGCTTATCAGGATCAAACTTATTCAAAGCCTGGTCCATCATCAAAATCAAGATAGAAGTATTCTCGCAGTTAAGAAATCCATTCGCACAATAGCTAATCAGAATTCCATCCTTCCAATTTTCAACGGTACAATCCTTCATCCTGATATCCTTGGCAAGCTTCTTATACTTCTTTATAAATCCGTCATAAAACTCGCAAGGTTTAATAACCTGAAATCCATTAGACAAAGGTTTAATTCCCTCATAATGGAAAATCTCTTCCCACAAAAACTTTTGTAATTTTTCCAATTCTTCTTTTTTCATTTTACAAATCCCCGCCATTCCGGCTTCACAGTAAGACCAAGCCACCATCGCTGGCTGTTGCTTACAAGTCGCTTAAAGCCCTTCTCCCCCATTCTCAGACTAAGCCACTTCTGTGACATAATATGTTCATTATTTTTATTGCACCACTTCATATAAGTTTCATACAGAATCTTAGTATGAAGCCTCCACTGTAAACTTGCATCAAGTTCCAGGCAGTCATTAATGAATGTCCCAACAGCATCCATATCCATTCGGTATTCTTCATTCGCAGCCCTTACAACTTCAGGCTCTTCTCCAAGACCCTCCTTTTTCCACATAGCATATCCGGCAATAAGCCAGTTTAAGATTCCAGAATTTTCTGCAATCAGTTTTTCAGTTAGTTTTTTATCACGTTGTTCCGGCGGAATTGTGACAGTAAAAGGAATCATCTTGATTCGTCGCCAGATTCCGTTATCAGCTCCGCGAATTTTCGGCTTATGGTTAGTAGCCATAAAAATCTTGAATGTAGGCTTAAAAGAAAAATACTCGCCATACAAAAATCTTGCCGTCAAAGAATCTTCACCTGTTACACTTTTCATAAGACTTTCATTAATCTGCTTGCCCTGTTCAATTTCGCTCGTAGTAACAAAACGAAGTCCTTTAAGACGCGCAATATCATTACTCTTGTCATTTGTTTTTTTCATAAAAGTATCAATCATTGTTGTACAGGCATAATCACCAAAGAGATATAAAAGAACATTCAAGAAAGTTGATTTACCATTCGCACCAGTTCCCCACAAAATAAAAAGACACTGCTCGCTCACGTCTCCGCTCAAAGCATAACCACAGGCTTTTTGAATGTAGCGGATAAGGCTCTCATCCTTTTCAAAAATCTGCATAAGGAAAAGATTCCAGGTCGGACAATCTGCATCCTTATCATAAATAAAGTTACTTTTCTTAGTTATTAAATGTTTGATATTTGGTTCTTTAGCTTTTCCGGTTTTAAGATTAAGCGTAAGTTTATCTACATTAAAAAGGTAGTTGTCAGTATCAAGATCTTTTTCTATTACCTTAATTGCAGGCTGCATTTTCAAAAGACCTATAATCGCCTGAATACGTCTAAAGCTTTCACTTTTAATCAGATGCTTTTCAAAGTCCTGTTTCAAAAGCTGGTCCGGGATATAACGCTGGATTCTGTACATCTGGTGAATAAAAATCGGAATACGTTCCTCAACAAATCCTCTAACATCTAATTCCCAGTTAGTTCCATTCCAGACAAGGAATTTATCCAGAGTTTTACAGTAGCGGATAATATCCTGATAAGCCCTCAAAAAATAAAGCGTATTCGTTAGATCAGTGAACTGCATTTCACCTTTCACATACTTATTCGCTTTCATTTCAAGACCTATCTCTTCAAGAGCAGCCCTTTCTTTTTTTGAAAAATCCATCTCACTCATTAATCATTCCGTTTTCTTTCAAAAGCCTGTATAACTGAATCAGCTTAAACTGCAGCTGCTCATATCCATCAAGCAAATTATAAGAACTGACATTTTTAATAATCTCTCCAATATGTTCATTTATTAAAATCAAAGAACCAGGATAATCTGCAAATCTTTCCATACTAAACCAGGCCACAAACTTGTCAGCTTCTTCGCTCTGCTTCATATCCGGAAAGCATTTGAACTTTTTATAAATCTCCACATCGTCTTTAAGACTCACATAAAATTCTTTTGCATCACGCCAGATATCTATGGGAATATAATTATCCTGTTCTGTTTTTTTCATATTGCACCAACTTCATGAACAAAAACTTTTACAGCCCGCCCTGCAGCAGTCCTGTCATCATCAAAAAGAATTACTGGCCAGAATATCCACCAGCCACTTATATCAATATCATTTTCATCAACAACGTCATAAAAGATAATTCCTTTTTCTTCATCCTTCACAACAGCCGGAAAATTCACAACAGAATCATCAGGCTTTTTTGCACATATAGTTACTTCTGCATAGCCCGATAAATCACAATGAGTATCAATCAGAATCCTAAGTTTTGATTTCGCCTTAAAAATCCATTTCATATTTTACAGTCCAAAGTAATTTCATCCGCAATCGGACAATACAAAGTCACAACATTATTAGCCTCACGGATTTTTCCACGAAGCCAATCCCAGAAACTCAGCATAGTTTCAACAGCCCTGTAAAAGATTCTTGAAGCCAGAGGAACTTCATCAATAGTTACTGAATCTTCAAAACTCCTGAAACTCTCCCCATACCGTAATACAGCCTCTTCATTTTCAACAGAACTTTCAAAAAGTCTTTTGAAAATAGATTGCTTATTTATTTCCTCATTAACTTCACCTGTACTAAAACAGTTTCTCAAAATCAAAACCAGTTTCTGCACAGTATCTGAAAATCCTACATTTTCAGATTTCAAAATGATTTTTCTGAGACTTCTAAATGATGAATCAGAAAAAAAGGCGCTATTTGTCAAAGCTCTTTTTACTCCAAGGCTTCGAGCAGAAAAAGATCCTGTAACACCAACATTCCCAATAACAGAACGAGTATAGAAAAATCCATCTGGCTCATTCTCATACTGCAGATATAGACATATTTCATAGTCATTAAAAATGTTTCTCTGCTGGTTTATAAACTCAGGTGAACTGATATACGAAATCTGTGAAGCATAGTCTCTTCGTTTTGCCTTGGTCCAATAGAAGTAAGACATAGTTGTATCAGCGTCTTCAATTTCTCCAGTTGATGCATAACCATGCAGATCCGAATAAACGCCAAAGACAATTCTCTCTCCTTCTACGAGCTTACGAGTTAAAGTTACATTCAAAGCTTTCCAGCCATTTGCCTGTCCGGTAAAAGACGTTTCTGCAAAATATGAATTAAGGCATTGTGTCAGATTCCAGTTAGCATCTGCTGCAAATACAACTGGAATAACCGGCTTATAATTAAGCCCATAATTGTAATTCCAATACCATTCAGATGTCGGAGCATAATAATAGAAGAAAACAGTTACAGTATTTGAATTAGATTTTTTTGGAACAATACCCCTTCGTCCAAAAACATTCTCTTCATCTACAAGCTCACCTTCCATGTCCTCATATTCATCTTCATCAATTTCAGTTTCATACCAGGAAAGACATTGGGTCGGACTTCCGTTGTTACCAACAATAGAGTTACTCATATTAAGAACCGCTTACAGTAATCTGCCAGTCAATCTGTAATGAATCCGCACTTGTAACATTTACACTCGGAGTAATCTGAGCATAAGCCAGGCACTTAGCAGCTGCCGTGTTTCCATTCATCAAAGCGACTTCGTTAATACCGTTTGCATTCAAATCGCCTGCTGCAAATGAAGCCCTGTAAAGAACTACGTTTCCGTTTGCAGCTCCAAAGCTTCCTTTTATTTTTGGAAATCCAGAATCAAGCTTTTTGAAAGTTCCTGTCGCAGTGTTTACGCTAGTATTGTTCTTTGGTGTGCTTCCGGTCCAGCCGGTACCAACAAGCATATAGCCGTTTGTGGCATCCACCTTGTTCTGAGTCGAATTATTAATCATCAAATCAGCAATCAAGTTATCGCCGATAGTCGTAATTGTATTGTGATGTTTTGTAATCATTGGTTTACGAGGAAGTCTTAAAAGGCTTCTCCAAAATCCATTCTTGTAATATTTAATATGACCGTTACAATCACGAACAGTAACAGTCACTAATCCCTTAAACTTTCCTTTACTTGTTATCATTTACACACTCCAGAAATAATTCCAAATACAAGTGAAGTAATAATTACTCCACCAGTTCCACCAATTAAAGCACCATAAAAGAATTGATTATTCTTTTTCTGGACTTCTGCCTTTAGTTTTTTGTTTTCCATTTCAAGATTCAGCTTCGCCGCTTCCAATTGGTCAGCTCTCTCTTTTTCAAAAGCAAGCTCGCCACCAACTTCCAGTAAAGCAGCCTTAACTGCCTCTTGAGCAGTACGTTCAATTTCTTCCTCTGCAATTTCCATAACTTCCTCAATTGTCAGTTCGCTTGCAGCGTCTTCTGAATCTTTCTTTTCCGTCGCTGATTGTATCGCAGACTGAGCCGTAAGATTCGCACAAAGTACGGGCATCAGTATTAGAAATACGAGAAACTGCTTCTTCACGTTTGGCAGCAGCCTTCCTGTTAATCTCATCCGCATCCTCCTTTTCATCAGAATCTATACGTTCTGATGAACCTAATTTTTTACAAAAACATATAGCCGTCACAGCCGCAATTATTGTGCCAAGCCATACCAAGACCTTCTTAATCACTTCCCAGGCTTTCTTCACTTGTCACCTTCCTTGTAAACTTAAAGTCCTTAAACTTCTGAATCTCTCTTCCTGCAATTACAGTAAGAGCCACAGTCAACCACTCAGCACCACCAAGAACACCACAACACAAAAGCACAGTTGCAACAATAAAAATCACAAACTTCACGCTGAGCAGTTTTTCAACAAGTCTCTGAAACCTAAATCCAATCATCCGCGAGCTCCATCAATTGCATTACGAATCTGTTCAAACTGATAGTCAGCTCCAAACAAATCCACGTTATCATCACTAGCTTTTTGCAAAGCATTGCGGTCCAAACCTCGCACAATAATTCTGTAATCGTTAGCATTGTACCAGGGCTTCATATCGCTCAAGCTTCTAAGTTCCGAATAAGGCTCCACACAGTTAAGCACAACATCCCGACCGCAAAGACCAGCCACATGGCAAATCTCATTTTCCTTGTACAACCTTGGACCAAGCTTTCTGTCATACAGAGTCATAAAGAAAGCCGCCTGAATATCGTCTTTATCAGGATTCTTCTTTGTAAAATATTTCTTAAACAAAGCATCCGCGGTAACACGAATTGAACAGCCGGTCGCAAGCAACAGAGCCAGGCATACAGAGCCCGAACAGTCAGAAGTCAAAAGATTTTCCTTACCGCTTTCATATTTCAAAAACTGCATACGTCCAAGAAAGTAGCGGTAACGTTCAGCTTCGCTAAGTTTTGCTACAATCTCTTTTTCAGATTCCAGCATCAGCCGCATTCTAAGATTTACATTTTCCATATCAACTCCCCTTTATAATCAAAGTGATAATTGTTACAGCAACGTTAAAGCACGAAATTACACAGGCAATAATCGCAGTAGTTCTTCCAGCTTTTCCGCTGTCATTTTTAATATGTTCTTCAAGCCGTCTTGCCGTTGCACAAACATTCGGATTAAACTGGCAGGCAGTACTTCTTGAATCAAGAGAATCTATTTTGATTTCAACAGTTCTCTTAAACTCTTTCATTTCAGATCTGAATCCGCTAAGCTCAACTTTCAATCCATTAATAGAATCAATCAGGTTCTTAGTTTCACTTTCATGTAATTCTTCTTTTCCCACTTCCCCTCCTAAATACGAGTCACCCACAATTCACTGCTGAATGCTTCTTCTTTTTTATATCTGAATGTGAGTTCATCAATTCTCACTTTCTTAAATCCATTTTTAGTATTAATGCGGATATCCATAAAAGCACCCACACGGGCATGTATCAGAGGAATAAAAGTTGTAAGATAATAAGAGCCTTTACAGTTCACACATTCAGATAAGAAATCCTTCGCACGTCTTTGGCAAAATGGTTCACCGTCAAATAAATCATCAGACAAAAACTTAGAAGTAATGTTTCTTACAATCTGACCATGTCTTGCAATCTCTTCATCATCTTTTACAAATACGCTGTAGTTAGTTTCACTAATGATTGCACGGCCAGTAATTGCAGCCTTTCGAACTCCAATAAGTTCTCCATCTCTTCCAAGTTGCACAATAGCCCGGTCGCGGTAAGTTGTAGTGTCATATTGAATCACAACCGGTTTATCTTCCCCGGTCACTTCAATCGATTCTAAGAAATCAGCTTCAGTATCAATCGAATCAGCGTAAACAACATTACGAGTTTTTCCTTCATCATTTTTCGCTGTATAGATTGCCTGGTAATCGTTATCAGAAATTATCTTTCTGCTGTCATCCGTAAACGGATAGTATGGTTTCATATCTTCGTCATACCAAACAGGAGCATCCGAGTAAGACCAGAGTTCCTGACGTTCCATCTGTACATAACGTGTATATTTCAGACGAACATTGTTTGCATACTTATCTCTGTTATTAAAAAATCTGTAATGAGTAATTTCACATTCATTGAGGCTAAAACAGCTGTCATCGTTATATTCGTTTCCTGAATCATAAGGACTTTCAATAAAAGAAATAGTCATATCCTTACCGCATTCAACAACAGCGTTGTAAGCTTTAGCCAAAGCACAAAGTTCTTTCCAGGCAGAACCTGCTACAACTACATAAGGAATATCAAAAGGAAGTGTTCCGCAGTTTATTTCATTTGCATTAATTCCACCACGTGATGCAATAATATGAACTAAAGAATTCTCTGGATGCAGTTTGTCACAAACAAGGCTATGAACAACTGTCTGTGCATCAGTCCAGTTTCTCTGAAGTTTTTGATCATCAAGCTTTTTAGAAAGGTCTATCAGCTTTACTTTACAAGTCTTGTTAGAGTATCCGGTTTCCTGAATCTGAAATCCGTCTGCATCCACAAACATATGGAAACGGAAAAAGGTATTTGTTCTCTCACCAAAGCAATACCAGATCTGAACTCCCAGCCCTGGTACAAGTTCAGCGTGTTGCTCTAAATCATAAGAACCATGAGTGTTATCTAAAAGAAGTTCTCCAAGATTTACAATTCCACCGTCTTCACTTTTATATGAAGTCATTACACATTCAAGAACATCATAGTCGCGAATATAAACATCACCATCAGTAAGTTCAAAAACAACTCTTACAAATGGGCGGATGCTGGTGTTTTTAATTGCGTTCTCAACTTCAGGCGGAACTTCATAAAACTTCATGGTTACAGTCTAAGCCCATTGCATATCAACAGTGTGTTTGACTATTTAAATAACTCATTAACATTCATAAAACTATTTGGGTAAACTCTTTTTCATTACGAACAGTAAAAACAATAATGCCGGTCACATCAAAAAGCTGATTACATAAAACTGTATCTGAGCAGTTAATATCACAAAGCCCGCCAGAAGGTACAAGGTCGTATAACTCTAAAGTAATGCCGTCTTTCTGGTCTATTACAATACTTAGTTTTTCAATCCGGTCGTTTACCGGGTGATGCTCAGAGCTTAAAGGAAAATAAAGTTTTATCTGGTATTTGATTTTCTCATTAAAAGAAGCTGTAAGTTCAAAGCGGTAAACAAGAGGTAAAGTTTTTAAGTCGCAGCACACACTCTTTCCGTCATAAAAATAGGTGCGCTGTCTTATCCAACTTAAATCAGGAATTGTCAAAGGCCAGCTGTCAGTAAAAGAATCTTCATTTTCTTTTACATCCACACGAAGCTTAAATGCCTCGCCGTTATCACCTCGAAACTCAAAGCCGCAGGTGTTAATATTTTTGTAAATGATTTTTTCAAAGCCCCGATCTGCATAAATATCAAAGCTTTGATTAAGATAAAAAAACAAAAGGAACAGGCTCACAATGTTACTGTGTTCAAGGCGTGTTGTAAAACAGCCTTCAATCTTTTTTCCGGTAACAATTGTTTTATCCCTGTTCCTTTGTCCGATACACGAAGGCAAAGAATAGCCTTTTGACGTTTGTCTTACAGTTTCCTCGCTGTATGGTATTGGAATAAATTCACCGTCTCTTGCCACAGTCAGTGTGCAGTCTTTACCCTGTATTCTCATGCTTACAGTGTAAGACTGAACACTATTAACAGTGTGTTTGAATGTGTGAAGATGTGATTAATAAAACATCTTTAACAATCAGCAATTTCCGATTATTCAGCATCCATAAAATCTAAAGGATTACCACTACAATTAGGATAATTCTTACAATGAATCCAAGCTTCACCATCATCAGGATCGATTACAACTTTTGTTTCACTGTAAAGATATTTATCTCCACAATGTAGACATTCAATTTTTTTATTCATTGAAAGATGTGGAAAGTCATTTATTCCTCTCTCCAATTCATATTGTCTTGCTGGACCATATAGAATGGTTGGAGAAAGAACTTTGTAATCAATATACATTCCTTTGCATGATGGAAAATTCTTACATACAACCATTGTACGATTTGTAGAATTCTCCTTAATAACTTTTGATTGGTTAAAATTAAATGCCTTTTGACAATGTGGGCAGAAAACATAAGAATCTTTTCTCAGTTGACTATTAGGACTGTGGACATCATCAAATTCATTTAATTGTGCAGTTCTAGGTTTTCCAGAAAGAACAGAAATTTGTTCAGAAGGAAGAAATGGTATTTTTACTCTTTCATCCATTTCATAGATATATTTTGCATATTCAAATAACTCTGCAGCATTATCAGGTGTAATTGTTGGAGCCCCGGTTAGCTCTTCCCACCTCATGATTTGTTCTGCATCCTTAAATCTCCGAAGAAGAAATTCAGCTAATTCAAGTTCAATATCTGTTGCATGAATTAAATCATCCCATTTCTTAAAGCCAACCATTTGGGCAATAAAATGTTGAGCACGTGAAAGTTTAATATCCTGTTCATCTTTTTCATCAAGTTCATAATACAAAAATAAACCTTGTATATCATAGAACTTGGAATCATATTGATTTAGGACAATATCATCACTTTCTACTGTCTGGGTTTGTGTTCGCCAATCTTTTAAGAATTTTTTGGCTTGATTCTTGAAGAACTCAAGATTTGACATAATGTTACTCCTTGAGCATCTTGTTATATTGCTTTTGCTTTGTATGCCAGTACCTTAAAGCAGCAATAAACCTGACGCTCTTAGGTAATCATTAAGTTATAAGATATTTGATATGGTATGATAAAAATCTTCGCACTGGCTGCAAGTTCTACCACGGAACTATTTAAAATATAATAAGAGCAACTAATTATGTCAATAAAAAAATTAATACAGTATTCCCTTTAATGAAGGATCAATTTGAGATTCATTTTTCATTATTATATTATTAACAGTTTTTAGTAATTCTTCGTGAATATAAATTAAAGATTTCATACTATTTTCACGTTCTAATTCCCAATTATTTAAAATCGTTGTAATTTTCTTTTCTGTTCCATTTTTAAGAAAAACATCATATTCATTTTGGTAATCTTGAACATTATTAAATAGATTTGTAAGTATAATACAGTAATTTATTATATCTTGATTAATCTTATTCAAATCATTGTCATCTTTACCACGTGATGATTTAATCCTAGTCCTTAGTTGTAATGCATATGTAGTTATAGAAGGCACTTTAGTTTTTATTTCTTTTAATTTTTTGTCTAATTTTATATATTTCATACTGGCATTATAAGTTCGAAGATTAATGCCTGATTTTATAGTTAATATAAGACCTATTAATGAAATTATTACACCAACAAAACCAAACCATTCGCTTGCATGTTTTCCATTTATTTTTACAAATATATAAATCGCTAATACACCACATCCAACACCAAGTATTAAGGATATATAAAAAGGAAAATCTTTTTTATTCATATTCTTATCCTCTATACTCGTATTTAAATTCATTGTCATAATATGAAAGAAGATTTATCATTCGATCATATTCTGTAGAAAGAAAGTCTGCTATTTGTCCATTTTCTAAAATATCTGCAAAAATATTTCTTACTTCGTTTGTATTAAAACAAAGATTTCCACTATAGTAACTATATAAAACGAAATCGTACCATTCTTTTGAACTATTAAAATCTTCTTTTAGCTCTTCTAAATCAAAAGCTTTAATTCTTGTTAAGAAATTAGTTAATTTTATTGAGCCTTGTTTTCCAAAAATATCTTCTAAATTAAGTATACCATCTGAAATATTAATTGTTACATTTAGACTTTTATCATGAATATATTTTTCCAAAATTTCATCATTAAATAAATCAAGAACACAATTATATTTATCAACTGATAAGGCATGTCTATTAGTTGGTATAATATTTGTAACTTCAATTTTGTTTTTAACTTCATAATCATGATAAACTAAACAAACTTTAGCTTCGTTTTCTGTATTTTCAACAAAAAATACATCTTCTTTGTTTTCTATTTTCCACATATCATCAACAAATTCATCTTTTACATATTTTTCAAAATTTTGGACAAATTTTTTTAAATCTATGCCTTCAATAATTAAATCCTTAAATGTAGTTAACATTATTTACTCCTATTTATTTTTTTATTCATCATCAACACTAGTATAAGTTTCATTATAAATATCAGAAAGTAACCGGCCGTTATAATAAAAATAAGGGGTTGGTTGTACATCCCAAGTAATATTCATAATCTGGCGTAAAGTTGCTGTTAGTGATTTTTCTTCATCATTAAACTTCACTTTACGAGGAGCACATACGTATACTTTATAATCAGTTCCTTCATAAGGACAAATTAATTCTGCTCCCATTGGAATATGCATTTCATCGAAATTTAATGGTGGTCTTTTTTTGCGTTTTAAATTATTAGAAGCCTGTCTATCAGTTTCAGAAATATCTTTATCAATATCTTTACGGACTGTAGCAGTAATTTCCTCTTTTTCTACAAGTTTAAGAATTGGAATTACTCTTTCAACAGACATCCTAAAAAATTCTCTATTTGGATTTACCCTGTCAGTTGAAAAAGCTTGGTGTAAAGCTTGTTCAACTTTTGCACAATCATCTACACGACTCGCATATTCACAAGTAAAAGGAACTGGTACACTTGTTGTATAAAGTTCATTAATTCTTGCCTGTAATTCATTTCTTGTTGTTAGTCCAATCTTTATTAAACCTGGCATAGCTTCGTTAGATAAAACGTATACAATTCCTTCTTCTTTCATAACAACCTCATATAATATTTATTTCCCTGTCACAAACTTAGTAATACTCTCACGAATTAAAGTATTAATTTTCCAACCCTGATATTGAGTTTTATCACGTTTTTCAAAATAAGCTTTTGCCTTATCTGAATTCGCAAGTTTAATCAAATCCGAAAGTTTTCCACCTTCATCAGGATTATCCTTGTTAATACCCTCAGCAATGTCATTAAACTTATCAATATCAATTCCCAGATTCTCGCAGAATTCTCTAGTTCTGTTATCTTGTTCATCTTTAGCATATTTTGTAATCATTTCAACCAAAGAAAACTCTTCAGAAACTTGCAATGTTCCAGTTTGTATATCACTAATAATATTCTTTGCAATTCTTTGATTATCTGTACTTAGTTTCGCGAATTCAGAATACAATGCTTCAAGAGCTTTCTTTGATTCTTCACTTCCTTCCCCGGTAGCTTTTAAACTATCAATGTAAGCCTTAAAGAACTTCTGCAAATAAGCTTCATCAATTTTATCCATATGATTTTCAACAAGGTGAATATCAATTTCAAATGGTGGAATTGTTGAAGTTCCGGGTCCTAGTCCAGGGCCTGGAGTCGGCTGAACAATACTTACATAACGCTGAGTAATAGCAACAAATGCATCATGCGGTACACTAAAAGTTACCTGTTCTTTTTTGGTTGCAGGAGTTCCATTTCCAAGACTTGTTTCTTGTGGTTCAGGTTGTCCAACTTCAGATTCCTCTATGTAGTACGTATCTCTTCCCCATGTAAATCCTTGTACCTTGGCAGCATCAAGATATGCATTGAACTTATTGTAAAGTTTAACAAATTTTCCAACAGTAGCTTCATCTTCTGGCAAAGAAGAGAAATCTGGTATACCGGCCTTGTTAAACAAATCTTTGATATCATCAAAAGTTTGTTCCATCTTTTTTAGATTAGAAGGAAGCTTATTAACAAATACTCCCTGTGTATTTTCTCCGGAATATGTCCGTACAGCATCTTCCACATTTTTTTTCATAGTATGTGGTTTTCTGTAAAAATGAATAATTCCGTGTCTCTTTTCATTTCCAAAAATACGATTAGTACGGCTCATTGCCTGAATAAGATTTTCATAATCCAAAATCTTATCAAGGTAAAGAACGTTTACATATTTTGAGTCAAAACCTGTAAGCATCTGATTTACAACAATAAGAAGATTGAGATACTGTTCTTTCTTGAGATTCTTAAATGTCTCCTTATGAGCAAGTCTCCAGCTTACATTTGTTTTCATCTGGTCATAAGTTTCAAGAGTAAATTTTGTTGTTCCTTTAAAGAAATTATTATTATAATCCATAATAATTTCTTTAAGTGCTATTTCTTTTTCTGCACCATATGCACCATCTGTAGAAGGATCTACTAATACCGTAAATGTGAAATTCTGTGTTAGTTCTTTGAATAGTTTATAATATGCAAAAGCCTGTTCAATTGAACTTGTCGCAAAAATACCATGAAACTTTCCTCCAACAGTTACGTTGTTCCAATTTTTCATAATATCATTTACAACAGCTCTTCTATATTCATCAGCTTCTTTTGTATCGCCTGTAAAATTAGATGATGGAATTTCTTTTTCTATTTCAATCATTGTCTTATCATTAAGATATGATTGAAAGCATTTTGTTAAAGCTTCATCTGCATAGATTTTGTTTTCATCATTTGTTCCGCAAGCTCTATATCCGGCAGCTTTTCTCACTTCATAGTCATCATTCAAAAGCTTCATACATGGGTCAAAACCTAATACATTCCCATCATGAATACCATTTGCAATTGTATATGTTGCATCCTTAAATTCATCGCCGAATACATCTGCTGTTGTAAACTCTGCAGAACCAGTATCATCTTTTGAATAAATAATTTTTTTGTTTTCTTCAAAAATTGGAGTACCAGTGAATCCAAAGAATAATGCATTAGGGAATGATGATTTTATTACAGAAAGCATTGTACCGAATGTATCACGGTGTGCTTCATCAACAATTATTACAATTTTCTTTTTGTTCAGTTTCTCAAAATCTTTTTTGTTCTTTTCATTCGGAACAAGATTACTCATTTTCTGAATTGAAGTAACAATTAACTTTGTATTTACACCAGGAGTGTTATTATCAGACAAAAGCCGTTGCCAAAGTTTTCCTGTATTAGCAGTGTCCTGAACATCCATTGTGTCATCACTAAAGTTTTTATATTCAGTGAGAGTCTGAGTTCCAAGTTCAATTCTGTCTAACAGGAAAATAACCTTATCGCAAAGTCCTTCTTCACTTATAATTTGAGCAGTTTTAAAAGAAGTCAAAGTTTTTCCAGAACCGGTTGTATTCCAAACATAACCGCCAGTCTGAATACCGTCATTCCATTTATCTTTATGACTACTTACCTTATTACGAATACAACGAACTGCATTAAACTGATAGCTTCTTAAAACTTTAAGAGTATCATCTGTTTTATCTGGAACAGTATAAAATCCAATTATTTCATGAGCCATTGGAATGTAAAGGAACTTATGAATAAATTCTTCCCATTCCAAAACTTCTACATTTCTTTCTTTTGCCCACTTAAAAGCAAACTTCTGATTAAACTTTGTATATTCTCCAGGATTAGCAAAGTATCGAGATTCTTCTGGTGTCATCGCAACAAAGATTTGTACAAAACTAAAGAATCCAGAATAAATACCTTCACTGTGATAAAGTCTCAGCTGATTAAAAGCAGCTTCCCAAGGTACATTACTTTTCTTCAGTTCCAGATGATAAAGAGGCATACCATTAATTAAAAGAACTAAATCACCTCTTCGGTCATGATCCATAGAAGTTTTTCTTTCAAAATAAGGTTGTTCTGCAATCTGGAAAACAGTTTCACCATCTTGAATCTTTCTTCTGTCATAGATTTCAAGATAAACAGTTTTGTTATAGTTTTCAGAATCATCTTTATTAGAACGAATTAAATCTATTAATTTTGAATTAATTATTCGGTTAATTTCACAAGGTGTTTTTCCTCTAATTTTTGTAAGAAGTTGATCTATTTCATCCTGATTAAGTGGTACATTATTAAGTTCTTTTCGGTTATGTTCAAAAATAATATTTGCCCAGTTTTGGATAAGTTCTGCTTCTGTTGGATAATGTAATACTGCTGGGTAACTAGCACCACCTTTCCAACCACATGCTTGGAGTTTTGAGACAACATCTTTTTCGAAATCTGATTCTAAAGTATATTTTTTCATCTTTTTGAATTCCAATTAATTAAAGTTTCATAAATAAAATTATAAAAAGTTTCTTCTATACAGTTTCTAATATTTTCCTCTACAGAAGGTTCTTCAAAAAAATCATTCCCTTCAAATACATATTCTGATTCTTGTAATTCCTTCCCCTTAAATTGAACTGGCAGTTCATCTAATTTTGTAAAGAATAAATTAAAAGTTTTATTATCATCTTCAGAAAATGTAACGTTTTCGACTTTTATGCCATAATATGCAACAGTGTCCTTAAAAGCATTTATAGTTATACTAGAATTATACTTTTGTCCTTTAGAAAATACAGAAACAATATAATTCCATAGATTTCCAGGTGTTTCTAAATCAATATCTGTTGGATTTGGTTCAAATGGAGATTCCTTAAAAATGAAATTTTGACAATCGGTTTTATTAAGAGATAAAATATATCTATTGTCTTTAATTATTATTTTTTCCATTAAAAAATTAGAATAGTAATTATTGTCAAATAAATGATTAAATCTATTTCCTAGAAAAATTCCTATTTCTTCATCCTGTTCGTCTTTTAACTTTTTATTAAAATCTTCACGATATTTCTTATTTTCTAACTTAATTATTAATTTCGAATGATGTGGCTGATATATTTGCATGTTGCTACTCCAAGTTAAACAAACATCTTATTTAATAATGTCTTTTTTATATTATTAAGTTTTTCTAACTCTACCGACTGCTTTTTAATTAGATTATCCAAATTTTGAAAAAAAGCTCCAATTTTTTGTTGCTCAATATAAGATGGAAATGGTACAGATATTTTCATCATTCCTTTTTTTGAAATGTTATATCTAGAAATACCTTGTGCTAATAGAATTATTTTACTTCTTACTACATTTGAACGTAACATATATGCTATGTAATAAGGATCTATTTTCTCGGTAATTCTATATCCAAAACAAAAACTATTTAAATAAACATTTTTTCCTTGATCCAACCAAATAGAAGACATGCCAACTTCTTCTGGTGTCTCAGATGATGTTGTAAAAAATATATCTCCGTATTTTACTTCTGCCTGCTTAGAATCAATTTCAATAGTTTCAACTAATTCAGGGTCTGCCACAGGATTTAAAAATACATTCATATAAGTTACAAATTTAGCCTGCCCATGTCCAAAATCATCTTTCGTTTTTCCTGATAATCCAGTAAAAGTTTCACCTAAATTGCCCAATTTTTTTTCAGACCATTCATCAATAAAACCCTTAAATCTAATTTCAGGAATAAGTTTGCCATTTTTTGGGAACATTTTTTGCAACATGCATTTTTTTAATGAAATAAGTTTGTCATGTTCTTTCAAAGTTGAAAAAATAAGAGAATCAATTTGAAAAAATAATTCTCCAATCTTAGATTGTTCTTTTTTATCAGGAAATTTTACATAAGTCTTCTGAACATTTGATTTAGAAATAGAAGTAACCTTTGTTCCTTGCATATAAGGTATAAGTTGGTTATGAAAAGCAGGACTATTTATAAAATAACCGAGATATTTTGATGTAAATTGGATTTTTGGACGTGCCACAAAAGTATGTAATCCAGCTAAAACTTTTTCATTTTCAATCTCAGTAATTTCAACAGCTTTTCCACAAGTTTCATCTTCTGCTGTGTCAGCAAATATAATATCCCCATCTCGTAAAAAGTTCTTAGAATCAATTTTTACAGAATCAGGTACAAATGGAAAATCATCCTTTTGAATATTTAGGATAGAATTATACTTAATAAGAATATCTCCATAATGGACATTTTTTGTTAATGTTTTTTCAGAAGTAAGTTCAGCTCTTGATAAAGTATTATTTGATACGGAAGTATCAAAAACCTCTTTATAATTTTTCTCTATCCAATCATTATAAAACCCAGTGAATCTTATGAGAGGATTTTTATTTTTTAATTCTTCATTATTCATCATAATTATCCTCTCAATATTTTTTGGAATTCTTCGAGTCCTTTTTTATCATACTCATTTGCAGTAAGTTCATTCATAAGAGCATTTAATGATATTTTAGTTTGAGAAATTTCATTCTGTAAACTCTCATATGTAATGCTGTATTTTTTCTTTAAGCTTTCAAGTTTTTCAATTAGAGAATCAATTACTTCATCACATTGCTTTTCGAGATTTTCAGAAAGTCCTTTAATCCATTTTATTTCTAACAGATTTAGAATCTGTTCATCTGTCAGTTTTGGATATGCCTTTTCTGTTTTTCCATAAAGAGCCGTCTCACATTCTTTGAAATTTTTCTTTGTAACTTTCAGAGTTGAAACAAGTTTTTCTCCTTCTGTAAGGAGCTCTTTAATTTCATCCACATTTTCATCAATTGCATCATTTGCAAGTTTTATTTTGAATGCTTTAATTTCTTTTGCCGTAAAACTGAAATCTGATTCTTCTCCTAGAAGTTCATTTATATTTTCTGTTTTTGAATTAATTTGATTTTCTGTTTGTTCTATAAGTTTTTTCATCTGCTGGAGATTATTCCAGTCTTCAGAAAGAATATGTTCTTGAATTAATTCAAATGGAAGAACGTGTCCTTCACGGCCTTTTTTTTCTTCTTCACCGTCTTCATTAATTTCAATTACATTATCTATTAATTTACAACAATCAAACCCCTCAGACTGCATAAACTCCAAATCAAGTGCAATTCTGGTCCATGAATCTGCTAAGCTTTGGTAAGAAGTATATTTATCAAGAAGAGGTAATTTATTTAATCTTTCGAAAATATTATCTGCAATAATAGATTCTTCCTTTGTAATATTTACATTTTTATAGCCTTCAATAAGTTCTTTCTTGAGATAACTCTCAAAATCATTAAATACGTTTTTATATGTATCTTTGAATCTTTTTACATCTTTATGATTTTTGATAGTTTGTGCAAAATCGCATTCTTTAACCTGTAAATAAGGTGAACCATTATCATCAAAAAGTGCTGCTTTTAATTCAGGTAGTGTTTCCCAATAAAGATTAAGAGTTTCAAGTTCAGTTTTTGGTATACCTCCAAACATACTTGCATAAAGGTCATATTCTTCTTCTTTTTCACTTGAATCTACATAACGAGGGATGTTTAAGTTGAAATTATTGGATTTTATTTCATCAAGCTCTACCTTTCGGCTAAATCCGTCAATTGTTGCCCGGCTTGTAAAGGTATCAATAATTTTTTTTATATCACGGTCACGAAGTTTATTATTCTTTCCAACTTTTTCGAATCCTTTAGATGCATCAATGAAAAGAATATCTGTATTTTTACGCTGCTGTTTAAGGACCATAATAATTGTAGGTATACCAGTTCCAAAGAAAATATTAGACGGAAGTCCAATAATTGCATCAATTTTATTATTGAGTACAAGATTCTTTCTAATAGCACCTTCACCAGTAACAGTACTTCCATTTTCTGAATCTTCATCATTACCGCGAAAAAGTACGCCATGAGGCAAAACGATTGTCATAATTCCACCATTATTTAAATGGTATAAATCATGAAGCAAGAATGCATAGTCAGCTTTACTTTTAGGTGCAATTCCATAACCGTCATATCGAGGGTCCTGATCTTTATCTTTTGGGTCCCATTCTTGAGAGTAAGGTGGATTTGAAACCACAGCATCCAGAGGTAGGAATTCATAGTTTCCGTTTTCATCAAAAATTGGCCAGTCATCTTCAAGAGTATCAGCCTGTCGTGTATTAATATTTGCAACCTTTATGCCACGCATTACAAGATTCATTCGCATAAGGTTGTATGTATTGCCGATAAGTTCCTGTGCATAATACTGAATAGAATCTTTATCCATATATTTGCTTGCAGTCTTACCAATATTAATAAGAAGTGAACCAGAACCACATGTTGGGTCATAAATCTTTAATGACTTTTTATCTTTGTGATGCTCGGCAATAATCTCACTCATTAAAAGGCTTACTTCATGAGGAGTATAAAATTCACCAGCTTTCTTACCAGCATTTGCTGCAAACATTCCAATTAAGTATTCGTAAATAAATCCAAGAACATCGTAATCTGCATTTTTATCATTCATTGGAATACATCGAATAAGTTTTATAAGTTTGCTTACAGCTTTTGTTTGTGAACCTGCATTGTCACCAAGCTTTCCAAGTCCAACTTGTAACGAGTCAAAGATTTTATCAAATAATTTTTTATGCTTTGGATCGATATTATGAGTGAATTCAATAAGTGCATTACTTACATCTTTAATAGAAAAACCTTGTTTTTTTATCCATGTACTAAAAAGATGCTTGTATTCAATATAATAACCAAGTGAAGATTTTATCTGTTTTATTGTTTGCTCATCTGATAAAGCATCTTTAATATCTTTATCAGAACATCCAAGTTCATCTTTAAGCCATTTTATTTCTTCATCAGAAAGGAATCTATAAAAAACAAGACCAAGAATATAATCTTTATATTCGCTGGCTTCAATTTTGTTTCTCATTTTATTGGCACTTTCCCAAATACGTGCAGCAAGTTCCTGTTTAGTCATTTTTTATATCCCCAACCATTATTATTAATAAATTATTATATACCATTTTTGGCGAAATTTGAATAAATATTTCCATTATTCATACATAGTATACTTACATAACTGTATCAAATAATGATACAGGATGAATAATTTAATGATTTAATTTATACTCCCCTAAATCAAATACATCACATTTAAGGTATTTTGCCGCTTTAAGTGCTCCCTTAAAAAGAAACAAATCATTATCAACATTATTACATTCATAAAAATGTGAAGGATTTATCAACCTTGTAAGTTTAGACATAAATAGAAACATATAGCATCTAATATAGACAGAAAGTGCAATCCATAAATAAGGAGTCTCAGCCACTATGTAATGCTTATCGCTGACAATAATCCATATCTTATTGAAGTATTCGATTACCCTTCTCTGTTTTTCAGGTGTTTCGTTTACTTCAAAAAAACTATTGATTCTGGCATATATTTCAACCATGTCATAATCATTGAAATCTTTGAACTTATAATTTGTTCGCTTGCCTTTTTCTAATATGCTATAAATCTTTTTGTAGTATTTTGGGTTTTCTATGTGTCTGGCATATTTGGAAAGTTGCTTATCTAGATTCATGCGGTCTCCTCTGAACCTGTTTCAATTCCAGCTTCGGAGGTGTCAGAATCGTACTTCTAAGCTCTAAGGCTCCGTCATCTGGAAAATCAAGGAATGTAAACAAATCTTCAAATCTGTTCATCAAAGTATCATTCCAGTGACAGTAAGCAAAAACTTTTGATTTTAATTCCTCAACTTCTTCTTTTGTAAATAATACAATAGTTTGTTTATTTCCCATATGACCATTATACTATGGTTTTTAAATTTAAAGGAAAAAATCACCACTCTACATGTACAATAAAATCAATCCTTTTAGAAGTTGTCTTTACTATCTCAAAGTTCCGCCAGAGTTCAAAATCATCATCATTAAGCATTTCATTAAGAATCTGCTTCATCTGAATAATTTTTACATAGTCAGGAGTTTTACTCTTTTCAAAATAAAACTCAAAAGAAAACTTATAATTTATTGTGCCAATAATACGATCTTTTTTGCCCTGCTCGGCTTCTTCAAATAACATATTAAAACATGGCAGCAATTCAGTGTTTTTATATAAAGTTCTGTTTGTAAACTGTTTTAGTTCAAATTGATACTGCTCGTGTTCTTTGTTCCAGGTATCAATATATTCAGGAAGCTTTTCTATCATCAGATATTTTAATCTGTTATACATTTTCAAAAATTCTTGCATCAGTAATTCTTTCTCCTGTAAATATCAAGTGTCTGCTGAAGGTTGGTAGGTATTTCAAAAGCGTAATCATCTTCATGATTTTGAGTTTTAATAAACTCTTTCTTCTTCAAAAGAAAAAGTTTGATGATTGCTTCTTTCAAATCAGCTGGTAAAGTCAAAGGCAAAAAGCCTGCATTGTAATTTAAGAAAACTACGTGACCTTCAAGTTTTGGATCAATAAACATTATTTTTCTTCCGTCAATGACACAATTAGGAACTTTTTCCTTTGTCGTCATATCTGTGATGTTCACCATTTCTGTTATGTTGTCTTGATTTGTATACACCTTGCAGTCTCTAACTGTCTGAATCTCATTGTAATTATGAACTTCAAGCGGATAGCCAATGATTTTTTCTATGTATGAAATTGTAGACTGAAAGATTAATTCATCTATCTGTAATTCAGTATCATGTAATTCAAGGATTTTTTGGAGTTCTTCAAATGGGAATGGATGCATTCTTACCTCTCTTGAAAAGCGAGGCTCACGAAAGTATAACCTTCGTTCAGTGAAAAGCAAGGCCAAGCCCTTCGGGTGCTTCGCAGCCTTGCTTTCCCCTTCACTTCGGTTTTTAGTTATTTTCGCCCCCGCTTTCCAAAGGCCAATATTTATATTGGCTTTTGGTTATGTGTTATGCTTCTGCTGTTTTAAGCAGTACCATGTTTTTCTTTGGTCTGGTAACAAGGAAGCCGTCACGTTTACGGAAGCGCATAAAGAGCTCGCCGTATTCGAGAGATTCTGTTGTTTCATCAAATCTCTTGATTTCTATTCCCTTACGGTTTCCGTGGATTATGCGTTTTGGATTCATAAAGATTGCAACAACGCTGTCTGCTTCCACGTCTGCAAGCTGCGGCATCAGGCGGCTTTCTACCACGTCATATCCATCAATTCTTCCTGGCATTCCATCACCTGGCTTTCTCCAGATTGGGTTATGGTTGTCGTCCTGAATGTTTGCAATGTGATTGAGGAAAGTTTCATGTAAGAACCATTTGCAATATTTTCTTTCTTCCGGCTCTACCATCAATTCAGCTTTTCTGAAATCAAGATATGTGAGTTTGCTTTCGTCTGTGCTCTGGATGCGGCACACTTCTGCATGTTCCATATTAATAGCACCAGTAAATGGGTCATCGTCTGCAATCAGGCACTGGCGGTCAAACTCCTGGCCGTAGGCTTCGGTGAAGTCTTCCAGGAACATCTTTCCAAGGTCCACAAAAACATCTTCGCCAAACTCGTCAAAGAATGGAACATAGCCTGCAAGTGTGTAAGCCTTGAGCTCTGTGCGTGTAGGCATGTTTGATTTTGTAGCGTCAATTTTCTGTCCGTAACTTGTGAGCCATTTCAATTCAATTCCGCCGCGGTCGCGCTCTGGAATAAAGATTGAAGGTCCATTCATAGGTCGATGAGATACAAGATTCATCATCTGAGACTGCTTTGCAGCTTCCTGCATGATTGTCTCTTCGTAAATCGGATTGATAAGATACTGGTCATTGTTGGCAAGGTTTCCGATAGGCTCGCCCAGCACTGCTTTTGAAGGAACAAAACCTTTTCCGGTCTCCCAGGTAAAGTCTTTCGGATTGTTCCACTTCTCTGCCCTTATGTTTGGACAGAATTTCAACTGACCCAAAGTTTCGTGGTCTTTGTTCCAGGCTGCGCACAAAGCTTTTCCAAGATTGTAGCAAACATCTCTGTAAGACAGAGGTTTCATTTCAGCATCAGTTTTTTTCAGGAGGTTTCGAAGTTCCTTTACAGCTTCCTTAACTCCCTCAATTTCTGATGTAGATGCAGTCTGCTGACTGTCTGCCATTTTCAAAATACCGTCAATGAGTTCTTCTGTCTCATTAAAGTATTTTGAAATCTGTTCCGGTGTTGCAGCTTCTGTCGGAACCAAGCTTTTCATATTGCTAAGTTTCTGCTGCAAAGATACAATTACTTCATTCATCAATTAGCCCCCTTAAGCTTTTTGGTGATATTGAGGAAGTGCAGTTGCCGCTGCACTTCCTCTTGTTTATGCACTACTAAGCCCGTGCAAGGCCTTTACCTAACTTATCCCAATACGAAAGCTCTTCTTCCTGAATTACTTCCGTAATCTCAAGTCTCTTCTGCGGTACGTGTATCGCAAAAGGATTAGCCGGTACACAGCAAATTGAAAATTCCAGAAGCTCCTGCTTACGGAATATACAATCGCAGTCGCGGTCTTTTGCATCCAAAAATTCCAGTTCATCAACACGAAATCCCACAGAGCCGCAGCGAAGAACTCCGGCTTTTACACGCTCTCCAATGCTCCAGCCAAACTCGTCAATCTCTTTTGAATTAAAGAGAATGTCTCCTTCAAGCTGTTTTTCTGCTTTTACATTCTGGGCAATTCCAATAGCAGGAATTGAATAGTCATGGCTCCAGAGCACGACAGGATTTATAAGATAGTTTTTCAAATCCCATCCGCACGGGTCTACCTTTTCAAAGTCGCGGTCAGTATCAAAGGTAGACATTACCCAGTGGAATGAATCTTTTTGAACATCCACACCTTTAAAAACTTCAACCTGTGCAGCAACTTTTCCAGAATGTGTATTGTCCTTCAAGAAAGACAAAAACAGATTTTTGTTTTTGGAAAACTCTTTGTTTTCCACACCATCAATTTTTACTAACAAGCCCAGCTCCTTACATCAAAAACCGATAGTCTCTGATTCAGAACAATCAGATCATTTGGTCCCTTATAGCCAATCTTTCTTTTCATAGTTGAAGAAAGTGTTCTTACAGAATCAATAGTCAGGCCGGTTACTCCGCTTATTTCTTTTGTGTTATAACCTTTGCCCATATACATACCAACAAGATATTCACTGTCAGTAAGTTCAAGACTGATTCTGCGTCTGTCTTCCTTTTCACCACTTTTTACCATGTCACTGATTATTTCAGGGAAAGTTCTGTCTCCGTTACAGATTTTATCAATCGCTTTTGGAAAGCTGATTTCCTTTTCAATACCACAGATAAACCCGTCTACTCCAAGTTCCCAAAGGCGTAACCCAAACTCCGTAATGCAGTTGCCGCATTCGCAGTAAATTATTTTCATGTTCTGATTGATTGAGCGTAAGTACATAATTTTGTATTTCAAAATAAAGCCCATAAACAATCTGTCAAAGATTAGAAGAATATCATCCCCAAGTTTTTGAAGATAATAAAAAATCTCCTGATCATTTGTGCCGTCAATAACCTGTGCCCCTCTCATATACCTCTCCACAAGTTCCTTCGTTAACTTTTTCGTCCACTCATCCGTCATACAGATGATCACTTTCTTTACCTTACCATTCATAATTTTATTTCCTCAATTTTTTTTTATTCAGAATCAAACTCCGAAACGGAATTAGGCTTCCACCAGCTGTCGCCCCAAGGTTTTTCCTTTTCTCCGCGTTCTCTTAAAACATCATTAATCGTCTTAAGGCCGGCATTAATTTCTGCAATATCCCTGTTACTCTGGGCATCCTCAGATTCTTGTAATTCAGGGATATTGTTCAGGTTAAATTCACCGGTTTCAGGTAAGTTGAAACGGCGAAAAAACTGCACTTCTAATATCTGCTCAAAATTTTTAAGTAAAGGAATTAATGTAAAGTTCCAGAAGGCCCGGTGCTGGCTGTCTGTATCCGTTCCACTCAAAGAGCTTTTGGAATCCTGTATGTTTGCAACTCTCGGCGGAATGCCATACTTCGCTAAAAGTGTGTACAGGTTCCACTTTTTCATATCGTAAAGTTTCAGAACATCGGGGCTGAACGTCAGCGGCTGGTACTCTGTACCTTTACCCAATACTGCCACCCGGTTTTTCATACCGTGACCGTATTTTGAGTCCCAAGTTCTTGCTAAGATTTCAGCTTCAGTCTCTGTCAGAATCTGGTCAGTTTTCAAAAGTCCCTTAGGAACGCCACCCTCTTTTAAAAGTCCAGAGTTCTGTTTTGCAGCAAGCAAATCCTGTTCGACCTCAAGGCCCAAGCTTACCAAAGGGCTTACGCCACGAAATTCATTCCAGGGATTCCAATCCTTAAAATGAATTATCTCATCGGGTAGAATGATAAACGGTTTTCCCGTTCCTCCTTCTGTATAAACCCATTTGATAATCTTTCCGCCATCAACCACATGCTGCATATTCCGAGGATTTAAAATATAAATCTCAGTCGGAAGTCCGCAGCAGTAGTCATCGCCGAACCACCAAAATGCCTCACCATCGAGGCTCCACCAGGCACAGGTTTGTTTCCACAAATCAAAGCGGCACATGTTTTTGTTAGGATACATAAAGAGTTTTGCCAGCTTTGAATCACTTTCTGTTTTACCGTTCTTTTTAATTTCAAACTCAGCACGGGCAACGTTTCTGGTAAGGATATCAATGCACACGCTAACCCAAGCATGCTGTAAATACGGGTCAGTACAGGTTTTCTTTTCCTGCACAGAAAAATCATCAGCCACAGTCTCATTGTTTATTTCTGTAAAGCTTCTGAGCTTTTTCTGTTTAACTTTTTTCTTTGAAAACAACCCCATATTTATTATCGGCTCTCCGTTATCCCATCACCACGCCGCTGGTTGCCGCGCTAAAAATCGCGTAACGCATAGCGTCCATGTAATGGTCGTTTACTTTTACAATCTGATTATTCTCATCACGAGAGTAATCCCATATTTCACCAAGAACACCGGTACAGTCTTTGCATACAAAAAACTGTCCGCGTTCAATCTTTGCAATTATGTAATCAATTCCGGCATCCACACTGTTATTTGCCTTAACGCCACCTGGCACTTCCTGAATTCTCTCTCCACCGGCCGGGTCGCAGTAAGTTACAAAACAGTCGTTATACCAGTTCTTTGCCTGCTGCTGTTCTACGCTTGTCTTTGTTGTAATGTTAAAACCGCCAAAGTCAGAGACAACATAAACAGTCTCTCCAACCCAGCCAACTTTTACAGCCGCAATATGAAGTCCAAAGTCCTGACCACCAGTAAAGCGGTCAAACTCTTCCGGCAATTTCTCACGAGGAAGAATCATTGACTCTTCAAACTTCTCATAAACAGAGCCCTCAGGTTTTACCCAAAGACCGTCACGGAATCGTGCCCGCTGCTTTTCCGGCATGTTGTCCAGGATGTCGCTGATGTAATCTTCATCAAGATTTTCAGCGTTATCCATCGGATTCAAAACTTCAGAAGCATAAAGATCTGGCTTCTGTAATTTTTCATCCGTACGCGGTTCAATCTTTCGAATGAACACCTTGTAAGCCCAGTGCATAGGAGAACACGGGTTACAGTCATAAAAAAACTTATTCTTGCAACCTTCAACTTTCATCGCCAAACGCGAATAAGCTGTAGTAATCGCAGAATAAGAAATCTGGCTTACTTCGTTGAAATAGATAGTCACATATTCATGACCAAGAATGCGGTCTACCTGTTCCTTGTCCCCAAGGCCTCCAATCCAGATTTCGCTCCCATTCCAAAGAGTTATAAGTCCGTCGTGTACATTGGCTTTATAATTCTTTGCACCAATTGTTTTATTCAGCCATGGAATTAAAGTCTCATGCAAAACAGAACTTCTTGCGTCCTTAGCTCTAAAACGGCAAATCAAATGACGGCTTCCAGGATAGCGGCAAGCCCGAAATATAATTGCCATTACAAGAACAGTAGTTTTTCCAGAACGCGAGCCTCCAAAAAGCAGAATATGTTTTGCTCCAGAGCTTAAAAGCTCTAGTGCCTTTTTCTGTACCTTTGTCGGCTTAAAAACTTCTGTCGTCATAAGTCCTTAAAGCTGTCTACAAAACTTATGGCCAGTTCTCCCTGCACCGGCTGTTTTGCAGCTTCTTTGTCAGCTCCAGTAATAAACGAATCCAGCTTTGCTGAACGTTCAAGAAGATCCATTGCTCCATCTGCGTTCAGGTCTTCTGGCTTCAGTGTCTTAATTCTTTTTTGAACAAGTTCGTCAAAGCCGTTAAGCATTTCCATTTGTCTCTTACGGCGTTCAACTCTCTCAGCTAAAATCTCCCTTTCAGTTTCTTTTGCAATATACGCGTCATATTCTGCTGCCCTCTCATTCCAACGGTAAAGACGAGCATAACGCGCCCAGGAGCCATATTTTTTAGGCTCAATTCCGTGCATTTCCATACAGGCCTTAATGCTTCGCTTGTAGCCCATAGCACGAAAAAGACAGAAAGCCTTAAATGCCTTAGGAGGTTCGCTCTCTAATTTTTTCTCCCAAGACATCAAAGCTTCACCGCCATTCGAATTAAGTTCACTGTTCATGTTTGCGGATGTCGAAACAGTGTCCTTTTCTCCCACCGCTTTTTTCCTCCTTCGCCTGATATTTTTTATTTCTGCACAGTAAACTTTTTCAAAGTCCTTCTTGCCAGATGCTCACAAAAAGCCGTGCTAAGCTTTACCGGCATCCCGTCATGCAGCGTTACAGTTACGGTAATATCGCCGTATCTTTTTTCCTCTGCCATTTTTCTTACATACTTTTCAGATTCATCAAGAACCTCATCCAGAGTTACAATCATTTAAGCCCCCTGAACCATAGTGCCGACCCAGTTGTACAAATCAGTTTTTCTAAAAATAAAACGTCTGCCAAAAGTCACATGCGGAATCCTGTTAGCCCTTGCAAGCCGGTAAATATAGTCCACGCTAAAACCAAGATAAACCGCAGCTTCTTCTGCAGAAAGCAAATCCAGATTCTCACTTTTTTCCTCAGTCATAAGCACCTCGCGTTAAAATAAAAAGCCATAACGGTATCAAATCCGTTATGGCTAAATCTTAAACCCGAGAAACATCAACAGTGTGTTTGATTATTTCAAGAACTTGTTTGAATGTATAAACAAGTCATTAAATAGTTTTAATGACTTGTTGAAAATAAAAGAAAACTAAGCAGAAAGATACTTCTCCCAAGCCCCAGAAATAACATTTCGCATGTTATTAAACTTCTCCTGGGTATCATGATCAGAGTAATGCTCAGTCATTACATAACTACGGTGCCCCATAATCGCCATTACAGTATCAGTGTCAGCACGCTGTTTCAAAACAGTACAGCAGAAATGACGCAGACTGTGGAAAACAATATTTCGCTCTTCCCGTTCTGCTTTTGAAACTCCAATCTGTTCCAAAGCCTTATACAAACAGTCAGCATAATATCCAGGCGTTATCGGAATCGAAAAATCTTTTACAGACCAGAATACATAACTCAAATCACCAAAAGCCGGATTCTGTCTTGCATGGTTCATAAGCTGCAAGGCCAAGGCATGATTAACCGGTAAGTCACGTGTATCTTTGTTCTTGGTAGATTTTAATTTGTCCACCTCACTATAACTGTGGCGCACATGAATAAAGTCACTTACCACATCAATATCGCAGACACGTAAACCGCTTATTTCACCAGCACGCAAACCGTAAAAAGCCGCAACCTTAAAGGCAAGCTTTGCAGCCTCGTTTTCCCAGTCAAGTTCAAGAAGCTGGCGAACTTCCTCTTCAGTCGGAATTCCACGCTCTTCGTTGTCAGCCTTAAAGCGTTCAATTCCTTCAAGCGGGTTTGAAGCAATTTTCTTTTGTGCCAAAAGAGTCTTAAAACACTTATTGGCCATGTTTATATTTTTGTTTACAGTCTCACCCGCAAGCTCTTTTTCGTCATGCAAAAAGAAAAAGAAATCATCCAGTTCAGAAAGTTCCAGGTCTTCAATCAGAGCATCGTTTCCAAAATAAGGCTCCCAGTAATTGCGCACATAGGCTCTCATACAAAAGGCATGCTTTTTCGAAATTGAGTGCCCATGCGCCAAACTACGCTTAATAAACTCAGAGTTTTCATAATCCCAGAAGTGATCCATAGACTCGCAAAGTAAATGCTTCCCCTCTGCCGTCACACCCACACTTGGCACAGTACTTGCATCTGCTCTAACAAGCAATTTATCAACATTCACAAGGACCGGTTCAGACATAGGAGTCTTTTTTACAACGCATCTTTTCTTGGCTCTAGGCACAGGCGTTGCTGCAGAAAGCTCTTTCATAACAGGAGCACTTTCAGCAATTTCAGAAACAAAAGCTTTTTCAGGATTCACAAAGGCCCCAGTTTTTGTAACAGGCGCTTTTGAAATTACAGGAGAGGCAGAGCCAAACTTAGCAGAAATCAATTCAAGGAGTTTTGAAGCTTCTTCAAATGTAAGGGTATCAACAATGCTTTTTAAGTTCTTCTTTGCCGAGCCTTTAACGGAATTATTAAAGGTTCTGGAATTACTACGACCTTCCGGCACCCCTTCTTTAAGCCAGGTAGTAGCAATAGCGTAAGCCTCAAATTGGTTTTTGGTATGAGTACTTTTTCCAACACTTTGCCAGCCCGTTTCCGGATCAACAAATACAACTCTGTAATAACCGTGATTGTTTTTAGACAGATAAAACTGACGCATAAAAACCTCCTTCAGAAACTTCATGGTTTTTGAAAAGACCCGTAATTATGCAGTTTTGTATCAACGATAGTACCAAAAACAGTATCATTTTTAGTATCATAATTCGTATCATCTGCATAAAAACAGCAGTTTTTTGCGCCCATTCCATCAGGTAGGGAGGCAAAAATACATAAACAAATCCCCGTAAATCCTTATGACATAAGTATTTACGCATAAAAAAAGCTCTCCAATTAGGAGAGCTTAATTAGAGCGGATGAAGGGAGTCGAACCCTCGTCATCAGCTTGGAAGGCTGAGATAATAAGCCGTTATATGACATCCGCAAATTGTTTCAAGTGACTTGGTGTCGCTCGATGTTTAGTAATATATACTTTTGATGGATTTTGGTCAATATCAAAAAAGGGATTTTTTCAAAAAAAGTTTTATTTTTTTACAAATCTAAAATCTACCTCACCCCTGTTCTTGAAAGTCTGGATTCTGCATGGCTGAGGTTTAAGATTCTCAGCAAACCATTTGATATCACTCGCATAATCTGAAGCAACATATTCTGCATTGTAATTTAATGTAATAGTTTCTGATTTTCCTGTATCAGTAGTTCGTGAAATTGCTCCGTAAAATTTTACAATATCTTCAGCAGCCCTGTAATATCTGTCGAGTTTTCGCTCTGCAAAAAGCCCTTTTAAGAAATCCAGCTGAACCTTCTCTATTTTAAAATGTTCACAACAATTCTCTAAATCAGAATTACCGGCCAGCTTTTTATCATAGAAGATTTCAAAAAGTTTACTACCCTTAATTCTCAAAACACGGCACACAGAGTTAAACCATGGAACAGCACGTCCATCATTGTAAAAGACACTGCAGGCATTAGCCAGTTTTTCAGCTTTCTTCATATCTTCAACGCTGAACTTACCATTCTTAATTACATGATAAGGCGGATCTTTTTCCCATATAAGCCCCAGTCCCTCTGCCCTGTCATATAAATCAGTTCCAGGCAAAACAGAAAGACAGAATACTTCAAGATTATTCGGATACAAAGAAAGTGCAAAATCAAGCCCGTCCCGGAAAGAGCCGAAAGTCTCACCCGGCAATCCGAAAATCAGATCAAGACCGAAAGTAACACCTTCTTCATTCAGAATCGAAATACCCTTTAAAAACTTCTTTCTGTCGCAGGGGCGGTTTACGAGTTTCAAAACTTCATCATTTGCACTCTGCAAACCAATCTGTAATGCACATGGAATCTTAGTAAATTCCCGGGCAAGTTCCCTGTCAATCAATTCAGCTCTGGCTTCAAAATAGTAAAAAGTATCAGGAGTTTTTTCCCTGATCAGACGAAGCAGCTCCAGAGCTCTCTTTTTATTTATATTATAAGTTGGATCCAGAACAAAAACCTGCGGAACCTTTTTCTTCGAAAACAGTTCAAGCTCAGCCTTAATGCGTTCCATCGGGAAAAGCCTTACAGTTTTTGCACCCTTAGATTCATAACAATAAGAACACTTATAAGGACAGCCTCTTGCAAGTTCCCACAAAGCACCTTCGTATTCCGCAGGATCAATAATCCCGTCAAGATAAGGCGAATGAACAAGAGCCAGATCAGGAGATTGAGAAATTATTACTTTGTTTGATTTATTAGACTTATTCAGTATTTGCATAATCAGTAAAGGAACAGTAATTTCACCTTCACCGCTTACAGTGTAATCAAAATCTTTATAGAAAGAAGGATGAGCTGTAATTTCAGGTCCGCCGGCAATTGTAACAGCGCCTTTTGCCTTCAAAAGAGCCGCAGCCCATCTGAGAATTTCTACATTCCATACAAAACACGAAAAACAGACAATCAGGCCCTCTGAACTTTCACGGCCCTTAGCAATTTCCCAGATTTTCTCTGCTATAAATGCAGCCCTTTTATCAGTATCATCCAGCATCTTAAAATCATCATCTTCAATAGTGAATGCCTTAAGCTGCACCTTTACATTATCCTTAAGCCCCGGCCAGTTCTTAATCGCCGTCGCAATACAAGCCGCCCCGAGCGGCAGAGCCTGCGGAGATTTTTCAATCAGTAAAGTTGTGCAGATTACTGGAACCGCCAATTATTTTCCTTCCTTTACATATTTATCAAGCTGCACATTAGCAAGATTCACTTTCTGAATAACACAAGGACCGGCCACACAGCCGCCTTCGCAGCTCATAACCTCAACAAGGTTACCGTCTTCTTCCTTAGCCTCAACACGTCCGGCATTTATCTCACCATAATACTTAAGCTTTTTCATACCTTCCTTATCAAGACCGTTAATAACATCAAGCTTCAAAATAGAAGGATCAGTAAGACGACACTTTACAGCCTCAGCAACACCACCAGTTCTTGCAAAATTACGGCCGCTCGCACTCGGAACCTCAGTCTTTACAACAGGTTCAAGCTTACTTACAGCAATTCCTTTAGCTTCAAAGAAAGCTCCGAGCTCTTCGGCAGTAATAACATAATCAACAAGGTCATCATCAAAGCCCTCGCGACGTTTTGCAAGACAAGGACCAACAAAAACAGTCACACACGAAGGATCATCCTTTTTAGCAATTTCAGCCGCATAATGCATAGGACTTCTTGTCTCGCTTACACATGGGTCAAGATCCGGAACATGAATATGCACCGCCCTCACATAAGCCGAACAGCAAGAAGTAGTCATCAGCTTATCGCCGCGCTTCATACGCTCACTAAATTCAGCCGCTTCCCGGTCCGCAGTAATATCAGCACCAGCTGCAACCTCATACACAGTTGTAAAACCAAGCTGTTCAAAACCGCGCTCAAGCTGCCCCGCACTGCACTTAAACTGAGAAGCAATCGAAGGTGCATACATCACACTCACTCTGCTTCCATTCATAATGTGCTTTATAACATCCACAAGCTGGCTCTTATCCATCATAGCGCCGAATGGACATTCCCTCATACATTTACCGCAGTAAATACACTTGTGAAAATCAATAACTTCATGACCGTCTTCGCCCTTAGAAATAGCCCCTACAGGACACGCTGCCTCACACGGAACAGTAATTTTAATAATCGCATGATAAGGACAGTTCTGTTCACAAAGTCCGCAGTGAATACATTTATCTGCATCAATATGAGCATGATGAACAATATGAATCGCCTTTTTAGGACAGTTCACCATACAAGGACGGGCAAAACATCCCTGACACGCATTAGTAACCATAAAGTTCTGCTTAACACAACCGTTACATGCTTCGTGCAAAACAGTAATCATCGGCCAGGTTGGTTTTTCACGCGACAAAGCTTCCCGTGCATAATCATCAAGATCATTCAAATCATTATAGTTCTCAACCGAAATTCCCATTCTCGCAAGCAGACGCATTCTTAAAAGCTCGCGGTCATGATAAATACAGCATCCAATAGGAGCCGTACCGGCAGGCCTCATTTCAGTCGGGATTTTATTTATTTTTCGGGAATCAAGTTCACCATCAAGTTGAAGTTTTGCAATTCTAACAAGAAGTTCTTTTTTTACATTATTCGCGTTATTATTTATGTTCATTCTTCTATTATATAGATTTATCTGAAGAGGGAAAAGCCATATGAAGGGGAAAGTCTTCCCCTCGCTCCAACCGCCTCCGGCGTTTTCCGCTACCCCTTCCAGCGGGGACACCCCGCAACGCCCCGTCCCTATCCCCAGCCCTCCATACAAAATAATTATCATTTTTTATTTGCACTAACATCATTTATAAACTAAAATAAAACTGTATGAGTTTTAATTCTTTTAATCAGAAATTTTTCCCGTCTAAGGACATTCTCGATAAATGTCCAATGCGCGAACGTGAACAGCTTTCAATGCTGGTCGGTGCAAATATCGTATTTATGATAATGTTCGGGCTTTTTGGACTTGTACTCTTCATCTTCAAATACTTTATAGTAGGTACAGGTGGATTATTTCTTTTAGCATTCTTCATTACTTCACTATACTTTATAAAGAAAGGCCATATTCATTTAGGATCCTGGATTACCACCTCCGCGATAATGGTAATAGCCGCCATTGAATGTTATGGAGCGCCTTTTTCAATCACAAATTACTTACCTTACCGGGACAGTTGTTTCATTGCAGTAATGGGTGTCTGTAATTATGTAATTTCTTTAAGACGCCGTCAGATGCATAGTTTCTTCACATTCGGACTCATTCTCTGGTTTGTAACTAATGCCACTGTATACCGACCAATTTATATTGCAAATAAGAATATAGCAGTAATGAATATTCTTATCTGTACACTTGCAATTTTAGTTTCAAATATCTGTCTTCTGCTTTTCGACAGTTTTACAAGACGCGTAGTTACCCGTGCAGAAGAGAACGAAAATAAATCTTCTCTTGCCCTTTCAAAAATCTCAAATGTAATTATTGAAACTGCAGAAGGACTTAATATCGGTAAACAGCTTTCAGAATCTACAAATAAAGCTTCATCCAGTGTTTCAGAAATCCGTGAATTGTATAATTACATCAATACTGAAACTACAACCTTAAGTTCAGAAGCAATTACAATTAAAGACTCAAGCTATCAGATCAATGACAAAGCAGAACAGATGAAAAAGAGCGTTCAGAGCCAGAGCGATGCTATTTCAACAACCTCTGCAGCTCTTACAGAAATGTCTGCCAGTCTTACAAATATCAGCAGTATTGCAAACGATCAGAGAGCCGGAATGAATTCCCTTGTACAGAACCTCGACTCTCAGATGAAGCTTCTTCAGGACCTTGTAAACGATATGATGAAGGTAAAGGAATCTTCAGACAAAGTTTCAACCTTCGTAGAAGCCGTAAATAAGATTGCTTCCCAGACAGGTCTTCTTGCCATGAACGCCTCAATCGAAGCAGCTCATGCCGGAACTCTTGGAAAGGGTTTCTCAGTTATCGCCCAGGAAATCCGTAAACTTTCAGAAGAAACTTCAAAGAATGCCCAGAAGATTACAGATACTCTCGAAGAAAACGGTACAATCGTAAATGCTACATCAGAATCTGTAATTTCATTCTCTGAATATACAAAGACAACTACAGACACACTCCGCAAAACAATCCTCGTTATGGAAGAGATTCTTTCCGGAGTTTCGGAAATCGATACCGGAACCCGCGATGTAATGAATGCACTTACACGTATTGTTGATGATGCGAACACAAATACCCGTCTTGCAGAAGGAGTTGCCACAGAAATCATTCAGCAGAACACTGCCCTTCAGAATATTTCCAGCGGTACAGAACAGCTTCAGCAAAAGGTAAGCAGTCTTGAAAATCTTTTGAACAACATTCGTAATGCTATTGATGAAATTGATGCAAATGCATCTGCTAATGCTGAAGTTGCCGAAAAGATTTCCGGTGCATTGTGTTAGTTTATTGATATAACTTGATTCTTTTCCTCTCGTTTTTCTATTAACAAAAAACGTTTAATAGATTATAATTAAAAAGATATATTAGGCTTAATATATTCAATATAGTATTTAAATAGATATATTTATTTTGATAGGAGACAGAAATATGTCAAGAAAAATTACAATCATCGGTGCAGGACAGGTTGGATCAACTGTTGCCTATGCTCTTACTTTGAAGCAGATTGCTTCAGAAATCGTCATCATCGACATTATTAAAGAAAAAGCTATGGGAGAAGCAATGGATATCCGCCAGGGTACTCCTTTCATTGGCCCAGTTTACGTTCACGATGGTGATTATGAAGATGCAAAGGATTCCGACATCGTAGTATTCACTTCTGGTGTTGGCCGCAAACCTGGACAGTCACGTCTTGACCTTACACAGACTAACGTTGATATCACAAAGTCTGTAATTCCTCAGATTACTAAGGCTGCTCCTAACGCTCTTTATGTTATTGTTGCAAACCCTGTTGATATTCTTACATATCAGTTTGTAAAAACTGCCGGTATTCCTGCTAACCGCATTTTCGGTACAGGTACTATGCTTGATACTGCTCGTTTCCGCGCTCGTATTGCAGAAACATACAAAGTAGCTCAGGAAAACGTACACGGATACGTATTCGGTGAGCACGGAGATTCTTCTTTCGTACCTTGGTCTCTTGCAAATATCGGTTCTATCCCGGTAGATTCATTTGCTAAATCATACCACGGACCAAAACTCCCAGACTTCGACAAGAACGACGTAGAAGACTATATCCGCAAGTCAGGTGGAATCATCATTGCTGCTAAGAAATGTACAAACTATGCTATCGGTGTTACAACAGCTACTCTCTGTGAAGCTTTGAACTACGAAACAGATTCAGTTCTTACAATTTCTTCTATGCTCGATGGCGAATACGGAATTAAGGATGTATGTCTTTCTATCCCAACAATCATCGGTGCAAACGGAATTAAGGGACGCCTCGAAGCTCCTCTTACAGATTCAGAAATTGAATCTCTCCGCCACAGTGCAGAATGTCTCAAAGACGTTATTAAACAGGTAAACTTCTAATATAATATTAATCGTCATTGCGAGCGTAGCGAAGCAATCCATTTAATATAGACTGCTTCGTCACAAAGTTCCTCGCAATGACAATTTTTTTAAGGATGAAAACTATGGAATACAAAATTGAACATGACTCAATGGGTGAAGTAAAAGTTCCAGCAGATAAATACTGGGGCGCTCAGACTGAACGCAGTCACGAAAACTTCGAAATTGGTGTTGGCATTGAAACAATGCCACGTGAAATAACAAAGGCTTTCGGTTACCTCAAAAAGGCAGCTGCAATGGCAAACAATGCCCTCAAGCCTGAGAAAATGACCAAGGAAAAGCTTTCTGCAATTAAAAAGGCTTGTGATGAAGTAATCGCCGGCAAACTCAACGATCACTTCCCACTCGTTGTATGGCAGACAGGTTCTGGTACACAGAGCAACATGAATGCAAACGAAGTTATCGCTAACCGCGCTAACGAAATTGCAGGTAAAAAACTCTGTCATCCAAATGATGACATCAACATGAGTCAGTCTTCAAACGATACCTTCCCTACTGCACTTCACATTTCTGCAGTATGTGCTATCGAAGACAAGCTCTTCCCAGCTATCGACACTCTGGTAGAAACTTTCAAGAAACTTGAAAAAGAAAATATGAAGATTGTAAAGAGTGGTCGTACACACCTTCAGGATGCTGTACCTATTTCTTTCGGTCAGGAAATTTCCGGCTGGAGAACTTCTCTTGAGCAGGATAAAAAGATGCTCCAGTCTTCACTTCCATTCCTTAAACAGCTCGCTCTCGGTGGTACAGCTGTAGGAACTGGTTTGAACGCACCTAAGGGCTTTGACAAAAAGGTTGCTGAATGTGTATCTGAACTCACTGGAAAGAAGTTCGTTACAGCACCTAACAAGTTCCACGCTCTTACTTCTAAAGACGAATTAGTATATGCACACGGAGCAATCAAGGCTCTTGCTGCAGATATGATGAAGATTGCTAACGATGTTCGCTGGCTCGCATCTGGTCCTCGTGATGGTCTTGGAGAAATCCGCATTCCTGAAAACGAGCCGGGTTCATCAATCATGCCGGGAAAAGTAAACCCAACACAGTGTGAAGCTGTAACAATGGTTGCAGTTCAGGTAATGGGTAACGATGCTGCTATCGGTTTCGCGGCTTCACAGGGTAACTTTGAATTGAACGTATTCATGCCTGTTATCGCATACAACTTTATTCAGAGTGCACGTCTTCTTGCAGAAGCAATGCTTTCTTTCAACAAGAACTGTGCAGTTGGAATTAAGGCAGACAAGGCTAAGATGCATCATAACCTTTACAACTCTTTAATGCTCGTAACAGCATTGAACCCATATATCGGTTATGAAAATGCTGCTAAAACAGCTCACAAAGCATTTGATGAAAACATTTCATTGAAGGATGCCTGCGTAGGACTCGGATTCCTCACAGCTGCTGAGTTTGATAAAGTATTCAAACCAGAAGCAATGGCATTCCCACAGAAATAGCCAGTAATCGAAGAACCTAAACCGGGCTGCGACAGCGGGCCGGTTTAGGTTCTTCTAAAGAATGATTCAGAGACAAGCTGTGCTTGCCGACCTTCAGTAATTATTATTTATTTTAAGGATAATTTATTGAAACAGAAACTACCAGTAATAATTCTTCTTTGTATTTCACTTGTTCTTCTCACCTTTATAACTCCATCTTTTTTACATAATAAGAAACATGAAATATCCAATAATCAGCTTGTTGCTTCTCATATTTACGGACTCATTGCCGGAAATATTGAACGACCAATCGGTATTTCAACTGGTTTAAGTTCAGATGAATTCCTTGTACGCACCCTTGAGCAGGAAGAAAACATACCTGAAAACATTATGGAAGAAATGATGTCTTCTTTCCTTGGTGCAGTAAAAAATCAGTTTGGTTATGATGCTTCATTTGTTGTTTCAGAAAAAACAAAACGCTACTACACTCCTACTGGAATTGCTAAAATCGTAAACCCTCAGGAAGATCCTTATGATAACTGGTATCAGATGTTCCTTGATACAAATCTTCCTATTCAGCTTGAAACAGACCGCGATCAGTTATTTGACTGGCGCTGGAGTATTTTTATAAACGCACGTATTGTTGATTCCAATGGCACAACTCTAGGAGTCTGTGGAATTGCTCTTTCAATGGAAGACTGGCAGAAAATGCTTTTAGCTGTTGAAAAAGAATACAAAGTAAAAATCAATCTTATCGATACACAAGGTCTTGTGCAGATTGATACAGATTTTAATAATATAAAGAATGCATACCTTTCAGAAGCAATTTCTGATCATGCTTCCGAAAAAGAATTTACCCATACAGATAAAGCTGGCCACGGTTACCGCATGACCCGTTTTATGCCTAACTTAAAATGGTATCTTGTTGTTCAGGGTAAAAATGAAATTGAAGCACAGTTTGCAGGTGCTTCTATAATTCTTGTAATTTATATTCTCCTTTTTGTTTGTCTTTTCTTATCATTATTTGATACTAATAAAAAGTATAAACAGCATGAATTTGTTATAAAATCGACAAGTCCTGTAGATGAATTAACAAAACTTCCAAATCGTAATTATCTGAAAGAAGCTTATGGAGAACTCGGAGTATTTAATACTACCCGTTATAAATCTCTCTCAGTTTTTGATATTGATCATTTCAAGGTAATAAACGATGAGCGCGATGGCGACAAAATTGTTCTTGGAATTGTAGAAATTGCTAAGGAACTTCTTGATGACAGAGGAATTCTATTCCGCTGGTCAGGAGATGAATTTGTTTTATTCATGGAAATGGAAATTGATGAAGCTGAAAATCAAATGAAAGCTCTCTGTGAAAAAGCAAAGGAAAAACTTGATATAACAGTTTCTGTTGGTCTTGTAAAAGTTGATCTTTCAGTTTCTATCAAAATAAATTATTACCGTGCCGTGCAAAACTGCTATGCAATTAAAGAAGCAGGTGGAAATGGCGTTGGAAGGCAATGAGAGAAAAATCTTCGAACCTTCTTAAAAATCAGACTGTAATACTGATACTCTCCAGTATAGCTCTTACCTTTTTAGTAACTGCCTTAATCCTTATTGCTCAATCGCATACACTTTTACTTAAAAATTATACAAATGCAATTTATCTTGAATCAGAAAAGAAATCCCTCGAACTGAATTATTTTTTTAATACTGCAGAAGATATTGTAGCTGGCTGGAAGAAATATATTCTCATGAATCTTGATGAAAAGAAATTCCAGGATGAAAAAAACTATGAAAATGATTTTTTGAGAGATTTATCTACAAAAATGGCTTCAGACGTTGTAAATGAAAAAGGAGTTGTCTGTACCTTTTTCCGTCTTGAAGCAGAAACCTATGGACCTACCCGAGGTATATTCCTCATCGGTGGATATCAGAAAACTTATGTAAGTGTTCGTCTGACAGATCTTTCAAAATATTCACCAACAGATACAGATCATGTCGGCTGGTATTATCTTCCTATCTGGAACAAAAGCCCGGTATGGACTTCTCCCTATGATAATGAAAATCTCCGCCAGAAAATTATTTCTTACAGTGTTCCTGTATATAAAAACGGTAAACTTCTCGGAGTTTTAGGAATTGATTTAAGTCTTGCAATCATTGAAAATATTGTACATTCCCTTAAAATTGATAACTCTACAGGACTTCTTTTTGGAAAAGAACAGAATCATATTCATTTATATAAAAAAGAAGAAATGTCTAATTCCGTTGAACGCTCTGTAGACATTGCAACCATGATGGAACAATTCCGAAAGGCAGATAGCAAAAAACTCACCAGATTCACCTGGGAAGGAAAAAAGCATTTCGGAATCTTAAAACAACTTGATAATGGAATGACTTACATAACGGCAATTACTCAGGATGAGGCTATGCAGCTGATTAACGGTCAGATAAATTCACTCATCATAATATTTTTATTTGTCTGTTTAATTACTTCCCTGCTCTTCTTTTTCTTAAAGCGTAAAATTATCATTCCATTTAATATCTTATTCAAAACAACAAACCGTCTTGCACGTGGAGAATTATACGTAGATATTCCATATACTTCGGATAATGAAATTGGAACTCTCACAAATAATATCCGTATGATGACTACTCAGATGAAAGAATACATTGAGTACATCAGTGAGCAGACAAAAAAAGAACGTGCTGCAAAGGAAGCTGCTCTTACCGAAAGTCAGATAAACGCTGCTGCCTCACAGGCAAAAAGTGCATTCCTTGCAAATATGAGCCACGAAATCAGAACTCCAATAAATGCAGTACTCGGCATGAATGAAATGATTCTTCGAGAATCTAAAGATAAAGCAATTATCGGTTATTCATCGAATATCAAAATAGCCGGTGTAAACCTTCTTTCCATTGTAAATGACATTCTCGACTTCTCTAAAATCGAAGCCGGCAAAATGGAACTTATTCCAGATAACTATGAAGTTTCTTCAATGATTATAGACCTTTTAAATATGACACGAGACCGTGCAAAAGCTAAAGGCCTTAAATTTAATCTGAATGTAAACTCTTCACTTCCTAAAACCTTATATGGAGACAGTATCCGTATAAAGCAGTGTATTATAAATCTTCTTACTAACGCAATTAAATATACAAAAGAAGGTTCCGTAACTTTTGAAATTGATTTCAAAAAACAAGATGATGACAACATTCTCCTTAAAGTAAATGTAAAAGACACCGGCTGCGGTATAAAAACAGAAGACATAGATAAACTCTATAAACCTTTCGAACGAATTGATGAAATAAAACACAGAACAATTGAAGGAACAGGTCTTGGAATAAGCATTGTAAACAGACTTCTTGATATGATGGGAAGTATGCTTAAAGTAAAGACAATTTATGGCAAAGGCTCAGACTTCTCTTTTGAAATTAAACAGAAAGTTGCAGACTGGACAGCCGTTGGTGATATCAATGAAGCTTATGAAGAAAGCGTTATGGAGATGGCAGATTATAAAGAAAAGCTTCATGCCCCAAAAGCAAAACTTTTATTTGTTGATGATACAGAAATGAATCTTGATGTCGTTAAGGGCCTTCTCAAAAACACTGGAATTACAGTTGATACAGCTCTTAGTGGTAAACAGGCACTCGAAGCAATCAAAACTACAAAATACGATATTCTTTTTATTGATCATAGAATGCCCGAAATGGATGGTATAGAAACCCTTCATGCAATGAAAGAAATGTCAGACAATCTTTGTGCCGGAAAACCTTGTATTGCTTTAACTGCAAATGCTATTAGTGGTGTCAAAAAAATGTATCTTGAAGAAGGTTTTGATGATTATCTTTCTAAACCTGTAAATCCGGCAAAACTCGAAGAAATGATTCGCCGTTATCTTCCTGAAGATTATATTGAAGCAGCCCCAGAAGAAGAAAATGAAACTTCAGTCAATACTGAAAATACAACAGAAACTTCCGAAGTAATTCGAACACTTTCAAATATAGAAGGTTTTGATATTTCTGAGGCCATCAGATTCACAGGATCTGAAGAAGTTCTATTATCTACAATAAAGCAATACTATACTTCAATGGATCAGAAAGCACAGGAATTACAGCAATACTTTGAAGCTGAAGACTGGAAAAATTATGAAATTAAAGTTCATGCACTAAAAAGCACTTCCCGTCTTATTGGTGCAAAAGAGCTTTCCAAACTTGCAGAACATTTGGAAAAGTGTGCAAATAATAATACAGTATCTGAAATACAGGAAAAACATAAGCCGCTTTTGGATCTGTTTTTGAGTTATAAAGAAAAACTTGCCCCTCTTGTAAAAGAAGAAAAAAATCAGACACCAGCAAAAGAAATTTCACAGGAAGAATTATCAGAGAAAATCAAGCTTCTTCTAGACTATGCCAATGATTTTGATATTGATGGTCTGGATTATCTTATTTCTGAATTATCTTCTGTTCAACTCCCCTTTGATTTTTCACAAAAATTTGATAAAATCAAAACCAGTGTTGAAAATGTTGATTTTAAAGAACTAAGAAATTTACTTTCTGAATGGAGCAATAATAAATGATGGATGAGCTTTTTATAGTTGGTGATTCTTCTCGTCTTGTTGTAAAGAATCTTATAAATCAGTTCAATGCTACAGACCTTAAAATAAATGTTTTTGCTCCAACTAACGAAGATGTAGACAGACTACCAAACTATTCAATTCAGCTTCTTATTCTTCTTTCAGATAACATTGAATTTAATATCATTAGAAAGATTGTTGTTTACCAGAAAAAATATGATTATCATTTATGTTTTGTCGGTAAAATGACAACCATTTCTCTGGAAGATAATAATTTTTTCAACAAGATTCCTTCTATTAAATTAGAATCCTACACTATTGATATTGAAAATCTTCTGGAACTGATGGAAAGAAATAATGTCAGCAAGAAACATATTCTTGTTGTAGATGACGAGCCTATTATTCTCAGAAGTATAAAAGTCTGGCTTGGTGATGATTTTCATTTGTCACTTGTCAGCTCAGGTGAAATGGCCCTTGAATTCCTTGATATGCACCCTGTTGATCTTGTTCTGTTGGATTATAAAATGCCGACTATGGATGGACCAAAGGTTCTGGAAGCAATCAGAAGTGATAAAAGACTTGCTAACCTGCCTGTTATTTTCCTTACAGCAAACAATGACAGACAGAGTGTAATAAACGCAATGCAGTTAAAACCAGATGGTTATATTCTCAAGAGCAAGGCTCCAGACGAAATTAAAGAAGCCGTTGTCGACTTCTTTAAAAATCGTATCATAAAAGTTTAACGGCGCAGCCAGAAAACTTTTCCTCTGAAGTCTCCGTCAAGTTCTGAACCAAACGTCTCTTTCAATTTCCAGTTTGAAAGTATCTCTGATAAAACTTTTGAAACATCAGCCTGAACATCTGCATTTTCAAATGTATGAACAATCAGCAATGCCTCGTTTTCGTACTCACGGAGAACAATCTGCAAGCCTTCCGGATTCAGATAATCTTTAACATTTGTCTGAATTAAACTTGTATATCCATTTTTGATGATATGACTTACTTTACCATAGAAATCTATAGCTTTAAGAGCCTGATTCCATTTATCATCAGCTAAATCAAAAATCTCACCAGAAAGACAAAGTCTGCCTAAAAAGCCTGAGGTAAGTACAAAGTTTATGCGGTGAATGTCTGCATCTGCTCGAAGCACAGCCCAGATCTGACTCTGTTCAGGACGAATAAGTCTGTGAAGATTTGCTGCAACTAAAGGAATGTCTTTTGCTTCATGGGCATCAGAAAAACTTGCCTGACTCACAAGTTCCATCATTGAAGGCTCAAGACGGTGCCCTCCACTTGCACAGTTTTCAATAACAAGTTCTGGCATCTCTTGTGCTATATGACGGAAATATTCCTGACTCTGACAAACACATTCACGAAGGTTTTCGCCAAGGCTTTCCTCGCCATCAACTCCCTGGCCGATATTTTCATTATAATCAACCTTCAGATATCCCATCTGGCATTCTTTAAGAAGTCCTAAAACTTTTTCGTCCAGATAATTCCATACCCATTTCTGCCTCATATCCCAGAAGCGTCGTGCCCCTACTGTTACCGAGTAATTATCGCGTTTGAGTACGTGGTCAGTTTCATTAAAAGCACCGGCTACAGTTCCTACATTTTCAAACTCAAACCAGATTCCAGGAATCAGACCATGCGAACGAATCATATCTGCAGCAGACTTAATTCCTTCTGGAAAAAGCTTTTTGCTTGGAATCCAGTCACCAGCTGCATCAAACCAGTTTTCAACTCCATCTGGCTTATACCATCCGCAGTCAATTACAAGATATTTGACTCCACTTCCATCAAGTTTTTCTGCAGTCTTAGTAAGATTTTCTATTGAAGGATTTCCCCATGTAGTGCAGTATTCGTTGAAAATTACAGGCAAGTCTTTATCAACCTCAGCAATCCGAGGCTTTTGAGCCTTTACAAGCAGATCACAGACTTCTTCAAGTGACGAGCCTTCTGCTATTACCGCCTTAGGAGTTTTGAACTTTTCTCCAGGTGTTAACTTTTTTGTCCAGTTTCCAAAGTCACGGTCTGCAAGTCCGCCCTGCACGCTTATATCATCTGTATTCCTGAATATCTCAATCTGCCAGCTGGATGCACAATAAAGCTGAATGCCGGTGAATTTCTTTTCTACCGAGTTTTCCAGAACCAGGAACGGGAACCACTTACGCACCGGCATTGAACCAATCTGCCCGAACTTTTCAATTCTAAAACCATGATTAGCCCAGGAACGTTCCATATTCAGGTCTGTTAAATCCTGAGAAAGCAGTTTACCCTCTGCACTCCAGAAAGCAGTTGCCCGATGTATTTTGTCTGCTTTCATTCCTTTTAATGCAAAACTTGAAAGCAATTCTATATAGGCATCTGAAGTGCCGGTATTTTCAATTTCTGTAAAGCATTCATAAACTTTTTTCTTTTTGTTATGAATTGATTTTACTTTAATTCCATTCTTTCCTTCGAAACAGGTTTCATTTTCTGACTCAACTGTTTTTTTACATTCACGAACAGACTCACTCTGAGAAAGTGTATGTCCGTTTCCATATCCATTATTATAAGAGTCGCCTCTAAGGCGCCATTCTGCATAAAATTCCATGTTTATATTATAAATCTTAATGATTAAAAAAATAGAACGAAAGTCTGAAATTGATTGAACGTTTAACTAATTTTTATGACGTCATTCTGAACTTTTTCAGAATCTATTTTAAAGATCCCGAAACAAGTTCTGGATAACAATATTTATTAAAAAGCGGCGATTTTTAATCTTCACAAAAATTCAAATTCAAGGTATATTATTAGGATAATTAGGGAAAGAATCGGTAAAATTTTTTCTTTGATTTCCATATATGTATATTTATTAATTGGGAGCAAGTATGACATATTCTTATTTTCCAGGTTGTACGCTGAAAAACAAGGCTCTTGACCTTGATATTTATGCGCGTAAATCTGCGGAAGCATTAGGATTCACACTTGAAGAAATTCCTGAATGGCAGTGCTGTGGTGGTGAATACCCTATGGCAAAAGATGAAATCGCTTCTAAACTTTCATCTGTTCGTGCTTTGGCAAATGCACGTGATTCAGGACATGACTTGGTTACTCTCTGTTCTGCATGTTACAACGTTCTTAAGCAGGTTAATAACGATGTTGCAACAGACGAGAATGTAGCATTCAAGGTGAATAATTACCTCAAGCAGGATGAAATTGAGTATCATGGTGAAGCTAAAGTAGTTCACTATCTCGAAATTCTGCGTGATGTTGTAGGCTGGGACAAAGTAAAGGCTGCTGTTAAAAAGCCTTTCACCGGTAAAAAAATCGGTGCTTATTACGGATGTCTTCTTCTTCGCCCAGGAAAAGTTCTTCAGTTAGACGATCCTGAAAACCCACAGATTATCGAGGACTTTATTAAAGCCATCGGTGGTACTCCAGTTATCTATGGACAGAGAAACGAGTGCTGTGGTGCTTACACAATGTTCGAAGATGAATCAATTCCTAAGAACAGATCTAAGAAAATCCTTTCTAATGCAGAAGATATGGGTGCTGACTTCCTTGTTACATCTTGTCCACTCTGCCGCTATAACCTTATCAAGAACAAAGGTGATTCAAAGCTCGATGTAATTTACTTCACAGAGCTCCTTGCAGAAGCACTTGGCTTGAAGGAGGAAAAGTAATGGAAAACAACGAACTTGCAAAAGAAATTATCCTTTTGAAAAGCGGCGTAAATCCTAAGAAATGTATGGTCTGCGGTAAATGTTCTGCTACCTGCCCTAACTATGATGCTATGGAATATCATCCACATCAGTTTGTTCAGATGGTAGAAAACGGAGACCTCGAGCCTCTTTTGAATTCTAAATCAATCTATGCATGTCTTTCATGTTTTGCCTGCCTCGAGCGTTGTCCACGCCAGGTAGAACCAGCTAAACTGATTGACGGTGTACGTCAGTATGTTGAAGGTCAGCGCGGTCCTCACCGTCTTGATCCTGTTCAGGTTCCAGAGCATCTGGATGATGATATGCCTCAGCAGGCTATCGTTAGTGCTTTCAGAAAGTACAAGAAATAAGGAGTGACATAGAAAATGGAAAGAATTGGTGTATTTGTATGTCACTGTGGTACTAACATTGCCGGAACAGTTGACGTAGAAAAAGTTGCAGAAGAACTTGGAAAGGTAGACGGAGTTGTTTATTCAACACACTACACTTACATGTGTTCATCTGCTGGTCAGAAAATGATTGAAGACCATATCAAAGACGACAAGCTTACAGGCGTTGTTCTTTGTTCATGTTCTCCACGTATGCACGAAAAAACCTTCCGTTCATGCGCAGAGCGTGCTGGTCTCAACCCATTCAAAGTTGAAGTTGCAAATATCCGTGAACAGACTTCATGGGTAATGAAAGATATGGAGCAGGCTACAGAAAAGGCCATTGCTCTTGGTAAAGCTGCCATTGCAAAGACAATCCTCGACACACCTCTTATCGCAGGTGAAACTCCAATGACAAAGCGCGCTTTGGTAATTGGTGGTGGTATTGCCGGTATTACAGCTGCCCTCGACATCGCAGATGCTGGTTTCCCAGTAGACATCGTAGAAAAAGACTACACTGTCGGTGGTAAGATGGCTAAACTTGATAAAACCTTCCCTACTTTGGACTGTGCATCTTGTATCGTAACTCCAAAGATGACAGAAGTTAGCCAGAATCCTAACATCCGCATTCTTTCAGCTTCTGAAGTTAGCAGAGTTTCAGGATATATCGGAAACTTCGAAATCGATATCAAACGTCACCCACGCTATGTTGATGAAACAAAGTGTACAGGTTGTGGTGCTTGTATCGAAAAGTGTCCTAACAAGAAGGTTCCAAACAGCTTTAACCTTGGTTTGAATAATCGCAAGGCAATTGATATTCCATTTGCCCAGGCTGTTCCAAAGGTAGCAAACATTGATGCTAACTACTGTCTCCACATGAAGGGTCTTGCTAACGGTAAAGACAATGTTTGTGGATTCTGTGAAAAAGCTTGTGCCGCAGGGGCTATCAAATTTGATCAGAAAGAAGAAATCATTACAGAAAAGTACGGTGCTATTATCGTAGCAACTGGATATAATCCTATCTCTCTCGAGAAGTTTGACGAATACGCTTATAACCAGAGCCCGGACGTTGTTTCATCACTTGAATTCGAACGTCTCTGCAACGCTTCTGGTCCTACAAACGGTCACCTTCTCCGCCCTTCAGACGGAAAAGAGCCAAAGACTATCGTATTCGTACAGTGTGTAGGTTCACGCTGTTCTGCAGATTCTACAAAAGGTCACGAGTACTGCTCTAAGATCTGTTGTATGTATACTGCAAAACACGCAATCCTTACACGCGACCATTATCCTGATACTAACTGTTATGTATTCTACATTGACGTTCGTACTCCAGGTAAACTCTTTGATGAATTCTATCGCCGCGCTGTTGAACAGTATGGCGTTCACTACATCAAAGGTCAGGTAGGAAAAGTTACTCCTCAGAGCGACGGAACTCTTGATGTTCAGGGAAGCGATTTGATTTTGAACAAACAGGTTCATATCAAGGCTGATATGGTTGTTCTTGCAGCATCTATCGAAGCAGACAAATCTGCTCGTCCACTTGCTACAATGCTTACAACTTCTATGGACAACAACGACTTCTTCCTCGAAGCTCACGCAAAACTCCGTCCTGTTGAAAGCCCAACTGCAGGTATCTTCCTTGCAGGATGCTGTCAGGGACCAAAAGATATTCCTGAAACTGTTGCTCAGTCTTCTGGTGCTGCTGCAAAGGCAATCTGCTTGCTCGTAAAAGACAAGCTCAAGAACGACCCTTGTACTGCAAATCCTGATGAAAATGCTTGTAACGGTTGTGGACAGTGTGCAAACGTTTGTCCTTACGGAGCTATTTCTTATGTTGATAAGGATTTCCGTGGTCCAAACAGAACTACAATTACACGCCACGTATCTCAGGTAAACAGTGCAATGTGTCACGGTTGTGGTGCTTGTACAGTTGCATGTCCTTCTGGCGCTATGGATCTTAAGGGATTCAGCAACAAACAAATCTTGGCGGAGGTTGATTCAGTTCTCTAATAACTGAAGAAATGAACTATGAGTGAAAATAAAAACTGGACGCCAAAGATTGTAGCATTCTGCTGTAACTGGTGTTCTTATGCAGGTGCCGACCTGGCTGGTAACAACCGTCTCGAGTATCCTGGAAATGTAAAGATTATTCGTATCCCATGTTCCTGCCGCTTGAATCCGCTCTTTATTTTGCGTGCATTCCAGCGCGGAGCAGACGGAGTTATTTTGTGTGGATGTCACCCTGGTGACTGTCACTACTCTACCGGAAACTACTTTGCACGCCGCCGTATGACTCTTCTTTTCTCTATGCTCGATTACCTTGGAATTGAGAAAGGTCGTACACGCGTTGAATGGTGTTCTGCTGCCGAAGGTGTACGCTTTGCCGGAATTATGAACGATTTCGTAAAGCAGATTACTGAGCTTGGCGAATGTAAAAAGCTGGAGGATGTAAGATGCAAGACAAATTAATCGCACGTGCAAAAGAACTTCTTGCAGAAGGCAAAGTTCAGAAAGTAGTTGGCTGGAAAAAAGGTCTTTTTGAAGATGATATTACTCCTGCAGTTTTCTCAAGTGCAGAAGAACTCGATAAAGACTTTGTATTCAACAAATACTGTGCTGCTAACCTTTCAAAATATCTTGTAGGAATTACAAGAAAAATTGAAATCGCTAAAAGCACAACAAGAATGAATAATACAATGGCAAAACAGCGTGATCCAAACGCTCAGGATGCCCCAATTCCACAGGAACATGTTCTTGTTTTCCTTAAGCCAAATGATACTTACTCATTTACACAGCTTTTGAAAGAAAACCGCATTACACGCGACGACGTTTATGCTATCGGAGTTCCATGTCAGGACACTCTCGACGGTGGTGACGTTTGCGAAACCTGTAAGAATAAAAAGCCAGTTTCATGCGACGAGCTTATCGGAGTTGAAGCAGACGTTACTCCTGTTGAATCTACACGCATGGCAGAAGTTGCAAAGATTGAAGCAATGACTGCAGATGAGCGCGACTCATTCTGGAAGAATGAGTTTTCCCGCTGTCTGCGCTGTAATGCATGCCGTGACATTTGTCCTGCATGTACCTGCGAAAAATGTGTATTCGACAACAACAAACTGTACACTTCTCAGAAAGTTGCACAGACTAACTTTGAAGAAAGCCTCTTCCATATTATCCGCGCATGGCACGTTGCCGGCCGCTGTACAGACTGTGGTGAATGTTCACGCGTTTGTCCACAGAACATCCCATTGTATCTCTTGAACCGCAAGTTCATTAAAGATATCAACGAGATTTACGGCGACTATCAGGCTGGAGCAGATATGGAATCTAAACCGGCTATGCTTACATTTAATGCCGAAGGCGACCCTGAAACAACTATCGTTTGGGACCGCTCTCACGATAAGGAGGCTGAATAATGTTATCTATTACAGCTGATAAAATTGATTCATTGTTTGAGCTCATCGGCACAAAGCAGCCTCTGTACCTGCCGGTAGACAACAATACTGGCAAAGCAGACTTCAAAAAGTGGGAAAAAGGCGTAAAGCTTTCTTCTAACTTAAAGACAGTCCGCTCTGCTAAAGACTTCTTCTTCCCTAAGACTGAGCATATGGTTAGCTACACAATGAAGGGAAAAGAAATCACAATGGAAGACCCACGCAAGGAACTCGAAGACTTTGTAGTTTTCGGTGTACGTCCTTGTGATGCAGTTGGATTTACAGTAATCGACAATGTTTACCTTCATATGAATCCGGTTGATTCTTATTACAAGAACCGCCGCGACCATGGAACAGTAATTACACTCGCATGTAACGAACCTGCTAAGACCTGTTTCTGTTCTACATACGGAATCGACGCAAGCCTTGATACAGACAAGAATGGTTCAAAAGGCGATGTAAGCTGCTGGCTTGCTGACGGAAAATATTTCTTTGAAGCAAACACAGACAAAGGTAAGAAGTTTGTAGAAGCTGCTAAGTCAGCACTCGCTGATGGTGACGCTAAAGCTGTAGAAGCTGCTAAGAAAGATATTAAAGACAAGACAGAAAAACTTCCGTTTGCTCATCTTGATCTTTCAAAATTCCAGGGCAAAGACATGCTCAAGATCTTCAACTCAAAAGTTTGGGATAAAGTTTCTGAAGCTTGTCTTGGATGCGGAACTTGTACTTATGTTTGCCCTACCTGTATGTGTTTTGACGTTCGAGACTTTGACACAGGAACAGATAAGGGAATCCGCCAGATCCGCTGCTGGGACTCTTGTATGTACAACGACTTCACTCAGATGGCTGCAGAAAACCCTCGTCACACACAGAAGGAAAGAAGCCGCCAGCGCTTTATGCACAAGCTCATGTACTATCCAATGGCACACGAAGGCTTGTTCAGCTGCGTAGGTTGTGGTCGCTGTCTCGAAAGTTGCCCTGTAAATATGAACATCGTAAAAGTTATCAAAGCTGTTCAGGAAACAGATGATATTGGAGGAGATAAATAATGGAACAGAACGAATCATTTATCCCTTACATCGGAAAAATTATTGACATCAAGCAGGAAACTCCTGACGTTAAAACTTTCAGCGTAGTAGGACTTGATGGAAAGAAATTGTTCAACCATATCCCGGGACAGTGCGCAATGCTCATCGTTCCTGGTGTTGGTGAATCAATGATTTCTATTACATCTTCACCTACTCTCGAATCTCACATGGAATTCTCAATCAAAAAGTGCGGTTGTGTAACTGAATGGCTCCACAACGCAGAAGTTGGTCAACAGATTTGTCTGCGCGGACCAGTTGGAAACGGATTCCCTGTAGAAGGCGCTCTTAAAGGAAAAGATATTCTCGTAATTGCCGGAGGTATTGGTATTGCTCCTGTACACTCTGTAGTAAATTATATGATGGATCACCGCGAAAACTACGGTAAGATTCAGGTAATTTACGGTGCCCGCTCAAAGGCAGACCTTGTTCGCCTTGATGAGATGCAGAATGTATGGATGAAACAGCCAAACTGTTCTATCGATATCACAATCGACCGTGCAGAAGAAGGCTGGGATGGTCACGTTGGATTCGTACCACCATTCATCACAGAGCTTAAACCGGATGCCGGCATGACAGTAATCATGTGTGGACCTCCAATCCTTATCCACATGTCGTTGAAAATCCTTAAGGACCTTGGCTTCAAGGATGAACAGATTTTCACAACTATGGAAATGCGCATGAAGTGCGGTATCGGTAAATGTGGACGCTGTAATATTGGTGACAAGTTCGTTTGTAAAGACGGTCCAGTATTCAGCTTTGATCAGCTCGGTGAATTACCACCAGAGTATTAATTTATAGGAGCAAAAAATGGCTGAAAAGAAAACTGAAAAAGAAATGGCAACAATTTATATTTTTGGTAAAAAATATGATGTTCCAGCTGAACTTACCATTATGAACGCAATGGAATATGCTGGATATCAGCTCAAGCGCGGTTGCGGATGCCGTAACGGTTTCTGCGGTGCTTGTGCTACAATCTATCGTATTAAGGGACAGAATCAGCTTCAGACTTGTCTGGCATGTTCTAAGAAGGTTGAAAACGATATGTATATCGCTACTCTTCCATTCTTCCCTCTCGTAAAGCAGATTTACGATATTAATAAGATTAAACCTGAGCAGCAGATTATGATGCAGCTCTATCCAGAGATTTACTCTTGTGTAGGATGTAACGCTTGTACACGTGCCTGTCCTCAGAACCTGCAGACAATGCAGTATATCGCTTATGCACAGCGCGGCGATTTTGCAAAGTGTGCAGACCTCTCATTCGACTGTGTAATGTGTGGCTGCTGTTCAAGCCGCTGTCCAGCAGGAATCTCTCACCCACAGGTTGCAGAGCTTGCTCGCCGTATCAACGGTAAGTACATCCAGCCGGAATGTCAGCACCTCATTGACCGTGTTAAGGAAATCGATGAAGGTAAATGCGAAGCTGAAATCAAGAAGCTTGTAAAGATGTGTACAGGTAATATTGATCAGATTAAGAATCTGTATAACACACGCGAAATTGAAAAATAAGGAAGGAGACGAATATGTACGGAAATTACCTTGACGATGCTGCGAAAATCGTAGCTGAAAAACGCGAAGAAAACCTTAAATTTGAACATGCTCGTCTTACAGCAGAACAGAAAGACGATCTTCTCTTGAAGTTCCACCCAGACCGCATTAAGAAACAGTTCACAGAACTTAAGATTGGTCCTAACAAGGGACAGCAGGCTCCTATCGAGCTCGCAGAAATGCTTCAGGCTAAACCACGCCTCGAGCCAGAAAAGATTGATCTTAACCACATTGACTATGAGTCAGACGTACTCGTAATTGGTGGTGGTGGAGCTGGAACTTCTGCTGCAATCATGGCTTCTGAAGCTGGAGCAAAAGTTCTTCTCGTAACAAAGCTCCGTGTTGGTGACGCTAACACAATGATGGCAGAAGGTGGAATCCAGGCTGCAGATAAGCCAAATGACTCACCTGCTCAGCACTTCCTCGACGCTTTTGGTGGCGGTCACTTTGACGGAAAACCAGAACTCGTATATACACTCGTAAACAAGGCTCCATCTGTAATCAAATGGTTGAACGACCTTGGTGTTGAATTCGACAAGATGCCAGACGGAACTATGGTAACAACTCATGGTGGTGGAACAAGCCGCAAGCGTATGCATGCATGTAAGGACTACTCTGGTGCTGAAATCATGCGAACGCTGCGCGATGAAACTTTCAACCGCGCAGACAAGATTACAGTTGTAGACTTTACAGCTGCTATCGAAATCATCAAGAACGACAAGGGCGAAGCTTGTGGTGCAGTTCTTATGAACATTGAAACTGGAGAAATCCGCATTGCTAAGGCTAAGGTTGTAATCATTGCAACTGGTGGTGCTGGACGTATGCACTATCAGGGCTTCCCAACTTCTAACCACTACGGTGCTACAGCAGACGGTCTTGTAATTGCATACCGCGCTGGTGCAAAACTCCTCTATCAGGATTCTTTGCAGTATCACCCAACTGGAGCTGCTTACCCAACTCAGATTCTTGGTAAACTTGTAACAGAAAAGGTTCGCTCTCTTGGAGCAAAACTTATCAATAAAGATGGTGAAGTTTACATTCACCCTCTTGAAACACGCGACGTAAACGCTTCTGGTATTATCCGCGAAGTTCGTGAAGGCCGTGGTGTTCATAATGACGTACAGGATGCTGTATGGCTTGATACTCCAATGATCGAAATGATCCACGGAGAAGGAACAATTCTTAAGTCAATTCCTGCTATGTACAACATGTTCATTAAGTACGGAATCGATATCCGTAAGGAACCAATTCTTGTTTACCCTACACTCCACTATCAGAATGGTGGTGTTGAAATTGACAAGACTTGCCACACTAACGTTGCTAACCTTCTCGTAGCTGGTGAAGCTTCTGGTGGTGTTCATGGTACAAACCGCCTGATGGGTAACTCACTCCTCGACGTAGTTGTATTCGGACGCGAAGCTGGTATTGAAGCTGGAAAGATGTTCAAGAAGATTAAGCTTTCTGACAAACTCAGCCTCCAGCACGTAAAGGATTTCGAAAAGGAACGTGCAGCTGCAAAGATTAAGGGCAGCGCAGTTTCTCCAAAGATACTCCCAACTTACCATCACGGTAACCCAGAGTTCGACAAAGAAATCCCTGGAGCTACACTCTAATTTTGACTGATCTCTGAGCAGAAACAAAGAGATCACAAAAAAGCCCGTCATTTATAATGACGGGCTTTTTTTACTCTGCTTCATATTTTGAATAATCATATTCTTCATAATAACAATGATAGTGTTCTCTATCTTTGTTTCTGAAACCGAACTTATCTCCAACTACACATTTTACATCACGCCGGCACACAGGAATACACCAGGTAACTACATCATTTGGAGTTACATACTCTCTGATTTTCTTACAGCTTTTCTTAACACTATAAAATGGATTATACCAGCACTTTACATCTCCCCAGGTTGTAAGTTCATCAATTTTCTTCTGTTTTTTAGTTCTTATTTCAAAGTGTCGGGCAGTAATTTTTGCCATTGCACTACCAATACTCCAGCCCCAAATTACAATTTTATAATCCGGATGCAGTTCAATCTGTTTAAAGAATTCATCTATAGGAATATTATTTGCAGACTTATAGACTTTTGCATAACCATAAGTTGTCCAGACTATTTTATTATCAAGCTTTAACGGCCATGGTAAAAACAGATAATTATTTCTCCAGTCTTCTTCACTATCACTTTCTTCAAACTGAATAATTACTTCTTTTGTATCATCATTTACCATTATTTTATAATCTAAATCTTCACCTACAACTTCATAATCACGAGTCTTTTTAAGAAGATAAAACTTTCTTTGTTCAGTAGTCATACTTTCAGATTCTTTAAGAATCCCAGCCCAACGAATTGCCTCTTCTTCTTCAGGTGTGAGTTTTGGTGCTTCAGGTTCTTCTTCTTTTATTTCAATTTCAATAACAGGTGGTGCAATTTCTATTTCTGCAACAGTTTCTTCTTCAATTTTTTCAGTATCCTGAAGTTGATTTGTTGTCTTACAGGATATAAATGCAAGTGATACAAATATAATTATAATAGTACAAAATTCTCTCATATAAATATTATAACACCTAAATCTCAAATTTTCACGTAACTTGCAACACATTTTACATATCAATATAATAGAAGATAGAGGTATAACAATGGTTCTTTTTGGTGGAATCTTATCAATTAAGACAATCAGTTTTTTAGTATTCTGTGTATTCGTAATCGCTGGATTAGGATACCTGCTTGGTAGAATCACTATTAAAGGTGTTTCTTTGGGAACTGCGGGAGTATTCATCGTAGCTCTTCTTTTTGGTGCATTCCTTTACAATCCTTTAGCTGCTCAGCTTAAGGTTGGTGGTGCTACTTATGTTTCAAACGCTCTTAAGATTGTAGAAAATCTTGGTTTGATTCTGTTTGTAACTTCAGTTGGTTTTATTGCTGGTCCAAGCTTCTTTGGTGATTTGAAGAAGAACTTCAAATCTTACATTCTTCTTGGTGTAATCATCATTTTGATTGGTGGTCTTTCATGTGCCGGTTGTATTGTATTTGATAACAAGGTATTCGGACGCGACCTCGAAGAAGTTTCTGCAATGCTCGTAGGTCTTCTTTCTGGTTCTCTTACTTCTACTCCAGCTTTCTCTGCTGCTAAGGCAACAGTAACAAGTGATGATCTTGAAGCAATCGTTGCTGTAGGTCATGGAATTGCTTACCTCTTTGGTGTAGTTGGTGTAGTTCTTTTTGTACAACTTGTTCCAAAGTTTGTAAAAGCAGATATGGATACAGAACGCGCTAAACTTTCTGAGTCTGCTCCAGAAGCTCCATCAAAACTCACAGGTTCAGAACTTGAACTTGATGTTTTCGGTTTCTGTGCATTCTCTCTCGTAGCTGTTCTTGGTGTATTCTTTGGTTCTTTCAAGTTTGGTAACTTCTCTCTTACAACTACTGGTGGATGTCTTATTCTTTCTTTGATTTTCGGTCACTTCCAGAAGATTGGAAAAGTAAGCATTATGCCACAGGAAGCAACTCTTAAGGTATTCCGCGAACTTGGTCTTATGCTCTTTTTGATTGGTGCCGGTGTTGCAGGTGGTGCTTCATTCGTTAAATACTTTGAATGGGTATACTTCATCTACGGAATTATCATGACACTTCTTCCAATGATTATTGGATTCTTCTTTGCTAAGTTCGTTCTTAAGTTGAACCTTTTGAATAACCTTGGTTCAATCTGTGGTGGTATGACTTCTACTCCAGCTCTTGGAACTTTGATTTCAACAGCAGGAACAGAAAAGGTAGCAGGTGCTTATGCTTCTACTTACCCTATCGCTCTTGTAGCAGTTGTACTTGTTTCACAGTTCCTTATTATTCTTTTCCGCTAATCGTTATAAGAATATAAAAAAAGCCGGTTTTTGAGTTTCCTCATAAAACCGGCTTTTATTTATTTAACAAACTTCCAGTCTATAACATTCAATTTTCCGTTTTTAAGAGTTTCGAACAAAAAAACTGGAACATCATCATCAGAAGTCTTTTTGACTTCATCCTGATAACCTTTTACCTGTATTTTCTTTCCCTGTGTATTTCTTAATTCAGAAATAACATTAGCATCTCCAATTAAAGAATATTCTTCACCAGAATCACAGACAATTCCAATAAATGTAAACGGTTCATTCCCATATACCCTTACAAGACCTTCAACCAATATCGAATCATCTTCTTCTGTTTTAGGTTTAGAAAATGCAAAACACATTAAAGTTGTAAGCATTATTAAAGATGCCAGAAAAATTCTTTTCATAACCTTTTACTCCAATTAATCTTTAAATACAACTTTATAACTTATATTCGAATCCATTGACCAAAATTTAGGATCTAAATAATTTTGATAATTATCTTGACTAACAGTTCCTAAATAAGTTGCAAACATTCCATATCCATCAAGTGTATAATATAAATAAGTTTCTTTCAAAATAAACGGGCCTAAATAATCAGTATTTAATTCAGCATTATATAATTGATCAATATACCAGTTAGTCTCATTTATATGTTTTCCAGGAAGAGTTACATACTGTGACAAATCAATAGCTTTACATTCAAATGTAACAGTCTTATTTCCCGCAATATCATTATAAGTTTTATCAACTTTTTTATTTAATGTATATTTACTAGTTTCAGGATTCATAATAACATTAAAGTATTGATTAAGAGCCTGTTCAAATGTTGTTACATCAGGATCTATTGACTTTTTTGATAAAGCTTCTGTAATGGCTCTTTCATCAATATATTTATTTGTAGCTAATTCTTTTATAAAATCAATACCAAAATTTCTGACTAAATATGCACCAAAGGCATAAGCATTAGCATAAGAAATACGAACATTCTTATCGTCTTGATATCCATGTGCTCTATCTCTCCAATAATTAAATCCCATATAAAAAGTCTGATTAAATAAAAATAATCTACCTTTTGGACTATCTTTATCATCAATTGAAAGGTGAGATTGCATTATATCTTCACAAACCATGGACATCATTTCATTAAACCATGTTGCAGATTCTTGATTATATCTAACTCCATCTTTTATAACTACAAAACCTGGATTAAGTGTTTTATTTACATAATGTAAAAGGTGCTGAAATTCATGAGCTATTGCTGACCTCTGCATTTCTGGTTGTTTTTCAAGAAACCAGCTATCAATATGTATACATTCACATTCATTAGATTTTCTTACATCTTCATTCTGGATCAGGTAATCATTTTTTATAAAATCCAAAGGCCAGAAATATCCTGCTACTCCACCACCATCATTTGCTTCAGTTATTTCATAATCACCATAAATATCATAGACAATAATATTTATTTTTGTATTTTCTGGAATATCAATTATATTTGAATATTCAAAAGTTGGAATATTGGAACCAAATAAATAAGTTTCCTTTTCGTAAATTTCGTCAAATGTATCAGCTAGTAACTGTAATTTCTCGTCAGTAATATTGATATTATCATTTTTTACATACCAAACATAACAATGTTCACCAATATTTGTCAAAACTGCACCTTTTGCTAATTCTTCTGAAGTCCCCCACAGCTCTGTTGCGGCAAAAAAGTCTCTGATATCATTGAGTTCTGGTTCTTTTTGTTCTGCTTCATTTCTTATAGCAGCTCTAGATTCCTCTGTACTTTTTATATACTTGATACCAAGAGAAGGTGGATTTACTGATTTGATTTTATATTGATTAGTAATTTCATCCGTTATAAGATTTCTGTCAACGTTTGCTGATCGAGATGGTGTAAAAACAGTTTTTGTTTCAGGACTTTTATTAGAAACTACCAGAAAAGCTTTTTTCCCTTCATAGACCGAAAAATCATAAATTGTATTAACTTCAGCTTCAACAATCTGAATTGGGTCATCAGAAGTTTTTTCCAGAATCACATTTTTAGGTGGTTCATACTTTGGATCTTCTGCTTCTTTAGCACATCCAACCATTGCTATGGATAAAGCCATAACACTAAACACTTTCAAAATTGTTTTCATTTAAATCTCCTTGAATTTTTAAATATTTTTTTTATTTTGAAGTCATATTTATAACACCGTCCCAATCATCTGCTACGCCGTTTTCTATAAAGTTCTTACAACGGTCTGCAAAAACAAGGGCAATCGGATCCCCGCCACACATTGAATTGGCCTGCATAAACAACTTACCTGCATTTGCAAAATCACGGGTAAGGTATTTATCCAGAGCGGCATGGAAGACATCAATCTGTTCACTCTGTTCCTGAGTAAGTTCGCTTGTAAAACCAATAATACTGTATAACTGAACTGGAGTCGAGCGTCCAACTACTCTAACCTGATCTAGACGCTTTGCAGCAATAGCTCCTTTATGTGCACCCGAATCTGCCATATTCCAGGTATCATCAGAACACATAATCCATGAACCATAAGCTTTATTTACACCTTCAAGACGGCTTGCAAGGTTTACTGTATCTCCAATCATAGTGTAATTAAGCTTACTGAAGGTATCGGTTTTACTTCCCATAAGACCTACAAAGGCTTCACCAGAGTTTACACCGATACGGGTTTGAAGAGGTTTAAGCTGAATTATTTCTTTTCTTCCATCTTCATGTGTAATCTCTTTAGGTTCAAACAAATCAGCATGCTTTTGGTTAAACTCAACTTCAACTTTTTTCATTCTGATTGCAGAATCAAGACAAAGATATGCCCATTCTTCCGGTGTATGAGTATTCATTGGGTCTGGAGCACCAAACATTGAGATAATCGCATCACCTTCGTATTTATCGATATTACCACTGTTTCGCAGAATCTCATTTGACATCTGTCCAAGGTATTCATTGAGAATCTCAATTAACTTGTTTGGTCCTTCATCACCATAAAGTTTACCAATGCTTTCACTGAGTGTTGAAAATTTCTGAATATCAGAGAAAAGCGCTGTAATACATTTTTTCTGACCTTCTGTTTTGAATGCATCCGGATTTTTACGAAGTTCATTAACGGTATCCTTGTTGGCAAAAGAAGAAGCAATCTGTGTAATGAACTGCTTTTCTTTATTACTAAGGAAGAAGCGGTAACCAATTCCGGCAGCCAGGTCTACGACCAAACACAAAATTGTTCCAATAAATTGAATATAATATTTGCTGAAAACAAATAATCCTCCCCATACAAGACAATAAATAAGATATGCAATGAATGTAATGATATTCTGTTTTGCATTTGAAGCCTTAATAAAAGTAAGCATAAAAATAGAAAGAGCGAATGCAAGTAAAAAGCCCCACTGCCATCTTACGTTATAGATAAAATCTTCGTTTAAGAGTGTATTCAAAACATTAGCGTGAATACCAACGTTCATATATTTAGTAATGTAAGGAGTTGCTCCAATATCAGTTGTTGAAGTAGCAGTATTTCCGATAATACAATATGCATTCTGATAAAGCTCCCTTAATTCCTTCATAAAATCATTAAAGGAATCTGAAAAATATTTCAGATTATCAAAATCTTCTGTAAGGTATGTTTTTAATTCTTCAACAGTTTCTTTATCTAACTGATTGGCAAGTTTATCAAGTCTTTGTATAACTGTCTCAAGATATCCGGCAGAAGCAAACTCATTTACATCCTTATAAAACTGATTTCTTAAATTAAAATATTCTGAATATTCATCTGGAGTAATTCCATCTATTACTGAACCATCTTCATTAAAACCAGTACACTTAGAAAGAAGCTGATCCTTCATATTTGTAATTGTATCATATTCATCAAGTAAATACCATGCAGCTCTTGTATATTCCATTTCTGAGCCATCATTTTCATAAACGGCCTGCTGAGCAATATTATTAAGACATACAAGTATCTGTTCTTCGAATGTATCCAGATGAATGATATTTATGATTGAATCATTTTTAAAGGATTCGTCACTTGAACCATGGCGGTAATTTATTATAAGTCGGCCATTAGAATCAAGCGGAATTTTTAAATCTTTTCGTTTTCCTGTATAAGCATTTTTTGCATTTTTTACAATAAGATAATCTTTTTCTCGTACAAGAGTATTAGAATCAGCAATTTCAAGAAATGGACCAAAAGCAAGCTGATTGATATAAGTATCATTGAACTTTACAAGGAGCTGTATTCTTCTGCGAACACCATCACTGTCTACTACAGAGTTTGTAAAGTTTGCACCATGAGCACGTGTCATCAGTTTATTCATTGCAGGATTAAAACCACGTTCCTCACCTGTTGAAATTGATGTATATTCATTTCCCAGTTCTACAAGATTTGAAACATCTTCTATCTTATCTGTAAGCATTCTTTTAATGATATATTGCTTATCTTCATTTGTGATATCATAACCTAAATTATCATGATTGATTGTAAGATATGCCTTTCCAAAGAACTGAAGACAACGTGCAAAATATTCATCGTTATCGCGCGACATGTTTTCTGCAATATAGGTCTGTAGATTTTCAAAAGTTGGCTCTATATTTTCAGCTATCATTTGGCTGACAAGAGAAGGAACTTCAGAAGCCCGTACATAGCCAGCATTGATTGCGGTAGAAAGCTGACTGATAAGTTCATTTACAGTATCTTCTGTTGCATAAATTTGCTTGAAGATTTTCTGTTCGGCTGCAGGAGCAATACCGTTTTTAGTTGGTGAAATATACTCAATATCGAAGATTGCTGTATCAACGCCAAGTTCTTTCATGCGTAACAATGCGTCAGCAATAGTATCGCGTCCCCATGGCCACTCACCAAGCTCTTTAATTGCATAGTCATCAATTTTTACGAGCATGATGTTTGGATCTGCAGCAGGTTCTTTTCTTTGTGTTAATAAAGAATCATATAAACGGAAATCGAGTTTTGAAAATATACCAGAATAAAATAAAACTCCGAAAACTAAAAAAATGATTAATTTGATGATAAAGCTGATAAATAGGTTTTTATTTTTCATAAACCTATTATATCAGATGTTATTAAATAAGTAAAAAAATTTAATTAAAAGAGTCTAAAGCGAGTTTTGCAGCCAGTTGTTCTGCTTCTTTTTTTGATTTAGCAGTAACAGGACCGAATACTTTATCACCTAAATGAACACATACTTTAAATGTTTGATCATGATCTGGACCTGTTTTAGAAACCAGTTCATACTGAGGACATTTTTTTGTTTTTTTCTGATACTTTTCCTGAAGCTGTGTTTTAAAGTCTTTTACTCCCTGTGAAAAAGTTTCTTTTACAGCAGGTTCAATAAAAGAAAGTACATATGCTTCTGCAGCCTTGTATCCTGAATCAAGATAATAAGCGCCGATAATTGCTTCCATACAGTCAGCAAGAATTGCAGGCTTTGTGCGGCCACCGCTCATCTCTTCACCGTGACCGAGCATCAATAGCTTGTCTATTCCAAACTTAATTGCTACAGGAGCAAGAGCTTTTTCTGATACAACTGCAGATTTTATTTTGGCAAGATCTCCTTCAGGATTGTCTAAATTATTATACAGATAGGCAGCCGTTACCATTCCAAGTACTGAGTCGCCAAGGAATTCAAGCCGCTCATTATTTTTCACTCCGTGTGCTTCATTTGTAAGTGAACGATGATGAAAGGCCTGATCTAAATGCTCAAGCTTCTTAAATTTTATTCCTACCCTGTTACAAAAATCAGACAGTTCTTTTTTACGTTGTTTTGTAAGTTCCATTTTTTTTCCGAAAAAAAAAGCACAAGTTTAATACTTGTGCTTTCTACGCTTTATCTTAGTCTAAAGACTTATTTGCCCTGTTCAGACTTGATGAAATCATAAGCGTCGCGAACAGTTTCGAATTCGTTTGCTTTTTCATCTGGGATGCTAACTCCCAATTCTTCTTCGATAGCATATACCAATTCATAAGTATCAAGGCTATCTGCTCCAAGATCGTTTCTGAAAGAAGAATCCAAAGTAATCTTTCCTTCGTCGATTTCCAATTTGTCAGCAATAAGCTTCTGGATTTTTTCAAACAATTCGTCCATTCTTTTTACTCCTAAGAATTAGCCATTAACTTCAGGTGTGATAACCTGGCGTCCGCGGTAGAAACCACATTTTGGACAAACGTGATGAGACTGTACAAGGTTTCCGCAGTTGCTGCATTCAACAAGCTGTGGTGCCTTAAGTTTCATGTTGATTGTCTGACGTCTTTTTGTTACGGCCTTTGATGTTTTACTTCTTGGTACTGCCATATATATAACCTCACTATAATTTATCAGATATAACTGAAGTTTAATATACAACAATTCCAATCTGAATGTCAATCTATTATATCAAATTAACATCGTTTGTCAAACAAAATTTCAAATTTTGTCATTTAAATTCCCCGTTACGGGAATTATTCATATTTCTTTTTTAATGCATCTGCTACAATAGCTGGAACCATACGGGAAATATCACCGCCAAACTGAGCCAGCTGCTTTATTGATGAAGATTTTACGATTGCATATTTTTCTTTTGACTGAAGGAATACAGTTTCAATATCTGGATTCAAATTCTGATTCATCAATGCAAGTTCAAATTCGTAACCAAAATCGTTAGCAGAGCGCACTCCCCTTACTAAAACTTTAGCACCAACTTCTTTTGCATAATTTACAATAATACCTTTATATGAATGAACAGAAACATTTCCGAATGGTTTAATCAGTTCCTTTAAAAACTGAACTCTTTCATCTTCAGAGAACATTGTCTTTTTTTCGGGATTTACAGAAACAACTACATCTACACTTTCAAAAAGTCCGGATGCTCTTTTAATAATATCTAAATGTCCATTTGTAGGAGGATCAAATGACCCTGCAAATACAGCTTTTACCATATATAAGTAATCTATCTTATTTGACGAAAACGGGCAATAGATGTAGAATTACCGCATGAAGAAGATTTATGTTTTAATTTCACTTATACTCGGAGTTTGTTTAATTTCATGTGGCTCAAAGCCTCAGGTAGAAGATACTAAGCCTGAAGCACCTGTTGTGGAAGAAACACAAAGCTTAGAAGTTGAAGACACTGAAGACGTTACAGAAGTTGAAGAAGATGTTGAATTGATTAATGAAGATGTTTCTATTCAGGAAGAAGATGAAGAAGAATATTTGCGTTCTACACAGGCTCTTTCTGCTGATGAATTTGTAACAAAAGACGAATTCACAGAAGATAAGGCTGAAATTCTCCGTATCATCAAAGAACTTCAGAAAGTAATGGAAAAAGAAGATGTTGAAGCATGGCTTAAATATGTTGATAAAGACTCTAAAAATTTCTATTCAAATCCTGTAAACATCAGAAAAGTAAATAAAAAACTTCCTAATAAAGCTATCGTTTTGAATGGAATTGGTGACTATTTTAAGTATGTATTCATTCCTTCACGTCATAACCGCGAAATTACAGAAATCAGATATATCTCAAAAACAAATACAAAGGCCGTTCAGGTACATGAGGACGGAAGTATTACAAGATATTATCAGTTCATAAAAGTAAACGGTAAATGGTACGTTCAGTTAGACCGCGTGTAATTTTCGTTGATTTTTTGGCTAGTATATTCTATAATTATTTTATTAGGTCTATGACCAATTACGGAGGAATTTTTAATGAAACTTTCTAGAAAAGTTCTTATTGCATCTGCAATGATGTTCGTATGTGGCTTTGCTTTTGCTCAGGAAAAAGAAACATCTGTTGAAAGCGAATACCTTAATGATGTTGATGGCGATATCATTATGACACTCGCTGACTCAGATGAATATGATAATAAACTTGTAGCACTTCAATACCTTCAGGCTGCACTTGATGATGGTAATACTTCTGATGCTGTGATTCAGGCACTTGATCGTCTTGCTGGAGAAGGTCTTACAACACAGTCTCGTACAAATGGACGTCTTAATAACAACTTCCCAGAAATCCGCCGTGAAGCATGTAAGCTTATGGCAAAAGTTCCTACCGAACATTCTAAGAATATGTTAGTTTCAATTGCTGTTGCAGATAATGAGCCAATGGTAATTGCAGCTGCTGTAAAATCTCTTGGTGAAATCGGAATCAATGAAAATGATGAAGTTGTTGATGCAATCGCTTTTGCTAACCGCCGTAATCAGGTTTTGAATCCAACAAGTTCACTTGCACTTGAAGTTCTTAATGCTTTCGAAATGCTTGCTGATAAAACAGAAAATAAAAAGACTATGATTGATGCTGTTGCACGTATTTCAACAGACTATCACTATGTAACTCCTGTAAGACAGAAGGCATACAAGCTTTTGAAGACACTCTCAAGCAACTCAGATTCTAAGAAATCAAACAGCTCTGATGCAAAATAATTTTGCAATAGAATTCTAATATTTAAAAAGGGCTTCCGAAAGGCAGCTCTTTTTTTAACATAAAAAAAGTAATTACAATAACGTCGGAGCAAATATGGAACCAATTATCCTCGCCTCATCTTCACCACGCAGACAGGAAATCTTAAAAATGCTTAAGATTCCATTTAGAGTTATCATTCCAAATATTGATGAAACACTAACTTCTGCAATTGAAAAAGAACAAATACCAGAATTACTTGCACAGGAAAAAGTTTCTGCTGTAATCCGTTCTCTGCCGGTTGGTCAGGAAATTCAGTGGATTCTCGGAGCAGATACAGTTATTCTCTTTAATGACAAGATTATTGGAAAACCAGAGAATCATGACCAGGCTGTAGAATATCTTTCTGCACTTCAGGGAAATACTCATACAGTTTTAACTGCAATTGTTCTTTATAACGGCCGTGAAAAGAAAACAATTTCTCGCCTTTGCAAAACCAACGTTACTTTTGCTCCAATGACTAATGAAGAAATTGAATGGTATGTAGAAACTGGTGAATGGCATGGAGCTGCCGGCGGATATAGAATCCAGAGTCTTGCATCCTGCTTTATCTCAAAGATTGAAGGCTCTTATTCCGGAGCGGTCGGCTTGCCTATTTTTGAGCTTTACGATATATTAAAAGAGCAGGGATATTCTATTATAGAATAACTTCCCCGTGAAATACGCATTCGTCAAGGCACGCTTCGCTTAAAGCCTTGACAAACGCGTTTTATGTGCTGGCTGTTAGCATAGCACTATAATCTTCCGTACTCTCCCGCTTGGGCGAGCATCGAGAAATAGAGTTTGGTGGTGAATGTGCTGTAAAGCATTTGTAATTCACCCGTGAAGGAGTTAATCATGGCAGTAGTAACCATGAAGAACCTGTTGGAATCTGGAGTACACTTCGGACATCAGGTAAAACGCTGGGATCCACGTATGAAGAAGTACATCTTCGCAGAACGCAATGGTATCCACATTATCGACTTGCAGAAGACAATCGCTGCAATCAAAGACGGCTATGATGAAGTACGTAGAGTTACTGCATCTGGCAAATCTATCCTCTTCGTAGGAACTAAAAAACAGGCACAGCAGGCTGTACAGAAAGAAGCTGAACGCTGTGGTATGTTCTATGTAAACAACCGCTGGCTTGGTGGTATGCTTACAAACTTCGCTACAATCAAAAAATCACTTCAGCGCCTCAAGAAAATCGAAAAGATGGAAATTGACGGCACATTCGATAATCTTACAAAGAAAGAAGTAGCTGCTCTCCAGAAGGAAAAGGCAAAGCTCGAAAAGAACCTCGGTGGTATTAAAGAAATGAAGGAACTCCCAGGAGCTCTCTTCGTAATCGATACACACAAAGAACAGCTCGCAGTTGCAGAAGCACGCAGAATGGGTATCCCAATCATCGCTGTTGTTGATACAAACTGTAACCCAGAAGGTATCGACTACCCTATTCCAGGTAACGATGACGCTATCCGCGCTATTTCTTTGTTCACTTCTATTATTGCTAACGCTGTAATTGAATCTGACAATGAAGCTGGTCTTAAGATTCTTGAGAACCTTAATGACGAAGATGATGTTCAGACTGACGCTTCTACACGTACAGAAGATCAGGAAATAGTTGATTACTCAAACTATCAGCCAACTGAACCAAAAGAAGAAGATGTTGAAGCAGACGAAAAAGAAAGCCTTGCTGACGACGTTGACGAAGACAAAATTTATAAGGACTAATATATGGCAATCACAGCAGCTGACGTAAAGGCACTTCGCGAAGCAACTGGTGCCGGAATGATGGAATGTAAAAAAGCCCTTACAGAATGTAACGGCGACATGGCAGAAGCCGAAAAATATCTTAAGGAAAAGGGACTTGCAGCTATGGCTAAACGCGCTGAGCGTGCTACAACTGAAGGTCGTCTTTTCATCCGCCAGAACGGTAATAAGATCGTTGTTGTTGAACTTACTTGTGAAACAGACTTCGTTGCAAACAACGCTGACTTTATCGCTGTAGGCGAAAAGCTCCTCGACGTAACTTTCGAAAAGGGTTACACAAAGGTTGAGGCTGATCACGAAGCTATCCTTGAACCACTCAAGGTATCTATCCGTGAAAACATGAAGGTTGCAAAGGTTGAGGTAATTGATGTACCTGCTGATGCATCTGCTTCATTCTACGTACACTCAGACAAGAAAACTGGTGCTGTAGTTGTAGTTAAGGGTTCTACTGCAGATGTAGTAAAGACTTTTGCTTATGACTGCTGTCTCCACATTGCAGCTTTCACACCAGCTTACACATCAAAGAAAGATGTTCCAGAGACTTATGTTGCTGAACAGAAGGAAATCTTCAAGGCACAGATGGATCAGGACGAAAAGATGGCTGGTAAGCCTGAGAACGTTAAGGAAGGAATTCTTCAGGGTAAGATTAACAAGCACCTTGCAGAAATCTGTTTCGAAGACCAGATGTTCGTAAAGGACGACAAGAAAACTGTAACAGCAAAACTTGCAGAAGTTGGAAAGGAAGCTGGTGCTACACTCAGCTTTGCTACAGCAAAACTTTTTGTTCTTGGTAAGTAAATAAACCACCGTCATTGCGAGCGAAGCGAAGCAATCCATTTAACAGATTGCTTCGTCGCTTCGCTCCTCGCAATGACGAGTTTCTAGGAGGAAAAAAATGGCAGACATTGAAGAAAGAATGGAAAAAACAATCGCTTCTTTGAAGGATTCTTTTAACACAATCAGAACTGGACGCGCTAATGCCGCAATTTTTGATAAGGTTCGTGTTGATTATTACGGAACAAAATCACCTTTGAATCAGGTTGCTACAATTGCAATTCCTGAAGCACGTTCTGTCATCATCACTCCTTTTGACAAATCACTTATTTCTGAAATTGAAAAGGCTATTCAGGTAGCTGACCTTGGATTGAACCCATCAAACGATGGTAAGGTAATCCGCATTGCAATTCCTGCTCTTACTGCAGACCGCCGTAAGGAACTTGTAAAGCAGGCTAAAACAGTTGCAGAAAACTCAAGAACTGCAATCCGTAACATCCGTCGCGACGGAAACGATGAGCTCAAAAAGCAGCAGAAAGACGGAGAGCTCACAGAAGACGGACTTAAAACTGAAACAGACAAGCTTCAGAAGCTTACAGATAAATACATCGATGAAATCAACAAGATTTACGATGCAAAAGAAAAGGACATAATGCAGAACTAATGCAGGCAATTATGGCTTTGGATAAGGAAAATCTTCCGCTGCATGTTGCCATTACGATGGACGGTAACGGAAGATGGGCTCAGGCAAAAAAACTTCCACGCACTTCTGGTCACGATGAAGGACTTCGCACCGCAAAAAGAATTGTAAAGGCTGCAAGCGACATCGGAATTAAGTATCTTACACTTTATGTATTTTCAACTGAAAACTGGAAGCGCGCTGAACAAGAAGTTGGATTCCTGATGAACCTTATCCACACTCACCTTTGTGCAGAACTTGCTTTTTATAAAGAAAACGGAATAAGAGTTCGACATATCGGTAATTTTGAAGCATTACCGGCAAGTATTCAAAAAGATATCAAACAGGCAATGGACGATACAGCAGACTTTAAGGGTATGACTGTAAATCTTGCCATCAACTACGGCGGCCGTGACGAAATAATCCGCGGCATCAAAAAAATCATAGAAAATAAAGTATCTCCCGACCAACTGGATGAAAAAACTTTCTCCAGCTATCTCGATATGCCCGAATGTCCGGATGTCGATGTTCTTATCAGAACTGGTGGAGAACAGCGTTTAAGCAACTATCTGTTATGGCATGTTGCTTATGCTGAACAAATATATACAGACACACTCTGGCCTGATTATTCAAACGAAGAGTTCTATTCACATATAGAAGCCTTCCAGCATAGAAACAGACGTTTCGGTGCCGAAAAACCGGCCTCTAAAAAAGGAAAATAATTATGAGCAAAGTTGCAAAAAGACTTTTGACATTTTTTATAGGAATCCCACTTGTACTTGCAATTGTATTTTGTGACTGGTTGAATCACCTGCCTTTGCAGATTACCATTGGAATCTTTGCAGTATTAGGCGCAAATGAGTTTTACAACATGCTGTCTAAAAAAGGTATAGTACTTTTTAATCGTGAAGTAGTTTTGATTGGCACTGCCCTCCTTCCATTTTCTTGTTATACCTTTATTTTATCAGGTCTTTCACTTGATATTACACCATGGCTTTTCATTTCTTTAGTGATTCTTTTGATGGGTTTTGAATGCTTTACTGCAAAGTCTTTTGAAAACTCACTTTCTAAAATTGCCTATACAACACTTACCTTCTTCTACACAGGCTTCCTTCTTACATTCCTTTCAAGAATGACAATCCTTCCAGATTCAAAAATAATCATAAGTTTGTTTTTGATTTTTGTTTTCATGTGTGATTCTTTTGCATGGTTCTTTGGAATCCTTTTTGGAAAATCAACACGAGGTTTTGTTGCAGCAAGTCCTAATAAGAGTCTTGTAGGTTTTATTGGCGGAATTATCGGTTCTTTGGGTTGTGGTTTTGTTCTTAAATATTTCTTCCCAGCTGCAATTTCAATCAGCAATTTAAATCTTGTAATTCTTGGTATCATTACTTCAGTTTCTGCAATTATTGGTGATTTGATTGAATCTGTTTTCAAACGTTCCTGCGATATTAAAGACAGTGGTAATTTAATTCCTGGCCGTGGTGGAGTTCTTGATTCAATTGACTCAGTTGTAATCGCAGCTCCAATTTTCTATATTGGATATAACTTCCTGTTCTAATTATGAAAAGAGTTCTAGTTCTTGGCTGTACTGGCTCAATAGGAACCAGTACACTCGATATTATTAATAATATGGGTTCTGATTTTTGTGTATGCGGACTTCAGGCTCACTCAAACAAAAATAAACTTGCTGATCTTTCAGCAAACTACAAATGTCCTTCCCTTCTTTCCTGTGAAGACAATTCTGCAGAAGCTTTTCAAAAGCTTATAGATGAATCAAAACCAGATATCGTAGTAAACGGAATTGCCGGAGCTGCAGGACTCGTTCCTTCAAAAGTTGTACTTGAAAACGGAATTGATCTTGCTCTCGCAAATAAAGAGACAATTGTAATGGCAGGTCCTCTTATTAAAGAGCTTGCACGTACTAAAGGGGCTCAACTTCTTCCTGTTGATTCAGAACATTCTGCAATCTTCAATCTTACTCAGAGAATTGGAATGAATAACATCTCTAAGATTGTGATTACAGCAAGCGGCGGTCCTTTCCGTACATATACAAAAGAACAGCTCGAAAACGTAACACTTGAACAGGCACTTAAACATCCTACCTGGAATATGGGAAAGAAAATCACAATTGATTCTTCGACACTTGCTAACAAGGGCCTTGAAGTTATTGAAGCTGCTTTTCTTTTTGATGTTACTGCAGAACAGATTCAGGTTGTTGTACATCCTCAGAGCCTTATTCATTCCCTTGTTCGTACAAATGACGGTGAACTTTACGCACAGATTTCTGAACCGGATATGAAGCATCCGATTTTATGTGCCCTCAACTGGCCGGAAAACAAGGCTTGTTACATGGAACAATTTGATTTGTTTGATAAAGAGATGACTTTTTACAAACCTAGAATGGATGATTTCCCGCTTCTATCATACGCTTTTGAATGTGTAAAAAAAGGTAACTGTTATCCTATTGCTTTCAACGCAGCTAATGAAGTTGCGGTACATGCTTTTATAGACGGAAAAATTACATACCCTGCTATTTCAAGAATTGTACGTTCTGTACTTGATAATGACTGGAATACTAAACTAGATTCATTTGATACTGTATTTGAAGCAGATAAAAAAGCACGTACACTTGCATCGGAGCAGCTATGAAATGGCTTTACGGAATTCTCTGTCTGTTCTTTTTAATTGTATTTCATGAATTCGGCCACTTTATTGCAGCAAAACTTTTTGGTGTAAAAGTTGAAAGTTTTTCAATAGGATTTGGTCCTGTTTTATTACACAGAACTGTACGTGGAACAGATTACCGTTTATCTTTAATTCCCCTCGGCGGCTACTGTGGCATGAAAGGAGAAAAAGATTTTCAAAAAGCAATTGAAGAAAAGCTGCCTCAGGTTGGCGGAGATGCAGATTCTCTTTATGGCATTCATCCTTTTAAGAGAGCTTTAATTGGTTTTGCAGGTCCTTTCTTTAATTTTATTTTTTCAGTAATTGCCTGTGCATTTATAAATGGAATCGGATACACCTATTATACTTATTCAAATAAGATTTTAATAAATGATCAGGTGACATCTTCTGCCGCAAGAGATGCAGGAATTATTTCCGGAGATCAGATAATCAGTATCAATGGAAAAACTATTGAAGACTTTTCTAATCTGATTGAAGAAGTTTCAATCAGACCAGATGAAGACCTGCTTATACGGGTTTTACGAGATGGAAAGGAACTTGAGTTTACAGTTCATACAGAACTCGATAAATCAACAGGTTCTGGTAAACTCGGTGTAGCAGCAGATACATCTGATGTGCTTGAAAAAGAATCTCCTCGTTACGGATTCTTTGGCGCAATAGGACATGGTTTTATTGATGCCATCAAAACAGCAGCCTTAACAATCAAAAGCATTGGTATTTTATTTAAGGGTGTTGATATGGATAATGCTGTGAGCGGTCCTGCGCGTGTTACAGAAATGCTTGGAAGTACTGTAAAAAACGGTTTTTCAGAAGGATTTAGAGTTGGTTTTGTAAGCCTTATGAGCCTTATGTCTGTAATCAGCATTTCTCTTTTTATTATGAATCTTCTGCCTATTCCAATTTTGGATGGCGGACTCATTCTTATTGCTTTTATTGAAATTATAATTAGACGCCGTATAAATCCTCGCATTCAATATTATGTGCAGTTTATCGGCCTTGCATTCATTGCTTTACTATTTATCATTGGCGTAAAGGGTGATATTCTATATTTTATAAAAAAATAATTCAGGAGTTTTGAACCGTTATGAAAAAGATTTTTTCTTTGATTGCTTCAGCTTTTTTGATTTTCTCTGTTTCAGCACAATCTCATATTTCAACCCAATCTCATCAGGCTCAGGTAACTCAGGTTGCTCCGGTTTCTGCCAGAGGAACTGATGGTTCATATTACACAGCTTCTGATGATGGCTTTGTTATTAGATGGACTTTCGACGGACAGGGTGAACATTATCAGTTCTCTGATGTTGCAATTAAACTGCTTGCAGTTTCTCCAGATGGAAACGAAATTGCTCTTTACGAAACAGACGGTGGTTCAATTAACCGCATTACAGTCTGGGACTGGAAAACTCTTTCGAGAAAATATCTGAAGAAGTTTTCTGATTCAATTACATCACTCTCCTACTCTTCAAAAGGAAATTATCTTATTGCAGGAACAGCTACTGTAGACGGTGCCGTATTTATCAGAACACAGGGCTGGCAGATTGTAGATAAAATTAAAGCAAATACAGGAATTGTAAGTTATATTCATACAAGTGCTACAGAAAAGACCTGTGCATTCTATTCTCCTTCGGGAAATCTTTCTTTTTATGATTTTACAACCGGAAAATTGAAACAGAAGATGCAGATTGTAAAAGGACTTTCTCAAACTGTAATGTATAATGAAAACCGTTATTTTGCAGGAATCAGAGACGGTTCAATTTATATTACAGCAGCAGGAAAAACAATTGCTTCTGTATCAGCTAATAATCCGATTATAATTTCTACAGAAGCTGATTACAACCTTTATTATCTCGAAACTGATGGCCGTGGAAACTACGAAGTAAAAATGCTCGAAAGCCTTGAAGATAACAAGGTTTCAAATCCACGTCTTGTAAAATCGCTTAAAGGTCCGCGTGGCTCAGCAGTAATCACCGCGGCTGTAAAAGATGCTACAAACATTTACTTTGGAAGCAAAACAGGTTCCGTTTATAAAAGTGAAGTTGAAGCAACTATTACAACAAACACAATGGTAGAAATGACAGAAAATACATATTCAAAGATTTATGGAATGGCACCTGCTGAAAACGATTTCTACTTCCTTACTACAAATGCAATTTACCGTTCTTCTTATGATACTGGTGTAATCTCAAGGCTTTCATCAACATCAGGAGAAACTGATATTATTTCTTATAAAGATAATTCTGTAATTCTCTGGAGTCAGTCTGAAAAGACTCCAATTAAACTTTTAAATCTTGATACAAAAACTCCTTCAGTTCTTTTTACTCCAAAGAACAGTGTTCAAAAAGTACGTCTTTGCAGTGTAGATGGAAAAGATTATCTTATTGAAATTGAAAGTAACAGTGTTGTAAATCTTTATGATATTCAGACTGGTACTCTTTCTGAAGTTTATTCTGGAACTGGTATTCAAGATGCTGTTTATATGAACAATAAACTCGTTTATATTGCAAAGTCTGCTGCAACAAATCCACAGACTCCACTGCTTACAGTAAATCCTGAGACAATGGAAACAGTACCTATCAGTATTAAGGGTAACGTTACTTACGCTCTGAGCACAGATGGTAAAACAATTTATGGTCTTTATATTGTTTCTGATGAGACAGGACGCAATACTTATGTATTCTCTTATAATGTTTATACAAAGCAGATGACAAATATTTTGAAGTTTGCGGAAGAAGATGCAGAAGCATTTACTTATCTGAATGGAAATACACTTTTTACAAACATCGGACGTAATAAGGTTTACTGCTATAATCTTTCTACTAAGAAAAGATTCGCATATAACCGCTCAGCTTCTATTCCTAAAACACTTTGTTTGAACAGCCGCCGTGCGGTTATTTTGAACTCTAATGGTAGTATTTCTTGGTGCGGAACTTCTGATTCTAAATTGCTTGCAGACTGGTATCTTACTAAAGATGACCAGTGGTACGAGTTCTAACGCCAGTCGGCAGTGTTAATTCCACAGCCACGCCACAGAGCATCAGAATATATTCCTACATAATTTTGAGCGCTTGTGTCCCAGCTGAAATTTTTCTGCATACCGCGTACCTGCATTTTTTTGATGTGATCTTTTTTATTGTAGTATGCCCATACAGCCCAGCCAGTTGTGTCGTAAACTGCACCTGGAGTCAGATTATCAAACAGGAAGCCGGTTCCATCTCCACTAAACTCATTGTACTGCTCAACTGTGTCTGCAAGGCCACCAGTACGGCGTACAATTGGCAGAGTTCCATAAAGCATTGAGTACATCTGATTAAGGCCACATGGCTCATAGCGAGAAGGCATTAAGAAGAAGTCAGAACCTGCTTCAATCAGATGACTAAGGCTTTCATCATATCCAATGTAAGCACGAAGATTCGGAAGTTTTGACTGAAGGGAATTTATTTCGTCTTCACACCATTTTTCACCGCTTCCCAGAATTGCAAACTGTACATCCATATTTGCACAGATGCTGTAAATGCTTCCGTAAGATGGAGCAAATACTTCTGCAATACCCTTCTGATCTGCAAGACGGGTTACAATACCAATAACTGGAACATCTTTCTTTACCGGAAGTCCCATTCGCTTCTGAAGAGCTTCCTTACATTTAGCCTTACCGCTAAGATCTTTATAATCAAAATTGGCAGGAAGAAGTTTATCTGTTTTTGGATTCCAGGTTTCGAGGTCACAGCCGTTGAGGACACCTCGAACAACATCTGAGCGTACACGCAGCAAGCCATCGAGGCCGAAGCCACCTTCTACACTCTTCATTTCGCCAGCATAAGTTGGAGAAACAGTTGTAATCATATCTGCACAGGAAATACCAGCCTGTAAGAGGTTGATGCTTCCGTTACGTTCAAAACCACCGCCGTAGTAAAGATTCCAGTCCAAACCAAGAGCCGGGAATGAATCTTTACTATACCAGCCCTGATATCCAAGATTATGAATTGTCAGAACTGAGGCAGTATGAGCAAAATAACCGTTACGGCAAACGTGTTTTAATAGTACTGGAACAAGACAACAGAACCAGTCGTGGGCATGCATAATGTCCGGATACCAGCCAAGCAGACGACAGAGCTGGAAAGCACCGTGGCACAAAACAGCAGAACGGTATGGATTATCATGGAAATCAGGCTCAGCCTTAGTTCCATAAATACCGTCGCGTCCGAAACACTGCTCGTGATCAATAAAGTAAACAGGAACATCAGTTCCAGGAAGAGGAGCTTCATAAACCTTTACCCAGGTTTCGATGGTTCCAGCGGCAACAGCAAGAGGAGCCTCAATGGCCTTAAGTTTGCTGCGGTCTATCTTATAGTAACGAGGCATAACGATACGAACATCATGTCCCTGTTTTCTAAGATTTATTGCAAGTGCTGAAACGGCGTCTGCAAGTCCACCGGTTTTAGCAAAAGGAACTGTTTCCGAAGTAACCATCAAAATTTTCATATAGCTCTCCTATTCTTCATGAACTGCTTTATAAAAAGCTTCTTTACTATTCAAAATACTCTGTTCAGAACAGCAATATGCGATTCTGAACCAGCCTTTACCTGCGAATCCGCTTCCTGGAGCGCAGAGAATATTGTATTTTTTCAGATGATTTGTGAAGGCCATATCATCATCATTCCATTTATCAGGACATTTTACCCAGAGGTAGAAAGCACCTTCTGGTTTTGCATATTTGAGGCCGGCATAATCCATAACCTCGCAGATTTCTTTCATGCGCTTTTCGTATGTAGAAAAATCACATTCTGCATCCCAGCTTTTTGCAATAACCTTCTGGAAAAAGGCCGGGCAGTTTACAAAGCCAAGGACACGTGTACAGAAAATTGCAGCTGCAATAAAATCAGCTTTTTCAGGACAGGCAGGATTTACACAAACATAACCTACACGCTCACCTGGAACACTGAGATTTTTTGCAAAGGAAGTTGCAATTACAGAATATTCATATTTATCAAAAACTGTAGCAACTTTTTTTCCATAAGTAATGTCGCGGTAAGGTTCATCACAAATCAGATATGGATAACGGCCTGTTTTTGCACCGAACTCTTTGAGCATATCTGTAAGCGCAATCAAATCAGCTTCATCATAAATACGACCACTTGGATTGTTAGGTGAATTGATAAGAACAGCAGCAGTTTTAGGACCAAGAGCTGCCTTTATCGCATCAACATCAAGAGAAAAATCTTCCTTAGTTTTTACAGGAACAACTTCACCGTCGTGATTATGAACATAATTATTATATTCAGCAAAATATGGACAAGGAATTACAATTTCCTCGCCAGGATTCAGAAGTGACTTAAGGACAACATTAAGTGCACCACCGGCTCCAACTTCCATAACAACACAGTCTGCAGTAACAGGAACTCCCTGTTCTTTTGCTGTTTTTGCGGCCATTGCGGCACGGGTTTCAGGGTATCCGGCATTCGGCATATAACCGTGGCGGAGGTGGGTAGTATCTGCAGCTACTTCTCGAACTGCATCAACTACTTTCTGCGGGGGGTCAAGGTCGGGGTTTCCGATACTGAAATCATAAACTTTATCTGCACCGTATTTCTGCTTAAGAATGGCGCCCTCTTCAAACATCTTGCGGATAACTCCGTTGGATGGGCTTTCAACTATATCTTTTACTTTCTTTGAAATCATAAAGATATTATACCACAGTTTCTGTTTACTTGCAAAAGTTGTTTCTGTTTGAAGTATTATTTATGATTAAAGAGGATTAAATCTGTCGCTCTTAATGAATTTCTCGAGGCTGTTCTGCCATTCTGGAATCTTGAGCTTAAGACTCTTTGCGATTTTATCCTTGCTGAGTACAGAATAAGCCGGGCGCTGAACTTTTGCTCCGTATTCTTCAGTTGTACAAGGATTTACAGTACATTCCTGTGTTATACGGCCGAATTTACGTCCAAGACGGTAAATCTCGCAGGCAAATTCATGCCAGTTTGTCTGACCAGCATTTGTAAAGTGATAGATTCCATATGCAGGAGCACTGTTTTTTCCGAAGAATGATTTAGCATTATCACTTTTATCGATAAAACGGAGAATTACAGAAGCCAGGTCTGGCGCATAAGTTGGAGTACCTTTCTGATCATTTACTACGCGAATCTGGTCATGACTGTTCATAAGCTTTGTCATAGTGTATACAAAATTCTTACCATCAAAACCATAAAGCCATGCAGTACGGATAATGTAATAGGTATTCATTTCCTTCATGATGGCATCTTCACCGGCTGCTTTAGTCTTACCATAAACACCAAGAGGTGCCTTTGGAAGTTCTTCTGAGTATGGAGAAGTTCCCTGACCATCAAAAACATAATCAGTTGAAATATGAATCAGTTTAGCACCAATAGAACGTGCAACGCGGGCAATATTAAGAGGACCAGTTGCATTAAGTTTCTCTGCAAGTTCAGGTTCTTCTTCTGCTTTGTCTACATTTGTATACGCAGAACAGTTAATAATCCACTGAATTTTTCTGTCTGCTTTGCGTAAATCAGAAGGGAAATATGCGGCTGTTTCGATTTTATTTGTAAAATCAATAAGTGCCTGTGGATCAGTAATATCAACCTCGTTGTCTGTACCAATCCATGGAAGTTTTTTTTCATCAAGCTGCTTTGCAACCTCACTACCAAGCATACCTTTGCAACCGATTAACCAGATCATTTTCCCCTTCCTCTTTTCTTTTATTAAAATTTCTTAAATATAAATGAACAGAAAGTATTTATTCTGTTGATGAATGATGTTTGAATTCGTTCTGTAAAGAATGGCACACGAGGTGCATTTACACCACCAATTCCATAAAGTACCCAGTTATCTCCATCGCGGAACAAAAGGATACAGATTTTCATTTTACGTGGCCAGATACAATCAAATTTATCAAGATATCGCAATTTGTTTGTATTAACTGCTGAATACAAGATAGAATCTGAACCGCGAGTGAGTACGATATCTTCCTGAACAATGTCAAAAGGCTCCATTAATAGCTTAGCCTTTATTGTTTTTCCATCAGAACGGTCAATTGTTTCTACAATTTCTGCTGAATCATACAAATCCCACCAGGCATCATGACGTTCTGAATAATATGGAATACCTGCATATTCAGGAACATTATTTAAGATTGTTTCAAGACGCTGAGGAAGATCTTCATTTCCCTTATATGGCTTAATCTGAATTACTTCTGCCAGATATTTAGGATTCAAATCATGAATTTCTGAAAGAAGCTTGTCTCCAAGAGTAACTTCACCTTTTTTGAGGCTGATATATTTTTCGTAATTTATATTCTTAATTAAAATATCACCAGTAGCAATTTTTGCTCTTTCATTTTCAGTAAGTCTGCTGTTAAATGGATCTGCAAAACCAGCAAAAACAAGAGTAATTAAAAATAATGCGGAACAAATTATTCTTTTCATATGTATCCTCCTATTATAATTTAAAACACGCAAACTTGCAATTCAGTACACTTTTATTATTTTTTTTACAAATAGATTATTTGAGAAGAATTTACTATAATTTATTTTATGAATTTAAATTTAAAGAATTTTGCTGTCCCATTTATATTTATATTTCTGATTTTTACATTAAATTCTCAGGAATCTTTAAAAAGCATTGAAGAAGACTATTATGATTTTCTATCTCTTACAGGAGTCGTAAAACGACCTACCCTTGGATATAGATCTTTAAGCGACAACGTATGGACATTTAATGAAATTGAATCCTTTGAAAAAAACGAAGAAGTAACCTTCACAAAAGTACGAACTTCAGGTGAACAAAGTCCAACTCATATCTGGAAAAATAACAATCTTGGAACTACATATACACTGTGGCAGCCAGCGTCTCCGATCGATAACTGGTTTACCCGTGGTATTAAACAGAATTTTACTGTCCGTATTTATGGACCTGAATGGTTTAATAGTTACAATACAGCCACCCCTTACGGACAGAACGACGGCGCCCTCTGGCAGGGCCGCGGCTATAACACCTCGCTAACCGCCGGCTTACGTCTTGAAGGTTATGGCTTTGAGTTAACGGTGAAACCGCAGGTGAGCTTTTCGCAAAATAAAGCGTTTCAGTTAGTTGATAACAGTTCCTTTTATACAAATGAATTCGGATATATATGGGGATATGGAAATGACAAAGGTGCTGATGCTCCTCAACGTTTTGGTGATAAAGCTTTCTGGACCTACGATTGGGGTGATTCAGAAATCAGATGGAGCTGGTATAATTTAACCTTAGGCTTTGGAACTCAAAGTCCGTGGCTTGGACCTGCCTGGTTAAATCCACTTTTACATTCAAATAACGCTGCCACTTATCCTAAATTTGATATTGGTTTAAGAAAGACTCAAATTTATATTCCATATATTAATTATTATATTGGTGATATTGAATTCCGTTTCTGGATTGGAAAATTGTCAGAAAGTGATTATTTTGATAATGACAGTTCAAATGATCATAACCAGATAACCGGAATGACATTATCTTATTCGCCTTTCTTCTTGCCTGGACTTACACTTGGAATCAATAAAATCTGTATAAGTAAATGGGATGATAATGAATTTTACAAATATTTCAATCCTTTTTATGGAACAAGCGGAGCCGCATCCGGAAATGAAGTTGAAGATCAAAAGATTTCTATTACACTTAACTGGTTAGTTCCTAAAGGAGGAATTGATGTATATGCTGAATTCGGATTTGATGATCATATAAATGCAAGAGATACAATTAATTCATATACAACTCATTACTGGCATACATTTACTTACACATTTGGTTTAAAGAAAGCCTTCGATATTTATAAAAAAGGAAATATTTCAGGTGAAATTCTTTTTGAATGGAATAATACAGAAATGTCACAGGATTTCCAGATGCAATACAATTATTGTTTTGGATTCCATCATATAATTACACAAGGATTTACAAATAAAGGTCAGTGGCTTGGTTCTGGAATTGGTTATGGAGGACAAAGTCAATATTTAGGCTGTAAAATTTACTATCCAAAAGGTTTATCTCATATTTATATTCATAGATATAATCCTGATAATAGTTATTTATTTAAAGAAGCTATAAATGATGTTTCCACAGGTGCTAATGGAGATTTGCATAACCGCACATGGAATTTTTATAAAGGTATTCTTACAATTGGTGTAGATTCTGATTATTATATAACAGAAGATTTCAGATTAGGTGCTGGTTTGGCATATTGTCATATTGTTAATCCAATATATAATCAGGCAGATGAACAATATTTAGTATGGCATAATTTCCGATTTTCTTTTTCTGCAAAGTATAATTTTTAATTCAAATAATTAATGCTTATACTTTAAAATAATCAATTGTTCTCTTACAGCCATCAAGTATAGAATATACTGGTTTCCAACCCAATTCACAAATTTTATCTGTATTTAAAACAGCATGCTGTGCTTTACTGAAACCTTGTTTTTCAATAGCAGAAGGTAAATCAAAAATTACTTTTGTTCCTGAATAATCAGCTATAATTTGTGCTAAATCTTTTAAATGAATATCAGAATCTTTTCCAGCAATATTATATGCTTCACCTGATTTTCCCTTGAGCATCAGATAAATAATTGCACTTGCAGCATCTGCAGAATAAATATATGAATAATACTGGAGTCCTTCACTTTTTAATATGATATCTTTTGTATCTGCTCCATTCCTTAAAAACTGACTCATAACTTTTGAATCATCTTTTTTCAAAGTAGGTCCGTATGCCCTGCAAAGTCTTGCACTGACAAAATCAACTTTTTTTTGTGCCAGAAAAGCCTGACATAGAGTTTCACATAATCGTTTACTTTCGTTATATCCGGCACGAACTGTATTACAATCTAAATAACCACAGTCTTTTTCTTCAAATCCCTTTGTTTTACACTCTTTATCATCTCCATAAATTTCTACACTTGAAGCAAGAATAAATCTGCAGTTTTTATTTTTTTCTGCCAGCTGGAGCAAATTATAGGTACCAAAAATATTTGCGGTTATTGTTTCAATGGGTTCAGATGCATATTGTACAGGATGTGTATTTGATGCAGCATGGATAATAAAATCAATTTTTTCATTTGAAACAAAGGGGATATTTATATCATGTACTATGTATTTTGTGCATGAAGATTTTGATTCATGTTCATGACGTGATATAAGTAATAATTTTAAATTTAGATTGTATTTAACATTTAAAAAACAAAGCATATCTGTAATGACAGAACCTATGAGACCGGTGGCACCTGTCAGTAAAATAGTTTTGTTTTTTAATATAGAAAAATCACAATTTTGTAAAAGAATGCTTTCTATATCTTCCTGTATTATATTTTTATTATTCAAATTTTACTCCATATTAAAGTGATTTCATTAATTCTACTATTCTTTCTGTAGAATGACCATCACAAGCTGACATATAATCGTTTCTGATTTGCTTTACAAATGAAAAATCATAATTATTTATATTCTTTATTATATTTATCAATTCTTGTGTATTATTACAACGTGCCTTTTCGACAATCGACTTAAAATCAATATAAAAACCTCTTTCATCAACGTATTCTTCAAAATCTGGTGTAAGAAAAATAACAGGTTTATCAAAAAGACACCATTCAAAAAATAATGAAGAATAATCTGAAATGAGGATGTCGCTCATAACTATTAATTCACTGATAGAACCATCAAAAGATAAATCAATACAAAAATCTTTACAATCATCCGGTATATTATATGGTTTATCTAAAGTATCTGGATGTCGTTTTATGATTAAAATATATTCATTACCTAAAGCCGCTTTCATTTCCTTAAAATTTATATATTCAGGCGTAAAAGCTTCTGTTAACGTATTACCTCTCAATGTAGGTGCATAAAGAATTATTTTTTTCTCTGTTAGCTGTTTCTTTTTTTGTTCACAATTATTTATAAAAGTTTTATCAAAAAAAATATCTGTTCTACTAATTCCGATAGGCTTCAATATTCCTTTTCTTAATGGAATCTTTGTAGCTTCCTCATAATATTTTAGAATCTTATCTGAACTCACCGTAAATAATGTGTAATTATTAAATCTTTTATAAGGATAAAAATTTTTGTTCCACGATTTCATTTTAGAGCAACCAAATTTTTTTAATGCTCCGCATCCATGCCATAAATTTATTAACTTAGTTTCTTTTCTGATTGGTAAAGCATTTATAATTGTACATGCCTGATTTACTATTACAAAATTTGCAGAAGCCAGTTTTTTTATAAAATCTAATTCTTCATTTTCATTATTTAATCTATTAATTATTGTAATTAAAAATTGTTTTTCTTTTAATTGTGTATAAATCCTATCAAAAGAAGGAGACATTTTTTCATAATCACGAGTAAATATTATAACACTATCAGGTATTATTTTTGTTTGTTTTATTAATTTCTTATAAACAGAAACATATATAACTTTATATTTCCATGTTCTTTTCAAATTCCAGATAATCGGATGATAATATTTTCCAAATTTCTTTTCTATAAAAGAATTCACACAAATACCTCTTAGAAAAATTCCTTATATGACTTATCAGTATCTATAATAACTCCACCATGAAGCGAACTTCCCTTAACCGGAGTTTTCCAATCACCATAAAAATCAGTTAAATACCATTCATCATCTGTGGTACATGGGAGTGTAAAAAACTCAAAAGGTTTTTCTTCAATATTTGAAAAACTTGCTGTATGTCTAAGGCCGATACATCTTTCTGGTCTGAAAGAAATACTTCCACATAATTTGCAGTCTTTATTATTGTATCTTTGACATGCCTTTTCAAACTTAAAATATGGATAATTTTTTATTTTTAATTTTTCCATAATAAATGCAAATATTTTCTTTATGGTATTCTTTTCCCCATTATCTAAATGCATCCGGTTACGGAATATCTTGCCTTTTCTTCTTAATATTTGTAATTCTTCAAAAAACTTTTTTTGTTCCTCTTCATCATCTGGAACATTATCCTGAGGAAAAATATCTATATTTATTCCCTGATTAAATTTGAAATTTCTATTTTTATTTACTTCAAGAACCATAGCTGTATCTGAATTACATATTTTAGAAAAACCAAAAACACAGCCCGGATCAGTATTTTCATTTTGAAAAAAATATGGATATTTTAATTCTTTTGGAGCAATTTTACATAATTCTTCATAATCAGAACGAGGCATACAAACATCAATATCATCATCCCAAGGAATATAACCTTTATGTCTGAATACACCTAATAAAGTTCCGCCATCTGCAACATATCGCAAAATATATTTTTTACAGATTTTATCTAATTGAAAAAGTAAATCTATTTGAACTGCCCATAGTTCTTTCATTTGGGATGTTACAATATACCCTTCTCTTTCTTCTTCTTCAAGGAAATGTTCGGGTAATTCTATATTAAGTGGAACCATAAGTAATTACTCTCCTAAAATATTCGTATACATAATTATATCAATAATTGTTTAAATTTTCATTATAAATCATTATAATATAGTTTAAGTATGTCAGACATAAGACAAAAATCACTTAAAAAAAATGCGCTTTTTAGTTCAATAAAAAGCGTAATGAATATAATTTTTCCAATCATCTCCTTTCCATATGCAAGTAGAATTTTACTTCCAGAAGGAATTGGTTCTGTAAATTTTGCAAATTCCATTATTGAATATTTCTTATTAATTGCTGATCTCGGAATCGGAACATATGCAGCCCGGGAAGCTGCAAGAATAAGAGATAATAAGTATGAGCTTTCTAAATTAACCCGTGAAATATTATTCTTCAATTTCATAACTACTACAATTGCATATTTATTATTAATCATCAGCCTTCTATTTATAAACCGTCTTTCAGATTACAGGTTACTTCTTATAATCTGCTCAACAAAAATTTTATTCTCAACAATAGGAATTGGCTGGTTATATACAGCTCAAGAAGATTATGGATATATAACTATCCGACATATTGCTTTTCAAATAATAAGTCTTATTCTATTATTCACTTTAGTAAAATCCAAAGAGGACTATTTAATATATGCCGGTATTGGTGTATTTAGTAATGTGGGTGCCAATATTTTTAATTTTATACACTCTCGAAAATACATTAATTTACGGGAAAAAACTCCAATACAACTTACAAGACACATAAAACCTATCCTTACTTTCTTTTCTGTAGATGCTGCAGGAAAAGTTAATGGAGTATTGGATACCATTATGTTAGGTTTTTTATCTGGAGATCTTAGTGTTGGTCTTTATATTGCGGCTACAAAACTAAGTAAAATGGTTCGGCAGCTTATCACTTCTATTATTTCAACTTTTATGCCAAGAAGTTCATATTTAATTAACCATAGAGAATCTGATGAATATGAATCTTTATTAACAAAAGTCTTGAGTATTACTTTTTTCCTGAGTATTCCGGCCGCTGTTGGTCTGCTCTTTTTAGCAGAGCCTTTAACAATTATTTTTTGTGGTGATAATTATCTGGATTCTGTTCCAACAATGAAGCTCCTTGCAATCAGTATTATATTCTGCAGTTTTAATAGTTATTTAAATAATTTAATTCTTACCCCAAACAGGCTTGAAAGATTTATGCTTTACGCACAGCTTATAGCCCTTGTTATAAATGGCGGCTTAAACTGGATTTTAATTACATATGGTTTAAAATATGGAATAAAATGGGGAGTATTCGGAGCAGGAATCGCAACTCTTTTAGTTGATCTTACCTTACCAATAGTAAAACTTTTTGCAGGCTGGAAATATATAAATAACAAAAAGAATTTCTATGATTTACTTAAAGCTCTTATTGGGTCTGCATTAATGCTTCTGGTACTTTATTTAATTGTTTCTACAATTACAAATATTACAATAAAAATTCTTATAAGCGTTATAACTGGAAGTATTGTTTATGCAATTATTGAATGTTTATTAAGACATTCCTCTGCATTAATGATTCTTTCAATGCTGAAAAAACATTATAAGAAATAAGCTTCTGCATGATGACGTGTTTTGCGCTGGTCTTCTGGCGGAAGCTTCATATAATCTCCATATATATTTGATAAATAAATATAGTTTTCTTCAGAAGCTTTCAATTTCAGATTTTCAAAATCCATATCAGTTAATTTTTCATAAAAAGAATGTGGAACCTCTTCTTTCATTCCGTATCCAAAAACAATACATCCTACATATTTTGATTTGTCAAAATCATATTGTTTTCTTACATAAGAGTTTAAACGCTTTGCAGCAAAATTTGCAGGGAATATATGTGATAAATAAAAAATAATCTTTCTTAATAATTTTTTTATTCCTTTTTCACTATTTAAACTTTTCTCATACGTACAGGACATCAGATTACGTAATTTAAATAGTTTATGCCAGTAAGCAATTCTTTTTTCGTCATCATCAGGTAAACCATCAATAGGAAAAACATCAATGTATACTCCCAATGATTTCATCTTTTTATCATAATGTTCAACAAGTTTAGTTTGTGTATCAACAACTTTTGCATATGGCTGAAAGTAATCTTTATCTGTTTCGCAGCTAATCAGTCTATATCTGTTTTGTGTTGAATTAAAGCTCTGTACAAATTTGTCATAATCTGGACGTGGAAGCATAATATCAATATCATCATCCCAAGGAATATAACCTTTATGACGAACGACTCCAATTAGAGAACCACCTGATAATGAATATCGAATATTATTAGTTTCACAGTATTCATGTATGCATTTCATCATTGGAAGCATTGTGGCTTTCATTTCATCGGTTGTCATTCTTTTCATATTATTTTCCTTTAACACACAGTAATTTTATTGATATAAATGGAGAGCTATTAAAACACGTTTAATCATTTTTTTAAGTGTACCTTGCTTAAAATCACCTCTGTCAATTTCAAGCTTTCTGATTTTTTCCATATCTCCATCATCATAATAAAGTTCACATCTAGGTTTCAAAAGTTCATGCCAGTCTGTTTCTTTTTTAGTTTTCCATACAATTCCGGTTTTCTTAACCCAGGTATTGTTCCTTAAATCAATACGAGCCTGCATCTGTTGAGGAGAACGGCATTGATAGTGTTTACATAAAATATTCTCATCAGCCAGAACACCAATCTTTTGTGGCCAATGAGCATATGGAGTTTTTATCCATTTCAGTCCTTTTCTATATCTGAAAAAACGTGGTTCTGAATAACATGGATTTTTGAAATATTTTAAATATTGGCTGTCATGCTCAAAATTTCCGGTAAATTCATATTCTTCAACATCTTCATTAGTTATTACATAATCCAGGGATTGCTTAGCTACTAAATGACAGTTTTTTGGAATTTTCTGTAAAAATTCTCTTGGATCTTCGGCATATATTTCATCAGCATCAAGCTTAAAACACCACCAGTCACCTGGTTTAGAAATTGATTTAAATTCATTATATACATCAGCTCTTAAGCCGTCATGATAATCTCCAAAATACTGTTTCCATGGAGTAACAATGTCATTTTTTAAGGATTGTATAATTTCCCAGGTTCCATCAGTAGAACCATTATCAAGAATAAAAATTTTATCTGCCCATTTTTCGGCTTCTGTAATTACTTTACCAACTATATCAGCTTCATTTTTAACGAGCATAATAGCATAAATTTTCATATAAACTACCTTTAGCTAAAGTTTATTTACTGAACATATCTATTCTAGTCTTATGCTTTCCGCCTAAGAATTCTGTAGTTAAATATTTTTCAGTTATTTCCTGCGCAAGTTCATAAGGGATTATTCTTTCTCCCATACATAAAACATTTGCATCATTATGTAATCTTGTAAATTCAGCTGATTTTAAATCTGTACAAACAGCAGCACGTATAGATTTATGTTTATTTGCAGCCATACTCATACCTATTCCAGTTCCACAAATGAGTATGCCTGTATCAACAGATTTTTCTTCTATAAGTTTACATACTTTATCTGCATAAACTGGATAATCAACCTGTTCTTCAGAATCAGTTCCAACATTTATAACATCATAACCTTTTGAAGTAAGAAATTCGATTAACTTCTGTTTATAACTGAATCCTGCATGATCTGAACCTATTGCAATTTTCATGAAAACAACTCCTCTTCTGTAAATGTCATAAGTGCCTTACAAAGCGGAATATCCTCTTTTCGGGTTATTTTTATGTTATTAGTAAAACCTCTAGAAAAATAAACAGTTTCACCATAATAAATCAGAACTAAATCTGCATAAATAAAATCATGTTTATTTTCTGCTTCTGCTTTTTCATAAAGCCGAAGGATAGGTCCATATTTATATGCCTGTGGAGTTTGAATACGCATTATTTTGCTTCTATCAAGCTGACTGTTTCCCATTTTTCCATCATCTGTATAAATTACAGTTTCATAACAAGGTATTGCAAGAGATGCATTTCCTTTTTCATGTGCAATTCGTAACATATCATCAATGGCAGCCTGCGGAAGTATTGGACGAGCTGCATCATGAATTATAATAAAATCGTCTTCTGAAAGTTTATTTTTCAGACTGAAAATACCGTTACGGGTTGAATCGTGTCCACTTTCACCGCCTTCAATAATATCAGTAACTTTTGAAATTTTGTATTCTTCAAGTATTTCTTTTAGATGATCAATCCAATCCTTTACACAAACTATAATGATTTCGTCAACCTGTTTGTTTTTCTGGAAATTTTCGATTGTATGAACAATTACAGGTTTATCATTTAATGATAAAAATTGTTTAGGCATTGGCCCGCCCATTCTTGAACCAATACCACCAGCCAGAATGATTGCAATATTTTTCATATGAAATCCTTATTTTACATCTATTTTCAAAAGTGCATCCATGAACATTTTCATATATTTTACATCCCAGATTGTAACTCTTAAGAAACCTGCACTATCTCCTTTTCCACAGAAAATTAAAATATTCTGTTTCTTTAATTCTTCTGTAATTTCTTCTGCAGTTTTATATTTTGGAGTTATACAGATAAAACAGCCATAAGTTGGAATATATGAATAGCCGTTATCTTCCAATGCTTTGATAAGATAGTCTTTACCACCATTAAATGTATTTTTAAGCTCTGTAATTACCTTATCAAAGTTATCTACAATTGTTTCACCAAAAGCAAGAGCAACATTGTTTACTGTATAGTGCGGCTTATAATTCTTCACATACTGAACATTTTCTTTTGTGGAAATAACAGCACCCATACGTAAGCCTGGCATTGAAAGCATTTTAGAGAATGTACGGAGAATTACAACATTATCAAATTCTTTTATAAGATTAAGAGAATGTTTATCATAAAAGTAATGATATGCTTCATCAATTATTACAAGAGCATTTACAGATTTAGCTTTTTCAACAACACGGCGTATTTCATCATCTGAGTAAACATTTCCAATTGGCATACTTGGATTAACAAGAGAAACAATACCTGTATTTGAATCAATTTTATCAATCAGTTTATTAATATCAAAAGAATAATCAGATTCATAATGTACCATTTCTGTATTCATCTGAGCCATGTCCGCATATACTTTATACATACCAAAGGTTGGAGTTACACATAAAAGAGTTTTTCCGGGCTCACCAAAAACCTTAATTACATATCCCATTGCAACAACAGAACCGTCTGTTAAAGTAACATTATCATATTCCAGACCAAGAAGTTTTGCGTACTTTGTAGTAAATTTGATTTCTTCTGGGTATAACGAAAGATATGAAGGAGTGATTTTTTTCATAGCCTCGTCAAAAAGCCATTTTGGAAGTCCATCAGGATTTTCATTCTGATCAAGGCGAATATAATTTCCTCTATCTTCCGGTTGATTTGTTCTCAAAAAGTTCTTAATTATTGGATTAACATAATGCATTTTACTTTCCTCAAAAATTATTGTAAAATTAGTTTATTGTAACATAAATACATATTTTTGAATATATAATCTTAATTTTGGATTTTTAATATGAAAGAATTAAATTTACAGGAAATACAACAGGCATGCTTTTCAACTTTTCTTAAACTTGATGAGATTTGCCGAAAACTGAATATACATTATTACATGGCATTTGGAACACTTATTGGTGCTATACGACATAAAGGTTTTATTCCTTGGGATGATGATATCGATGTAATGATGCTTAGAAAAGATTATGAAATTCTAAAAACATACATGGAATCACACCAGGAGGAGCTAAAACCTTTTAAAATATGTACAAGAAGTAATACAAAAAATTACTCCCCATCAATTCCACGTTTTGTTGATACAAGTTATATATTTGAATCAAGTTATTCTTATGAAAAAAAATTTGATTTGGGCGCATTTGTAGATATTTATATCTTAGATTATTGTGGTAATACCTTTGAACATGGAAAAAAATTTGGAAAGAAAATCAGAAATTGGGATAAAAAATATATGATTTATTTAAATCCTGACAATGGTAAAAGGAACCTTAAATTTTTTGTCCGATGTCTTCTTTACATTATCCTAAAGATTTTATGGGGTAAGAACTATGATTTTGATTCAAAACTAATTAAATATAATTCCAGATTTCATAATGAAAAAGATAATTATGTGGGAGTTCTATACGATTGTGATCCCATTGAAAAAAATCTATTTATAAATCCACCGGAAGTTGATTTTGAAGGACATAAAGTATATATTCCAAATAATTACGATTCTGTGCTGACTCTGACTCATAAAGGTTATATGAATTTACCTCCTGAAAGTGAAAGAATTCCGCATCATAATTATAAAATCTATAAATAGTTAAAATCTTTTTAACTATTGTTAAATTTATTTATGTTTTTCTCTAGAAATAATTTATTGATAATTACTTTTAATAATACAAAAAATTTTTGTCTTACTAATTCTATTAATGTTCCAATAACAAAAAGAATTACGACACAGCTTAAACAATATAAAGGCAAATATACACTTTCAATATATGATTGAGTATTAAATAGTTCAAACCACATATAATGTTTGAAAGTTCTATTATTATGAATTAAATATATTCCAAATGTACACCCACCTATTAAGTTTATTATTTTATTTTGTTTTAGTTTTAATTCCCTAAATGTACAAAAAATATAAATTGCAGTTATGACCTTTAACAAGTCATTTATAATTAAGGATACGAAAAAATTATAATTATTACTAACGAATTCTATACATTTTGAAACATAATAAATCCCATTAGCCCACAAAACGAAAAAAGAAATAAGACATATTGATATTATTAAATTTTTCCTAAAATTATTAAAACAAGAAGGATTATATTTTTTTATATAATTTGCAATAAAATAAAAGGTGAAAAAATAAATTAAATAATCAGGATCAAATGCTTTTTGTAATGGTATACTTGATAGTCCAGCACTAATTATAATAAGTATAATACACAAATTAAAATGTTCTTTTCTTTCTAGATTTTGTAATAGTTTATTAGCATATATTGATAAAGGATAAAATATTAAATATGCAGAAGCATACCAATTTTGATTTGTTAGGAATGGCAAAAAAGAAGCTATTAGATGTTTTTTATCCATAATTTTCGGTACTGAATTTGAATCTATTATCAGTCCTTGTGGATAAATATTACATTGTTTCAAATATAAATATAATCCAAAAATACTGCTATAAAACCATAATTGAACATATATTTTACCTTCTTTTCTCCATGAAAATTTTCTTGATGAAAGATAGAAACCTGAAATAAGCATGAAACAGTAATTTGCTACACTTCCACTCCAATTAAATGAAGACATAAACGCTTCCATTGGAGTTATAGTTTCATTAATAAATCTAAGTCCATGTGCCTTAATATGACAGCACATAATCATAAACATCAGTAAACATCGTAATAATTCAATATTTGAATCTCTTTCTTTGTAATTATTCGTGTTCATTATAAATAATTATAAACTCTTTTATAATAAATACAAAATTAATTATAGTATTATTATAAAATATATTTTTTTTATATATAAAAAGGATTATATTCATCTATTGAGTTTACAAAACAATACTTATAAAATATTAATTATAATATATATCTTTAATCTAAAAGATATTAAGGATGAAAAATGAATATTACACTTTCCAACCAAACAATTTTAATCACCGGCGCTGCAGGATTCATCGGAAGTTTCCTTACTAAAGCTCTTATGGAACAATTTTCTTCTATATCAATTATTGGAATTGACTCTATAACAGACTATTATGATATTTCCTTAAAAGAAGAACGACTTAATATGCTTAAAAATACTAAAGGAAAGGTTACATTTCTTAAAGGAGATATTGCTGATCAAAACTTTCTTAATAATGTTTTTTCTAACTATAAGCCAACTATTGTTGTAAATCTTGCAGCACAAGCAGGAGTGCGTTATTCAATTACTAATCCAGAAAGTTATATTCATTCAAACATTATTGGTTTTTATAATATACTTGAAGCATGTCGTTCTACAATGCAGACAGAAAATCCTGTAAAGCATCTTATATATGCATCTTCATCCAGTGTTTATGGTTCTAATAAAAAAGTTCCATATTCAACAGATGACAAAGTAGATAATCCAGTTTCCCTTTATGCTGCTACAAAGAAGTCAAATGAATTATTTGCACATGCCTACTCTAAACTATATAAAATTCCAAGTACAGGTTTACGATTTTTTACAGTTTATGGTCCTATGGGTCGACCAGATATGGCATATTTTAAGTTTACTAATAAGCTTGTAAAAGGAGAACCTATTCAGATTTATAATATGGGCGATATGTACCGTGATTTTACTTTTGTTGACGATATTGTAAAAGGAATCATTAATGTAATTCAAAAAATACCTAAAGAAACAGAGGATGGTGCCCCTTATAAAGTTTATAATATCGGAAATAATAAACCTTCCAGCCTTATGAATTTTGTTGAAATTTTGGAAAATTGTCTGATAAAAGAAGGAATTATTTCTGAACCTGGCAAGAAAGAACTTCTTCCAATGCAACCTGGAGATGTTTATCAGACTTATGCAGATGTTTCAGAACTTGAAAAAGACTTTGATTTTAAACCATCTACAACACTTGAACAGGGACTTTCTGCATTTGCAAAATGGTATAAAACTTATTACAATAGATAAATATGAAATTTGTTTATGTACTGACTTCAACACCTAAAGATTTGTATTATGAGCAATGTCTTATGTCGGTATGGTCACTTAGACAAAAAATGCCAAATGCCGATATAATTGTTCTTGTTGATGACAAAACAGCATCTTCTTTTACTCTTGAATATAAACGTACAGAACTTAAATCAGTTGCAAGTTTAATCAAAACAATTGACTTTGATAATTCAGTTACCAATATAGAACGTAGTCGTTTGATTAAAACTTCTATTCCTGATTATGTTGAAGGTTCTTTTTTATACATTGATTGCGATACTATAATTTGTGATGATTTATCTTCAATTAAAAATGAATCTTTTGAAACGGCCGGGGTTCTTGATGGACACTGTATGTTAGAAGATCATATTCATAAAAATTATTTTTTAAAACGAGATAAAAAACTTGGCTTTAAGGGAACACAGCAATCTGAGTGCAATATAAATGGTGGAATTATTCTTGCTAAAGAAGGTGAACAGACAAAACAATTGTTTAAAACATGGAATGAAGTATGGAAATATTCTGCATATAAAAAGCATGATTTTCATGACCAAAGTGCATTAAATGAAGCTAATTATCGTACTGGTCTGAAAATGGGGCATCTAAACGGTATATGGAATTGTCAACCGAGTCACGGAGGTTTAGCATATCTAAAGGATGCAAAAATTATTCATTATTATTCCAGTGAATTTAGTGGTAAAAATTATATTCCATATTATAAACTTGCTGATAAAAACTTACAGAATCGTATTAAAGAATCTGGAGCTATTCCAGAAGATATTCAGAAAATGATTTTGGAACCAAAGTTTCAATTTAACAATGTACATTTAATAAATGATAAAAGAATTGTAAGTATTATGCAGTCGCCTTTAACTTTTACACTTGCAGATATCAAAGAAAAATTACCAGGGCTTTTTACTTTTATGGAAGTACAAGCTTCTTTTCTACGTACTTTAGGAAAAAAACTCAAAAAATAATCGAGGTTTAAAATGAAAATCGCAGTCGCAGGAACAGGATATGTTGGACTATCTAATGCTATACTTTTAGCTCAAAATAATGAAGTAACCGCAGTAGATATAATTCAGGAAAAAGTAAATCTAATTAATAATAAAAAATCACCAATTATTGATAAAGAAATTGAAGAATACTTAGAAACAAAAGATCTGAATTTGAATGCTACAACAGATGGTGCTTCCGCTTATAAAGATGCTGATTTTATTATTATTTCAACTCCAACAAACTATAATCCAGATAAAAATTATTTTGACACATCAAGCATTGATACTGTAATGGATATAATAAAAGAATGCGGCTCAACCGCTACAGTTGTAATCAAATCAACAGTTCCTGTTGGATATACAGAAAAATTACGTGAAGATACTGGTTACTTAAATATGATTTTTAGTCCTGAATTCTTACGAGAAGGTCATGCACTTTATGACAATCTTTATCCAAGCAGAATTGTGACAAGTTATCCAAAGGATGATGAAAAATTAAAAGACAAAGCAATTCAATTTGCTGAACTTCTTAAACAGGGAGCTTTAAAACCTGCTGATGAAATTCCTGTTCTTCACCCTCATTGTACTGAAGCTGAAGCGATAAAGCTTTTTGCAAATACTTATCTTGCTTTACGAGTTGCCTATTTTAATGAACTGGATACTTATGCTGTAGTTCGCGGTTTGAATACAAAACAGATAATTCAAGGTATATGTCTGGATCCAAGAATTGGAGACTTCTATAATAACCCAAGTTTTGGATATGGCGGTTATTGTCTTCCAAAGGATACAAAACAGTTGCTTGCTAATTATAATAATGTACCTCAGAATCTTATCCGTGCTATTGTTGAATCTAACGTTACCCGCAAAGATTTTATTGCTGACCAGATTATTGCAAAAAAACCTGAAACAGTTGGTGTATACCGTCTTACAATGAAAGCAAACAGTGACAACTTCCGTCAGAGTTCAATCCAGGGTGTTATGAAACGAATCAAAGCAAAAGGAATAAATGTCGTTGTTTATGAACCAACTTATAAAGGAGATAATTTCTTTAATTCAGAAATTATTAAAGATTTAAATTCTTTTAAAAACAAATGCGATATAATTCTTGCTAATCGACTTACAGATGAACTTAATGATGTAAAAGACAAAGTTTATACAAGAGATTTATATAGTAGAGACTAAAATTATTTATGAAATATCTTATTAATTCTAATTTCTTATGTAGGAATCTAACAGGAATTGAACGCTTTGCTTTTGAAATATGTAAACGATTAGATAAACTATTAACTTCAAATGATTATATAGGAATTATTATTCCATCAAACGCAAAAACAGTTCCTCAATTTCAAAATATAAAAATAATAAAATCTGATAAACAACTTAAAAGTTTTCCACTTTGGGATTTATTCCAATTTGCATGCTGGTGTAAACGATTTCAGGCAACTGGAATTAATTTTAGTAACACTGCCCCACTTGGGCGCAATTGTGGAATCAGTTTTATACACGATATATATGCAAAGCAATATCCACAAGATTTTTGTTCTATAAAAGAAAAACTTGTGCGTTTATACAGTTGTTTTAATTACAGAAACATTGTTCATAATGCCAAAAAAGTTCTTACAGTTTCAGATTTTTCAAAAGAACAAATTCAAAAGATATATAAAACAATAAAACTAAATATAGAAGTAATCCCGAATGGCTGGGAACATTTTCGAGATGTAAAATATGAATCTCTTGCAGATTCGGATGGCTTTTTAACTCCCGGAACTTTTTATTTTACTCTTGGTTCTCTTCAGAAACGTAAAAATCTTGGTTGGATAGCAAAGTACGCAGTCGATCATCCGGAAGAAAAATTTGCAATAAGCGGAAAGGCTGTTTCTGGCTTTGTTAGTGGAGATATTGCAGTTTTAAAGAATCTTCCAAACGTAAAACTCTTAGGATATGTTACAGATTCTCAAGTCAAATGGCTTATGAAAAACTGTAAAGCATTCATTTTTCCAAGCTATTATGAAGGTTTTGGAATTCCTCCTCTGGAAGCACTTTCTGTAGGTGCAAAAATTATAATTGCTAACGCAGCAAGTCTTCCAGAAATTTATAAAAACAGTGCTGTTTATATAAACCCTTATGATTCAAATTGTAATCTGGAAAATCTGCTTACAAATCTTCCATCAGATTATAACTATAAGGTTGCAGAAGTGTTAAATAATTATACTTATGACAAAGCTGCACAAAAACTGTATAATATTTTACAGAATAATCTTCAGGAGTTTTAGATAATGAATCTTGCAAATATTTTATATACTGTTATTCTTTACCCGATTGTTCAATTAATCGAAATTTCTTATAAAACTTTTGATAAACTTTTTGACAATACTGGCATTGCTATTCTCGGAGTTAGTCTTACAGTTACACTGCTCTGTCTTCCACTTTATATTGTTGCAGAAAAATGGCAGCAAATAGAACGTGATACACAGACAAAACTAAAACCAGGAATTGAACGAATCAAAAAAGCATTTAAAGGTGATGAACAATACATGATTCTTTCAACTTATTATAAGCAGAATCATTATCACCCTATGATGGCACTTCGTTCCAGTTTTGGTCTTTTAATTCAAATTCCATTTTTTATGGCTGCATATTCTTGTCTTTCCAAAATGCCAGCTTTACAAGGTCAGTCATTTCTTTTTATCCGTGACATGGGACAACAAGATGCTATCTTTAAGATAGGTTCATTCCCTGTTAATATTCTTCCTATTGCAATGACAATTATAAATATTATTGCCGGAGCAATTTATACAAAAGGATTTCCTATTAAAGAAAAATTCCAGATTTATGGAATGGCTTTAATTTTCCTTATACTCTTATATTCAAGTCCAGCAGGTCTGGTTCTTTACTGGACAATGAATAACATTTTCAGTCTTATAAAGAATATTTTTTATAAACTAAAAAATCCAATTAAAGTTCTTTATTATTTGATGGTTGCAGGCTGTTTATTTGTAGTCATTTTTGTTTTATTTATATATGATGGCGGAGCTTCACCTAAAAAACGCATGGCAGCAGCGCTACCTATGCTGCTTTTAATTGGTATTCCAGTTTATTTAAAGGGTATAAACTGGCTTTTAAATAAACCTCTTTCAAATCTTGTAGAAGAAAAAACTAAACGTTTCCGATTGTTTTTATTTTCTGCACTTGGACTTTGTGTATTAACTGGTCTTGTATTACCAACTAACCTGATATCTTCTTCTGTTCAGGAATTTTCAAATATCGAAAATTATACTTCTCCAACAAATTTCCTACATGCCCCTTTCTGGCAGAGCATGGGACTTTTTGTTATATGGCCTCTTTGTATTTATTTTCTATTTAATAAAAAAATCCAGACTATAATTGCTACCATTTTTTCAATTATGCTTGTAGGCTTTTCAATTAATGCATTTGCATTCTCCGGTAATTATGGTTCAATGGATATTACTTTAAAATTCATAGGTGGAATTGAAGCTCAATCAAAGTTTTTTATCATATTAAATCTTTTTGTAAATATTCTTATTATTACCCTTATTCCTTTTATTCTTTCTCGTAAAAAGAATTCTATTTTTACAAGTTTAATACTTATTACTTTTGCTTCATTTTCGCTTTTTGGAATTATCAATATATCAAAAATAAAAAAAGAATATAAAGCCTTCGAAGCAGCACGAATTGCAAATTCAAATACAAAAGAATCTGATTTTGCAACTAAATTCCACCTCTCAAAAACTGAAAAAAATGTAATTATTATAATGCAGGATCGAGCAGAAAGTTCTTTCTTCCCATATATATTAAAAGATTTTCCAGAACTAAATGAAAAACTCAGTGGCTTTACTTTCTATCCTAATACAATTTCATTTAATGGACATACTTTCATGGGAAGCCCTGGAGTTTATGGTGGTTATGAATATACTCCTTTTGAAATGAATAAACGAGATACTGAATTATTAAAGAATAAACATAATGAATCACTTCTTCTTTTACCATTGATTTTTACAGAACAAAAAAACTATACTGCTACAGTTTCTGACTTGTCATGGGGTAATTATAGTTATGTAGCTGATTTAAGTTTTATGGAGAATTACCCTAAAATTTCAGCATATACTCTAAATGGACGATATACTGGAGAACTAAAAAAACGATTAAAAACGACAAATCAACTTTCGCTTATTCAAAGTGCAAACAGAAATCTCTTCTGGGTAAGTTTATTCCGTGAATCGGCAGCAGTTTTACGACCAGTTGTATATTATAAAGGTTCCTGGTGGGGAGCAGAAGGTGCCGTTGATATGGATTCTTTCCTTGACTGGTACAGTGCTGAATATTTCTTACCAGAAATAACTGATTTCAATTCAAATACTGGTAATTTAATTGTAATTACTAATGAAGCAACTCATTCAAATGAAGATATTTCTTATCTGGATATTACAAAAAAAATTGATCACTCAATTCATTTTCATTCATCATATGATATTAATACAGCATGTTTATTTAAGATTGCAGATTTTGCAGACTATCTAAAAGAAAATGATGCCTATGATAACACAAAAATTATTATAGTTGCTGATCACGGAATTGGATATGGAAATACCTCAGATGAAAATTATAATAATCCACGAGTAGACGGTAAGTATAGAAAAGATCATCTTAATCCATTACTACTTGTAAAAGATTTTAATTCAACAGGTCCTATAAAAACTGATATGTCTTTTATGACAAATGCAGATACACCAACCATAGCATGTGAAGGTGTTATTGATAATCCAATAAATCCTTTTACTGGAAAACAGATTAACTCAGATGCAAAGAAAGATGGAGTTCTAATCACTATTGATAACATTTTTATGCCACATCACAGCAAAAGTTCTTATACCTTTACTGTTAAACCAGAATCTTGGTATAAAGTAAAAGATAATATTTTTGTTGATGAAAATTGGACACAAGCGACAGATTTATTGAATTAATTAGTTATTGATATTAAAATATTTTAACAAAAATTCATTGTAATTGTTTGTTTTATAAAAGGAGTTTTTATGACAGAACAAGAATTTGATTACATCATGGCAGTACGCCGTAAAGAAGATACAACAGGATTCAATAAAGATACTATCTTAAGCTGTACAAAAGCCGGATGGGTAAAAAACAATAAAGTTACTAATGACGGTATAGAAGCTCTGGCTCCATATAAAGTTGACAATGCTATTATTATGGCTGCAGGCCGAAGTCGCCGTTGTATGCCGCTTTCTAACTACCTTCCAAAAGGTTTGTTTGAAATTAAAGGCGATACAATGGTAGAACGCCAGATTAAACAGCTTCATGATGCTGGAATTAAAGAGATTGTACTTGTAGTTGGATATCTTAAAGAACGATACTACGAGATGGCAAAAAAATATCCTGAGCTTATTGTAATTGATAACACAGAATGGGAAGAAAAGAACAACATGTCTTCCCTTTATGCTGCTAAGGATTATATCAAAGCAAGTTATATCTGCTGTTCAGATAACTGGTTTGCTCATAACGTTTATCGTGACTATGTTTATGATTCTTATTACGGATGTCTTTATTCAGATGAGTTCTGTAATGAATATTGTGTAAAAGGTCTTGATGATCGTGGATATATGACTGAAGTAAAGAAAGGTGGAGAAAAAGCCTGGTATACAATCGGCGAAGCATTCTTCTCAAAATCTTTCAGTGCTAAATTTGTAGACCTCATGGTAAAGGAATATTACGATCCAGATATGAAGTATATGCTTTGGGATGATTTCCAGATTAAGCATATTACTGAACTTTTAATGAAGATTAAACGCTATGATGATTCTGAATGTAAAGAATTTGATACAACTGATGATATTCTTCAGTTCTACCCTAACTTCAAGGAATTTATCGATCAGTTTTTTCAAGAAGATGAACTGATTAACTCAACACAGCGTATTTCATATCTTTCAAATTATTCTGATACTAAACAGTATTCTGTTGTTGCTACAGAACAACTTACAGGCCGTATGCATGTAAACGAGAACCTTTTTGGACCTAGTCCAAAGTGTCTTGAAGTTCTTCATAATGCAAAAATGGAAGATTTGTATTTATACGATCTTACCCGTGAAGATGAACTTGCAATTGAAGTTTCAAAAGTAACAGAGATTCCTACTGATTCTATTTTTATCCATTCAGGAAGTTCTGATGTTATAAAAACAATCATGACAATTGTTTTGAATAAGGATGATACAGTACTTATTTCAAATCCTGCATGGAATTACTATAAATCAGTTTGTGAATTACGCCATGCTAAGGCTGCTTATTATGATGTTGTTCCTGGTAAAGATTCTTACGAATTTGATATTAAGAATCTTCTTTCAGAAGCTAAGAAAACAAAACCAAGAATCATTGTTATTACAACACCTCACAATCCAACTGGAGCTGTAATTTCTAGAAATGATCTTGAGAAGATTATTAAAGAAAATCCATCTTCACTGATTATTGTTGATGAAGCATATCTTGGACTTTCTACAGTAACTTATGATGCTAAATATCTTTTAAGTTCATATAACAACGTTGTATTCTGCAGAACCTTCTCTAAACTTTATGGTCTTGCAGGTATTCGTATGGGTTACGGTTTGTGTACTCCAATGGCTAAGCAGGTTTTCAAGCTTGACTTGAATCCTTTCCGTGTTTCTAACATTGGACGCAAGGTTTGTATTGCTGCCCTTCGAGACACAGAATATTATTCAAATCTTACCAAAACAATCATAAAACTTAAGGATGACTTTATTTCTGAAATCAATAAAATTAAGGGAATTAAAGCTTATAAATCTGCTGCAAACTTTATCTTTATCCGATTTAATGAAAATCTTGGAGAAAAAGATAAAGAAATTGATGTACAAGCTCTTAAAGATTATCTTTCTTCTAACGGATTCCTTACACGTCTCTGGACAGAAGGAAGCCATCTTTCCATGAGAATTACTGTTGCACCACAGCCAGATATGGATAAAGTTTTAGAACTAATTAAGGACTTTGTATCAAAATGATGATTCTGCCACTATATATAGACCCTGGTACAGGAAGTATGCTGTTTTCAATACTTATTGGAGCAGCAGCTACACTCTTTTTCTTATCAAAAGCTATGTTACTTAAATTAAAAGTAATTTTTGCAGGTAAGAAAGGCGTACAGGAAGATAAAGCATATAAGAAATATGTAATTTATTGTGAAGACAAACGCTATTGGACAGTTTTCCAGCCAGTAATTGAAGAGTTTGAAAAACGTAAAATTGAGATTACATATTATACCGGTTCTAAAGATGATGCTGTATTCGATAAGAATTATGAATTCATAAAAGCAGAATATATTGGTACAGGTAATGTAGCTTATGCAAAACTGAATATGCTTTCTGCAGGTATTGTTCTTATGACAACTCCTGGTATTCAGGTATATCAGCTTAAGCGCAGTAAAAATGTTAAACATTACAGTCATATTTTCCATTCCTGCACAGACTCTACAATGTACCGTCTTTTTGGTCTTGATTACTTTGATTCCGTTCTGATGACTGGAGATTACCAGGCTGATGATATCAGACTTCTTGAAAGTCAGAGAAACTTACCAGCTAAAGAATTAGTAACTGTAGGTTGTACCTATCTGGATGTTCTTAAAGAAAAAATGGAATCTATTCCATCTGAAGAAAATCATAAATTTACTGTTCTTGTTTCACCATCATGGGGAAAAAGTGCACTTCTTGGACTCTATGGTGAAAAACTTCTTGATCCACTTGCAAAGAGCGGAATGAGAATTATTATCCGCCCTCACCCACAATCTCGTATTTCTGAAAAAGATATGCTTGATCGTCTTCATGAACGCTATAAGGATTACGAAAACATTGAATGGGATAACGAGCGTGATAATATCTACTCTTTGAAAAAAGCTGATATTATGCTTTCAGACTTCTCAGGAATTGTATATGACTATACCTTCCTTTGTGACAAGCCTGTTATGTATGCAAACTCTGAAATGGATTTGCTTCCATATGATATTTATGATACTGGTCATGAACCTTGGGCTGTAACAACATTACAGAAGATTGGTATACCAATTCAGGAAAAAGACTTTGAAAATATTGCAGAAGTAATAAAAAATGCTTCTGACAGCCCTGAACTTGCTAAGCTCAGAGCTCATTATAAATCAGAAGCATGGCAGCATATTGGTGAAGCTGGTAAATTAACAGCTGACTATATGATTAATAAAATGTCTTCTTTCGAAAGCACTAATAATTAATACTGAAACCAATTGTTAAGACTGCACCGAACATTGTCGGATACTCATCAGTATCTGCAATGTCAAACGGTGTACTAAAATCTACATCTTTACAGTTACCATTATTTCCATATACAGAACGATCATAGTTTTCATCATCAATTACAGTAAAGTAGCTAAACATAAGTCCAAGATTACCATAGAATGAAAGCGGATATTTTGTGTTTAAAGTAGCTCTACCACCAGCACTTACTATATGAATCCAATTATAAGCTCCATCATGAAGGAAATACTTCTTCAAATCATTACGATTCCATTTACTTAATTCAGAATAAATATTACTTCCTGGAACCTGCTGGCTACCGTAATCTGCACCATGACGAATCAACTGATATGAAGCACCAGCGTTTGAGTTTGCAGTAGGTTTAATTTTAAACTGAAGCAAAAACTCGTCTGAGTTTGGTGGAAGATAATAACCAAGTGATTCACCGTTGTTTGAATAATTTTCACAGATATAATGATCATACCATGGAGCATAATCGATTGAATGGTGTGTATAACAATATGGTTCTATCTTTGTATAACGGAAGCTTAAAGAAGCAAATGGTAATTTTGGAAGGATATATTTTATACCTCCCTGGTAAGCAAACATTGCTCTTGTAAATATAAATGGATTATTATTTAAACCGTTTATTTCATCAAGATAGAATGATGCCCATACAGAACCAAGACCTGCAACTGTATATTTTATATCACCAAATAAAGCAAGATTATCACAGTCTCCAATATGGTTCTGATACTCTACATAATTTGCAAGAGGGAACATGTAGCCAAGTTCAAAGCGTTTTGGCCATACGACTGAACTACCAAAATCCATATGTAACCTTTTAAGATCAAGTTCGATCATATTAAGAGAGAATGCATTCTGGAAATAGTAAGAATCATCAAGGCTGACTGATTTAGTTTCAAATTTTCGCATTGCTGATTCGTTTATATAATCCTGATTAGGATACTCAAGGACACCTGTTAATGAATAGAACTTAAGGAACTCGAAAAGTTTAAACTGTGCATCTACAGCCATAAATGGATATGCCTGCTTATTTAATACAAGAGAACTGCCTTCATCCATTGCTGCAATTTCTCTGTCGAAACGTCCTGCTCCAAGAATTATATGATTATTCAGTAATGAGCCACGGATTTCTCCATCAATTGAAAAGCCCATACCAAAACTTGTTGCCCAACCTTCAAGTCCAGAAGCACTCATATTCTTAGCAAAATAGAACTGACCACTCCATGGCTTTTTATATGTATATGGCAGATATGCATTATTTAAGTAACGTCGAATATAGCGTGCTTTATCAGATACATCATATTGATCACCATTATCCTTTAAGTCTCCGTCAAAAAATTCTTCAATATCATCTTCATACCATGGATAACCAATAAAATAACTACCAATCTCCATTAACGGCATTTTAGAAAAATCGAGTACACCCTTTAATCTATAAGAAAGGCCCTTACCTATATCTCCGTCAAAATTGATTTTGTACATATTATCCATACCCCAGCTATTATAGTCGGAGTCTGTATATAGACCGCCTGAATATACTAATTCAAACTCGCTTTTATAATTAAATGAAAGCGGAAATGTTTCACTTGAATTTCTTATGCTTGCATTGAAGAAATTATTCTTACCTTCTTTTTCTGATGGTTCATAAAGTGCCAAATAATGCTCAATAATTTTAGTTTCCTGTTCAGACATTTTATCTGAATTATCATAAATCTGACGAAGGGTATCCAAAATCTGAGACTTTGTATATGGCTTATAACTGTTCAGCGGAGAGCATAAACCTTTTTTCTGTGCAACATCGAGTAATTCATAAATCTCATCTGTTACAGAAACTGTTGCATTTGTCTGAGCAAAAGCGTTGAAACCGAAAAGAACAATACCTGCAAATAATACAATAATCTTTTTCATTTTATGCCTCTTTATTTGAATAATTGATATTCTAATCCACATGCAATTTCTATTGCATGATTAATTTCATTATTAAAAATCTGAATTGTATAAACAGTTTGTCCGTATACACTCAGATTATCCAAGAAAGAATAAGAACCACTTAACTTAATCTGATGCTTGTAAGTCTTTTCACCAGTCATCCACATATAGCGGCCTTTGTCACGGGCTTTAATACGGTTTTCATCATCATCAGCAAGCTTATATTGAACGTATGGGTAATAGGAATAAATTTCCTCTGGCTCTTCTACAGTTCCAACATTTGTTTTTTGACTAAATAAAGATTCAGCCGTATTCTCACCATGAATTGAGAAGATATATCCAATTCCTGCTTTCCATTTTTCCTGACTGTCATATTCAGCATTTAATGTTACAGCAAAACAATCTGGTCCAAATGGAGAGCCTATCCATGAACTGGTATCTCCAGATGTCTGCATATTATCCCGCAATCTATAAAGGGACCAGTCAGGACTCTGTTTAATATAAAGATATGGAGATGTATAAACACCTTCGAGATGTGTTTTTATTATACCTTTTTCAGGAAGATTTATATCATACTGAAAACCAAGTTGACCACCAATGCTGTCTGGAACAGACAAAGATCTATCAGATCTTGAGCCTCCCATATCCAGAATCTCATTCTGTGCATACATACCATATATCTTAAAGTTTTTGAATGGAATAATTTCAAACATTAAACCAAAATATGCACAAAAATGTCCTTCACCATAATATTTATGTTCGTTTTCTGTAAGTAAATGTCCATACTGTTCCCAAGAACCAAACTGGTGCATCAAAATAAAAGGATTCAAATAACGAAGTTCAAACGGAGCATTTAATAGAGAACCTTCAAGAACATTAACCTTTAGCCATTTAAATGGCCTTAAATCAACCTGATGAAGATATAAAAATTTTGTGTTATCAACTTCTGCTACATGAAGCGTATATTTTAAGTATTCTGTATACAGTCTGAGAGAACAATACATATCTGTTTCAAAAGTTCTGTTATAAAGAATACTTCCTAGCTGTGTGTTATAAATCTGAAGTCCTTCTTTTGCAATTGAAAAATCTATACCCCATTTATCAAAGGCATGACCAGCAGAACCATAAGCAAAACGTGGGAATGTAAATTCAAACTGATCCCCTGCATATACGATATTTGTAAAATTATCTGATTTAGCAATTGAGGGTTGATTTTTACCAATCATAAAATCCGGTTCAATCGTTACATAATCTGAAAAGCCAATTATAAGCGGGATTGTTATGAAAAAGTCTCGAAAATAATAATTAAAACTCCAGTTTACATCTTTATTAGATTTATAATAAAACTCTGGATTAACTTTTATATTTCCAAAAAGTCTTAATTCAAGTTCTGGAAAAAAATCATCATTCTTATTAAGAAAAGCTTTTACCTTTTCATACAAAACTTTTCCGCTGTCTGAAAGCTTTTCATATGGGATTCTTTTGAAATAAAATTTCATTTCACCAATAGACATTGGCTGTGTTTCAAAGAATAACTCTGTTTTAGATTCCATGCACAGAGCTTCAAGATCATCATATACCCAGTGACCAGATTTTATTATTTGAGTTGAATTACCTGATTTTGCAAATAACGAAAAAGTTAGCAATGAAACTAAAAATATAAAAACTATTTTCTTCATATATATAGAAAAATAACACTTTTTTCTTCTTAAAGCAATCTATTGTTAAGAACCAGATAAACAATTATACTTTAATCAATGAAACTTTTTATTGACTGCCGCATGCTTAACAGCGGAGGAATTGGTACTTATCTTGAATCTCTGCTTCCCTATTTTACGGAAGCCTACGATTGTACCCTTTTGATTTATAACAATCAGAAAAACAGTCTTCCTAAATTACCGGCTAATACACATATTATAGAAACTGAAATTCAGACTTTTTCCTTAAAAGAAATGTTCTTTTTTCCTAAAAGTTTGCGAAATATTATTAACCTGTGTGATTTTTTTTACAGTCCTTACTGCAATATTCCTAACGGCATCAAAATACCTGTTTTTTCAACTATTCATGATATAGTTTTTCTTGATGTTCCGGGACTTTCATCATCTTTAGGTACAATTGTTCGTAAGTTTTTTTATCAGAGGGCTATCAATAAATCTAAATCGATATTTACTGTATCTCAGTTTTCTGCAGACCGGATCAAAGAAAAACTCCGTTTGAGAAAAAAGCCTTTGATTGTCACATATAATTCTGTTCCTGAGCATTTTACAGCTAATAACGACAAACCTTCTACAGGTAAAATTACAAAAGACAACTCAATCATTTACGTAGGAAACATCAAAAAACATAAAGGGCTTTCTTATCTGCTTGAAGCTTTTGAAATCTGTAAGAAGAATGGTCTGGACTGTAAACTTGTAATAGTTGGTAATGCAGATAATTTCCGTTCCGGTGATTCGGAAATTGCACAGCGGCTTTCAAACTCATCAGAAAAAGATATTAATTTTACCGGCCGCATTTCAGACAGCGAACTTCAGACCTATTATCAGAAAGCAAAGCTTCTTGTTCAGCCCTCTTTATACGAAGGCTTTGGAATGCCTCCAATGGAAGCTTTATATCTGGGCACAAACGTTGTTATGTCTGATATTCCTGTATTCAAAGAAATCTATGAAGGATTTCCTGTTACATTCTTTATGACAGCAGACAGCAAAGATTTAGCAGAAAAAATCCAGGAAGCCTTTAATAAACCGGCCCCGGTCGCTTCTGCTATTCCTCAGAAATATTCTTTCAAAAATACAGCAAATATAATCATAAATACCTTCAGGAGCATAAAATGAAAGTTGCATTAGTTCATTACTGGCTTGTTACAATGCGTGGCGGCGAAAAAGTTCTGGAAACTCTTTGTAAAATGTTTCCGGAGGCTGATATTTATACAAATGTTTATAATCCTGATGCTGTTTCAGATATAATCAGAAGCCACAAAGTATATACTACAAAAATCAACAACTACCCTATGGCAAGAAAACTGTATCAGAAATATATGCCTTTTATGCCAAAAGCTTTAATGGAACTCGACCTTACAGGTTATGATCTTATTATTTCCAGCGAATCCGGTCCTGCAAAAGGGGTCTGCCCGGCTCCAGATGCATTCCATATCTGCTACTGTCATACTCCAATGCGATATCTATGGGATATGTATCATGAATATTTCAAGAAATCAAATCCTCTTGTAAAATTCTTTATGAAAAAGATGATACCAGGATTACGTCTTTGGGATATTAGTTCCAGTAATCTCGTAGATTACTTTGTAGCAAACTCTCATTATGTAGCTTCCAGAATCAACCGTTATTACAAACGAAATGCAGAAGTTGTTTACCCTCCTTGTGCAATCCAAAAATATATTGATAATCCACGTAATCCCGAAGATTTCTATCTTTTCTTTGGTCAGCTCGTCGGTTATAAACGTGCAGATCTTGCTATTGAAGCCTGCATTAAATCTGGACGCAAAATTGTTGTTATTGGTGACGGAAAATCAAAAAAAGCTGCTGAATATACAAAATCAGGTCTTGTAACTTTTACAGGACGCGTAAGTGACCAGGCAATTGCAGATTATCTTTCAAAGGCAAGGGCACTTCTTTTCCCTGGAATTGAAGATTTTGGTATTATTCCTGTTGAAGCAAATGCTGCCGGCTGTCCTGTTCTTGCCTATAAAAAAGGCGGTGCTTTGGATTCAATTAAGGAAAATGTTACAGGTATGTTCTTTGATGAGCAGACTACTGATTCACTTATCAAATGTATGGACTCTTTTGAAAAAAGACAGTCTGATTTCAACGACAGAAAAGCATTTACAGAACATGTACAGCAATTTTCTGAAAATGAGTTCATCAAAAAGATTAACTTTATTGTACAAAACAGAAATAAAATGTTATAATATAAAAACTATATATGGAAGTATCTGCGTATTTTAAGAAAAATCATCCACATACAAGCTCTTTTATCTCTGGCTTTTCTCTTTTTATTGTTGACGCCATTATACTTTTATTATGTATTGGTGCAGGCTTTTTTATTGTAAATATATTTGATTCTTCTGATATAAATTTTAAGTCTTTTGTAAATTACTCAGTTTACATTCCTTTTGTTCTGATTCTTTTTGCAGCAAACGGACTTTACCCTGGAATAATGAATTCTCCAACAGAAGATATTAAACATTATTTCGGTTGTACCTTTTTCAGTTTTCTTGCAATAATTCTTACTGTATATCTCGGAAATGTAAATGATGACTATCTATTCCTTGAAACTATTTTTAAGGATAGTACAGGAAAGGCTGTTGCTTGTGCATTTATGGTTTCTCTTCCAATCTGTACTATTGCACTCCCAGCATTCCGCGAAATTGCTAAACATACATTTGCACATTTCCGCTGGTGGGGAGTACCTGTAATCATTTATACAGATAAATCAAGCGGTAATTTTATTATTGAAAAACTCATTAAATTAAAGTATCTAGGATATCATCCGGCAATTATTATTGATTCCAGTGCTAAAGAGTCTTCTGATTATCAGGGAATTCCTGTTTATCCTCCTTCAGAAGATTTACACAAACAAATTAAGGCCCATAATATTAAACAGGCAATTATTTGTGATTATCAAGGCGATATGTCATACATCATGTCTTCTTACAGATATACTACTACTGTTTCAAAGCATCAGGCATTCTTTACAAATACACAGCAGCTCAAAGACATTGGTGGAATCATTGGTTTTTCTTCGATTCATAACCTTACTTTTAAGAGAAACCTTTTCATTAAACGCTGTATTGATGTACTTGCAATCTTGATTACCATGCCAATTGTTTTACCAGTTATGATTATTCTTGGCATTCTTACAAAGCTTACATCAAAAGGGCCTATTTTTTATGGTCATAAACGTATTGGTAAAAACGGTAAAGAAATTAAATGCTGGAAATTCCGTTCTATGTGTGTAAATTCACAGGAAATTCTTGAGCAGATTTTAGCTACTGATCCTGTAAGACGCGCTGAATGGGATAAAGATCGTAAATTTCTTGATGACCCACGTGTAACTAAGTTTGGAAAATTCCTTAGAAAAACAAGTCTAGACGAGCTTCCTCAGTTATTCAATATTCTGGTTGGACAAATGAGTCTTGTTGGTCCTCGCCCTGTTACTGAACCTGAACTTATAAAATATGGAGACTATAAAGATTATGTTCTTTCTGTTTCTCCAGGATTAACTGGAATGTGGCAGGTTTCGGGCCGCTCAGACACAGGTTATGAAGAGCGTATTTCTTTTGATACATATTATATTCAAAACTGGTCTATATGGCTTGATATCTGGATTCTTATCAAAACTGTATGGGTCGTATTAGTTGGAAAAGGTGCATATTAAAAAATGAAAAAACTTACTGCTATTATCCTTGGTTTACTTTTAACATTGCCATTTATTTACTCTGAAAATTTTAAAATTACTAAAGGTATTTATAATACAAAAGGCAATTTTAAATTAACTACTACAAAAGCCAGCAGCATTGAAAGAAACTATCCACTGGATAAAAAAACAATTTTTAATAATGAAGAACTTGAAGCTTATCTCGAGAATTATCATCAGCAACTTAAAAACTCACGCTTTTTTGAAGAAATTGATGTTAGCTGGGAAAAGGCCGGTACAGATGACGGTTTAATTTTAATCAATGTTATTGTTTCTGTTGTTGATTCAAATCACTTCCTTGCTGTTCCTTATGCAAACTTTAAGGATGATTCAACTGTAACAAAGATAATTCCAAAAATTAAAGCTAAGGATACTAACTTTCTTGGTACAATGAATCCTTTAACCTCTGATTTCAATATTGAAATAAAGAAGGATAAATCTCAGGGCTTCTGGACATTTTCGCCTGGATTCAATATTTCTTATGACTACCCTTTTAAGGCCGGTCCTTTTGATTTAACATGGGTAAATGATCATAGTATAGACTTCACCTTTGGTGATTCTCATCCTGAATGGAATGTTAAGACAGGATTAAAAGCTATTCTTCCATTTGATAAAATTTCCTTAAATCTTGAAGTATATCAATTTTGTGTTGGAGAAAATGATTACATTATTTATGATGATGAGATCTATTTTAAGAACAATATAAACTTTTCAACACCTATATCATTATATAAGTTCAAGAACTATACATATCTTACTTATACACCATCTGTTAATTTTGGTATTAATTATGATGTAAATGGTATAGATGAAAACAACTCTGACTTAAAAGGTCCTGATATTTCATTCTCTCATAAACTTTATAATTCAAATATCAACTGGAAGGGAAATTACAGACAGGGATATTCATGGAGCATTTCAAATTCCTGGCCATATAACTTCTATCGCAGCGAATGGTCTCCTTCAGTATCTATTGAAGGACAATATTTTAATTTCATAAAACTTGAAGATAGAGATTATTTAGATACAGTTGGAATTGCGATAGACCTATATGCATTTACATATTTTAATCTTACACCTTCAAAACTTTATGACAATTCAGTAAGCGGATATGGTGAAAAAATCGGAAGTAGAATTCGCGGTGTACCGGATGATACATATTTTGGAAATAAATCTCCATCATATACAACATCAACTGCAATTGTTATGAACTTTGATTTCCCAATTAATATTGTTACTACACATTTTAAGCATGATTTAATTAATTTTGATATGCAGTTCTCTCCATTTATGGATATTGCAATCTATAGGGACAGAGCTCTTCCATTACAGACAGACTCTTTAATCTGCTGTGGTATGGAAGTTCTTGTTTATCCATATAAATGGTCAAGTTTTACAATTCGTGGAAGTATTGGATTTGATGTAAAGAGTGCTATTTCAGAAAGAAATGTGATAAAAGGACTTCTTCATAATAAAGAAATCAGTATTGGATTAGGCCATCATTTCTAATCAAATACGAAAAACACTAATCTGTCATGTGTTCAAGCTGAAGCACAGCATCACGCTGCCAGTATGTTTCTGGGGTATATCTTGCAATAACTCTTAAAAGAGCTTTTGAAAAGTTTTTATAGCCTGCTTCTGTTGAATAACTTGCAAGAATATTAAAACTCTTCCATGCTGAATTCTTGTTTCCCCATTCAATAATATCCTGATAATAAGAAGCTTCCTGCATAAAGCCTTCAATATTCTCATATTCATAAATTGAATTACGCGAAATAAGAATCTCATTTATTCTTGTTAAACTTGTAATAGCTGCAAGTGCTGCAAATTCCAAAGCTTTATCATTTCTGTTTGCTTCATGATAATATTCTGCCAGCTGATTATATGCATCAATACAATTATATGAATTTGCACGATATAGATTAAAAAACTTAGTCATTGAATCATTCTTGTTAGCAGAAATTGTACCTATCATGGAACGCTTTAATGCAGCATCTTTATAATTTTTATCTTCTGCAAGTATATTCATCAGTCTTAATTCCATCTTAGCAGTATCATCTTCAAGACGACTGATTTCTGCCAGCATGTACAGAATTTCATACTTTTCATCTGGGATATCCAAAACATCAGCTTTATCCAGAGCCATAAGATAATAGTCTTCGGCGAATTTATATTCACCTTCGAGTTTATAAATATCTCCAATTAATTTGTGTGCTTCTGGGAAAGCTTTTGAGCTTTCAAGATATATCAAAAGATTATTTACAGAATTATCAAAATAATCCTTTCCCTTCTTTTTGATATAGTATTTTATAATGTCGGCTGTTTCGTATTCTTTTCTGTTTTCAAGGACAGTAAGAACAGGATCAAAATGATCTCCTGCTGCCTGCACACGTTTTGCAGAAAGAGAATTCTTTACTGTATTGATTTGTTTTTCAATGCGTTGTTTTCTGTATAAAATAGCATCTTCAGAATATTTTAAGGCTTTTCCATAATCGAGTGCATCCATAGCCTCAATTGCATTTCTATATGCTTCTACACTTTCATCCAGTTTTGCTTTTTTATCTGCAGCAAAAAGAGAAAAACACAAAGCAGAAAAAATAAAAAATAATACAGTTTTCTTCATAAAGATTTCAATTCTTCCTCAAATACTTTATCGGCATCTTTTGCATCAATCGTTCGTACTATTTTACCTTTTTTGAAGATTATTGCTTTATCTGCTGTTCCTGCAATTCCAAGATCTGCGTGACGGCCTTCTCCAGGTCCATTTACAACACACCCCATAACTGCAACTGTAATGTCCTTATCCATAGCCATAAGTTTTTTCTGCCAGCGGTCTACAAATGAATGAACATCAAAACCAATGCGGCCACATCGCGGACAACTTACAAGAGTAACTCCACCTGCACGTTTTCCACATTCTTTAAGAATATTTACACCGGCAATTACTTCGTTTTCTGCAGAAGAAGAAAGACTTACACGGATTGTATCACCAATTCCCTGAGCTAAAAGAGTCGAAAATGCAATTGAAGATTTTACAAGTCCGCCGATAAGAGGCCCCGCTTCTGTTACACCCAGATGCAGCGGATTATTATATTTTTCTGCATAAAATTTATTACACTGTATAGTTTCGTTAACATCTGAAGACTTCATGCTCACAACATACTGATCAAACTTAAGGTCTTCAAATACAGCAGCCTCGCGTACAGCAGTTTCACAAAGCCCCTGAGCACGTGTAATCTCACCTGCAGCAATCTGCTTCTGCAAATCCTGAGGAAGACTTCCGCTGTTAATTCCAATACGAATAGCAGCTCCATTTTCACGGCAGGCTTCTACAACTTTACGGGTATTTTCTACAGAACCGATGTTTCCCGGATTTATACGAATGGCAGCAACGTTCCCCTTAAGACATTCCAGAGCCAGTGTATAATCAAAATGTATATCAGCCACCAGCGGCATAGGAGTTCGTTCAGCAATAAGACAAAGCCCCTGAGCACTCGCTACATCAGGCACCGCAAACCGAACAATATCACACCCCATCAGCTTAAGATCATTAAGCTCACGAAGTATTCTTTCCAATTTATCATTATCAGAAGAAAGGTCTGTAATCCCCTCCTTCCACATAGTCTGCACAGTAACAGGATTATCCCCACCGATTATTATTCTATTAGTAACGCCCTTACCACCCAAAGCAACTTCTTTTGTTTTCATATAATAAATTATAACAATAAGTTAAATAAAAAACCATATCCCAAAAAGTGAGATATGGTGTAATAAGTTAATTTCACGATATGTGCCTTAAACCAATAAAACTGTGGGACGCAGGCAAAATGAAAAAGAGGGCCCCAGGGTTGCGCCAAGATTTTGCGTAGCAAAATCGAGAAGCATGGGACCCTGGGAGATTGCTTTTTCAGTTTTGCCGTCGCTGGGACCCGCAGTTTTATTGGTTTAAGGATAAGATCTCTGTCAATTAAGCAATTAACGAGAATACCATAGCGAACAAAGCAACAGACTCACAAAGACCAACAACCATGATGTACTGAGCAAAACCTTTTCCAGTTTCACCAAGAGCATCAGAAGCTGCAGCACCAGCTTTTCCCTGAGCAATAGCAGAGAAACACATAGCCAAACCAGAAGCAATACCAAGACCAAGTGCGAAACCTGGAGTCATAGCACCACTTGCTACCTTTGGTTTCATTGCAATATTCATAAGAAGGAAGCCGTAAATTGTCTGTGTAAGAGGAGCACCTGCAAATACAGTAAGGATGAATGGAGCCGGCTTGTTATTGATGTAACAGCGTTTCCAAGCACCAATTGCGCCCTGACCGGCAATTCCGATTCCGATTGCTGAACCGATAGCAGCAATACCCATACAAACAGCAGCACCGATGTAACCTAAAATATCCATAATTAATTCTCCTTATTATTTATCCGCACACAGCGGATTATTTCTAATTTTTTGAATCAGCAAACGGCTGATACTTTACACCACTCCAGCTCATTCCAATATGTGTACAGAACTCGAGAGTGTTCAAACGTACACCGTGAACAATAACTGAAAGTACATTCAAAATCATGTTCAGACCATGTCCGAATCCAAGCAGAACTATTGCTGCCAGGAACAGGATTGCGTGTCCGAGAATAGGACCAGCAAGAGTATTTACAGTATTCGAAATTGCTGCACCCGCAAGACCAACGGCCCACAGACGGATGTATGAAACAATATCACTGAATACGTTTACTACTCCAAGGAGTACCGAAATGATATTCTTACAACTTTCAAGAACAGAAGCTCCTATACTGCCTTCGTAATTTGCAAAGATAAAACTCATTGCAAATCCTACAGCAATCAAAGTAACTTCAATCTTACCAACCGGAATTGAACCGATATTACCGAGCATTGGGAATACCTGTCCATTTACAACCATTGCAAGAACAATCCAGAACATACCTACAAGCTGCATAAAAGAGCCGAGGTCTCCCAAAACCTTAAGTCCTTTTCCATCTATAAGATTTCTTATACCAGCTTTAATATGTGCTACGCAAAGCTGAACTAAAGCCAGAGAGAAACAGAAAATCTGCAGGTTCTGATCTTTAGTAAGATATACAGAAGGATCTGAATTCCAAGGAACATACCATTTAGTATCTTCATAGGCTCCAGAAATATACGGAATAGAAAGTTTTTTGAGCCATTCCGGAAGCATATCTGTAGGGATTCCAAACCATGTACAGGTTACGGCACCCCAGACAACAGTTGCTAAAGATACAAGCAGAATCAGTCCGAGAGCTGCAGGCACTTTCTTTCCAGTAAATGCGTTTTTCAGCATTAGAATGATTGTAAGTGCAGCAACAAGAAGACCGTATCCACCGTCTCCAAAAATCATTGCAAAGAAGACTGTAAAGAACAGGAGGAACCAGCCGGAAATATCAAACTCATGATAGCCTGGAACAGTTCCAAGGAAGTCTGTAAGAGGATAAATCAAACTTACAAACTTGTTGTTTTTAAGCTTTGTTGGAACCTCAACATCTTCATCTTCAGGATCAGCAAAAGCAACAGCCCAGCCATTAGCTGAACAGCAGCGCTTGAAATCTTCAAGATCAGCAGATGGTACATAGCCGCTAAGCCATGCAAGATCATTTTCAGTTCCATTCTTTTCGCAGCCCATACCGCAATTGACGTTCTCGAATTCTATATCGCTTTCAAGAGCTTTTTTGAACGCAGCGATTGCCGGAACATACTTAGCATTTTCAACATAGAATTTCTGTATCTCATCAATTTCTTTTTCATCGCGGCGAATTTCTTCTTCAAGAAGTTTTGTGGAAATTCTTGGATATGGAACTTCAAATGCTTCTGGAAGGAGTTTTTCAGGTCTGCCTTCACCACCGTTTACGATAAGGAAACGTACAGTCTTTTTATCGTTGTTTACGAGAATTGTCTGAATATCAGGGTCTACAAGATTATACTTTTCGGCGTTGATTTCATACAATTTAAGAGCAATGCCTTTTTCCTTAAGGAAGTCTAAATCTTCAATACATACACTTCCCCAAAGAGCAAATCGATCGAGTTCAGTAGTATCAGCAGAAATCTCTTCCATAAGCTGCTTACGGCGTTCACTTTTCTGAACAACCTCAGAACAAAGTTCAATTACCTTTTCATTTGAAAGAGAAGGTGCTGATCCTTTCTTCTGCTTAGGAAGTTTAATTTCTCCGAGGATAGACTCGGTGAGCATTGCGTTATTTGAATATTCTTTAAAGGCTGTGAGTTTTTCACCTGCTCCCTCGATTTTTTCAAGGTGAACAAGACCAATTCTTCTCAAAGCCTTAAGAGCCTCTTCTTTTTCCTTATTGAGAAGGACAATAGAGACTTTTTTCATCGGTTCAATCATTTAGCAGCCTCCATCTCTTCATCAATTTTAGCCTGCAGCTTTTTCTTTGAAATCTTACTGCGCACAACGGCCGCAACCTGTTCATCACCAAGGTATACGGTGATTTTCTTGATATTAGCCTTTGTTTCAGGAATCTTAACCTTTTCAAAAAGATTTACGCGCTGAGTTGTAGTACGTAATTCCTGACTAAGCAGTCTTACCTGCTCGTCCAGAACCTCTGCTTCCAGGTCAAGTGAGAGCGCCTTTTCCATACGGTCTGCCGCCATGTCAATCCACAGCGGTGTCTTGTAAAGGTCATAGTCGCCTCTTCCAAAGTCTGCACCTTCATATACCGGAATTGTTACACCGGCTATATTTCCAACACCCTTTTTGATGTTCTTTACAGTTACCATATCCGGAGTGAAAGCTTCACGTTCACCGAATACGGAAATCCACTGTTCGAACTCTTTTTCAAGGGCAACGCGGGCGGCACGGACTTCTTTAGCCTTGGCATCTATTGTGCGGATTTCTGTCTGAAGCTGCTGTTTTTTGAGAATCAAAGTAGGAAGATAACGCTTATACATTTTAAGCGCGTCTTTCTGGACCTTGAGCTCATTTTTTGTCAGCTTAATCTTTGCCATGCGCTACCCCTATTTCTTAGGCCAGTATTCGTCAATCAATGATGACTTCAAGCCGGTTTCTTCCGGATCAAAGCATTCAGCCAGAATCTTCCAGCCGAGGTCGAGTGCATCTTCCAGAGAAATGTTCTTTGAAAGATCCATCATACCGTCTTCGAACTTCTTTCCATATGTAAGAAGTTTTTCATCCCACTTACTCATATTGAAACCCATAGATTTCTTTTCGAGTGTATCTTTGTAGTTTGAATAAAGACGAATCATACCATCCATAAGAGCACGGTGGTCTGAACGAGTACTTCCATTTACGTTCTGCTTCAAACGAGAAAGAGAACCGAACGGCTCGATACGTCCACCCTTGAGGTAGTACTGACCTTCTGTGATGTATCCTGTGTTATCTGGAACCGGGTGAGTAACGTCGTCACCAGGCATTGTTGTAACTGCAAGAATTGTTACAGAACCGGCACTATCAAAGTCTACGGCTTTTTCGTAGCGGGCAGCCAGCTGTGAATACAAGTCTCCAGGATAACCACGGTTAGAAGGAACCTGCTCTTGTGTAATGGCAATTTCCTTCATTGAGTCTGCAAAGTTTGTCATATCTGTAAGAAGAACCAGAACGTCCTTGCCCTTAAGAGCAAACTGCTCTGCAACTGCAAGCGACAAATCAGGAATCTTCTGACATTCTACTGTAGGGTCAGCGGCTGTATGCATGAACATTACTGTCTTGCTCAAAGCGCCACCGTCTTCCAGTGTCTTTTTGAAGTAAAGGTAGTCATCATACTTCAAGCCCATACCACCGAGAACGATTACATCAACTTCGGCCTGCATGGCAATGCGTGCAAGCAGCTGGTTGTAAGGTTCACCAGAGATAGAGAAGATTGGAAGCTTCTGAGAAACTACCAGTGTATTGAACATATCAATCATCGGAATACCGGTACGAATCATACGGCGAGCCATGATACGTTTTGAAGGGTTTACAGAAGGTCCTCCGATTGTTACGAGGCAGTCTGTAAGAGCCGGTCCGTTATCACGTGGCTGGGCAGATCCGTTAAAGATACGTCCAAGCAAATCATCAGAGAAAGAAACCTCCATCTGATGTCCAAGGAATTTGATGTGGTCTCCGGTAGAAATACCGCGTCCGCCGGCAAATACCTGGAGGGATACTACATCACCTTCAATTTTATTAACTTCGGCAAGAGACTTACCAAAGCGTGTTTCAATTTCGGCAAGCTCACCGTATGCAACATTGTCTGCCTTTACAGTGATAACGCTTCCGACGATGGATTCAATCTTACTATAAACTTTGTTCATAATTATTCACCATCCTTAAGCATTGCTTTAACTTCGTCGCGAACCTTGCCGTTGGCAGAAGCAAAGTGTGCATCCACATCCTTTTCTGCCTTCTTGAACTTATCACTCTTCCAGAGAGAATAGTTCCAGTCGATAAACTTCTGACGCATCTGGTTGAAGAAGTTACGAGCAGCATCCTTATCTGCAAGCTCGAAATCAGAACCAAGAACCTTGAGAACCTTTGCGAAAGTGTACTGCTGGCGTTCAACACTTACAGCAGCATCAATTTCATCGAAAGAGTTCTGCTGCATATAAACAGCATCAAGGAATTCGCTCTTGAGGTATTCGATGTAGTCTTCGGTTGTTGTACCTTCCTCACCTACTACCTTCATCATCTGGTTTACTTCTACACCGCTAAGGAATACCTTGCGTGCATAAGCAACCCAGTCTTCGCGGATAACTGATTTATATTTTGACCAGGAAATAATAGGGTCAATTGCAGGATATTTACGTGCATCTGAACGTTCGCGTGAAAGTCCGTGGAAGGCACCTACTACTTTCAAAGTTGCCTGAGTTACAGGCTCTTCAAAGTTACCACCGGCAGGAGAAACTGTACCACCAATTGTTACAGATCCGATGTTGCCGTCGCGGAGGCGTACGATACCTGCACGCTCGTAGAAGGCTGCAATGTAAGATTCGAGGTAAGCAGGGAAAGCCTCTTCTCCAGGAATCTCTTCCAGACGACCAGACATTTCTCGGAGAGCCTGTGCCCAGCGAGAGGTTGAATCTGCAAGGAGCAATACGTGCAAGCCCATCTGGCGGTAATATTCAGCAAGTGTAACAGATGTATAAACCGAAGCTTCGCGGGAAGCAACCGGCATAGAAGATGTGTTACAGATGATGATTGTTCGTTCCATCAAAGAACGGCCTGTACGAGGGTCTTTAAGTTCTGGGAACTCTTTAATTGTTTCTACAACTTCACCGGCACGTTCACCGCAGGCAGCGATGATTACGATATCAACGTCGGCGTTACGTGAGGTTGTATGCTGAAGTACAGTTTTACCTGCACCGAAAGGTCCAGGGATACAATATGTACCACCCTTAGATACTGGATAGAAGGTATCGATAAGACGAACCTGAGTTACCATTGGCTCGCTTGGAGCAAGACGTTCTGCATAGCAGTCTACGGCACGTTTTACCGGCCACTTGAAAGCCATCTTAAGTTTATGGTCTTTTCCCTTTTCGTCAGTTACAACGGCAACTACATCTTCAATTGTGTACTGACCAGGCTTTGTAACCTTCTTTACTGTGTACATGCCAAGTAAATCAAAAGGAACAAGAATCTTATGTGTAAAAGGTCCTTCTGGAACAGAACCGATTGGATCTCCACGAAGAACCTTGTCTCCAGGTTTTACAGTTGGAGTCCATTCCCATTTTTTATCACGTGGAAGTGAATCTACATAAACACCACGCTCTAGGAAGAAGCCTGCTTTTTCTGCAACCAGAGGAAGCGGGTTCTGAAGTCCATCAAAAGTCTGACCGAGCAATCCAGGGCCAAGTTCTGCACAAAGAAGGTCGCCGATTAAGTCTACTTTATCACCGGCTTTAATTCCCTGTGTCATTTCGAAAATCTGCATCTGAGCCTTGTTACCGCGGATACGGATAACTTCGCCTCGGAGCTTCTTTCCGTCTACATTAACGTAGCCTACTTCATTCATAGAAACAGAGCCTTCGAATTCAATCGTGACCATGTTTCCATTGATGCCGACTACTTTTGCTTTAGTAGTATTTGCCATTATTTATCTCCATCCAAAATCGTATCGTATATCTTATGATAAGATGTTTTTCCGTTTTCAACCTCGAACTTGCGCATTCGCTCTATAAGCATAAGACGGAGGCCGTAGGCATACACCGCATCAATTGAAAAAGCATCCAGAGGACGCAAATCATCGAGCAGACGTAACCTGTACTCATAAAGAAACTGCTCTGCACTCAAAGGGCTGTCCATTCCAACTGCGGTACGTGCTGCAGAAATAATATCTGCTGTACATCCAGGTGGGAGCGGTACGCTGTCTTTTTTGAGTTTCTGTGCACGAATCTGAGCGAGTGCACAACGCAGGTTTCTTTCTTTTTCATACCAAACATCCAGAAAGGCAGAGCCTGTGGAGGTAAGTTCCATTGGAGGAACTAAAGAAAGGCCTTCAAGCACGGCTTTTTCTTCTTCGGAAATAAAGCGTGAAGCAACTTCACGGAACTGCTCTGTATTCATAGGCAGTGCTGATTTTCCTTCAGAAGGTGAGATATTTGGTAACTGTGAAACCAAATAATAATAAGCCACTACTCTGCGTCCTCTGCAGCAACCTTCATAAGAGCTGCAACTTTTGGATTAAGGTAAGCGGCAAACATTTCGGCAAGGCTTTCTGCTGAATAGTCATAGAAGGCTGCACCATTCTTAACACCGATTCTGAATCCGGCGGTAAGTGTCTTATCCGGCTTAATCTCAAGTCCTTTTTTGATTTCTGCTTTGAGGGCTGTTTTAAGAGAAGATTCAAGAGCCTTCAAATCTTTTTCGCTAAGAAGAACTGACAGTTCTGAAGCGTCTGAGTTCTTTGCCCAGGCTTTAACTGTTTCTGGAACAAGTTTTCCCAGAACATCTTTTGAAAGAGCTTTTTCTGTACCAGTCTGAATAAGACCGTCAAGCTCGCCTATCAGAGCATCCTTAAATGAAAGAAGCATGTTGCGTCCAGCCTGTACGATAGCTTCTTCGCTTGCTTTCTCCATTTTTTTTGTCTCTGATTGTGCACTTTTTATAATCTCAGCAGCTTTTGACTGCGCGTCTGCGATTATTGCTTCTGCCTTCTTCTCCGAATTTGCAATTATTTTTGCAGCATCCTTTTCTGCAGCAGCAACGCCGTCCTTCTTGATTTTATCAATCAGTTCTTGCAATTGTACATCCATCAAAGTACCTCACTTATAACAATGTCCAGAATAATATAATAATTATACCCCATATACCGCGTTTTTCAATTAAAAAGTGTGGTATTGGGGTAGAATTTTTGTGTAGAGAAGATTAATTTATGTTTAATAAATTAAACCTTTAAACCAATATATCAGATTATTTATTTATTGTAAAGGAATAAATAGTCTTAGCCTTCATCTTCTGGCCTGGTTCAAGGATACAGCTTGGGAATGAAGCCTGGTTTGGTGTATCTGGGAAACACTGTGTTTCAAGACAGAATGCATCATGTCTGTCATAAACACGACCGTTCTTTCCAATGACTCCCTTTATGTAATTTCCAGTATAGAACTGACAGCCTTCCATATTAGTAAATACTGTCATTTCATGTCCTGTTGTTGGTTCTTTTACAGTACAGAATTCAACAAGATCCTTGTCATCAAGAGGAAGTCCGCAGTGTGGATTTTCAGGATCGTAAAGTTCTGTTACATAGCAGTGATCATAACCTACTCCAACATTCTTAATATCCTTTCCAATCTTCTTTTCCTTTGTAAAATCAAAAGGAGTTCCCTTAACATCCAGAAGTTTTCCAGTTGGAATAAGTTTTGCATTAACTTCAAGACGCTTGTCAGAATTCATCTGAACTGTATGATCACCGATGTTTCCGTTACCTGCAAGATTGAAATATGCATGGTTAGTAATATTGATTGGAGTAGCCTTATCTGTTTCTGCATTATAAAGACATGTAAGGTTATTATGCTCATCAAGAAGATAAGTAATTGTAAGCTTTAAGTTTCCTGGAAACCCCTGCTCTCCATCTGGAGATTCACGTGTAAAACGAACACCGCAAAGTTTTCCGTCATCAATTACTTTGCCCTTCCACATCATTTTATTATAGCTGTCGAAACCGCCATGAAGACAGTTTGGACCATCATTCTTATCAAGTGAATATTTTTTTCCGTCGAGTGCAAACTCAGCTTTACCAATACGGTTAGCAAAACGTCCTACAATTGCACCAAAGAATACTGTTCCGTTTATATATCCTTCGAGAGTTGAATGTCCCAGAACAACGTCTGTCTTTTTTCCATTACCATCATTTAATACAATGCTTGTAATTGTACAGCCGTAATCTGTGCACGAAAAAGACATGTTTCCGTTTTTTACTGTAAAAAGATTTACCTTTGTTCCATCACAAAGCATTCCGAATTTTGATTTAGTTACTTTCATTGCGGGTTTAAACTCCTTATGTATATCACAATTTTATTATAACATATCTATTATAAACTGAACTTCTGAAGCAGGACAAGATAATTCTTCTGCAATATCATCAACCTGCATTCCCTGATGAAACAGCTTCTCAACCTTATCCTTTAACGGACGGTTTGATTTTGTAGCACTCTCCGGCATTTCATCATAAACCTTTGTTACTATAAGCGGCACTTCTTTATAAGCAGCCCCATCTTTTGTCACAACAGTTTCATCTTTTAGGATTGATTTTTCTTCCGGTTCATCAAAAAGAGAACCTTGTCTTACAGGTGCTTTTTCTGTAACGCGGAATGAAGCATCTGGATCAATAAACTGATTTCTTTTTTCTTTCTGACCAACCGGTGTAATTTCTGAAAATCTTTCATTTTCAACAAAGACTGTTTTTCCATTTCTTTTTCCAGAAATCTTTTCTGCCTCTGCTATTACATTCCGGAGCAGCTGAGTTGCCTCGCGGAAATTATCCATCTTTTTATCAGCTTCGTTTAAAAGTGCGCGGAGCCTTCTTGAAGATTCATTTATCAATTCAATGTCTCTGTTTGCATTATTGTTTACATCAATAATGACACGGTTCATCTGATTTTTTGTTTTATCAATAATTGCATCTGTAGAAAAAAGTTTTTTAAATCTTACGAGAATAATAATCATCAGAATTAAACTTACTAATGCAATGAAAAGAGCTATATATGCGGCCATAATTTCCTCGTTTTACCTTGTGATATCTATAATCGTTCCAAGATATGAACGGTCGCTTTTTGGAGGGCGAACTTCCTGAGTATCATCCTGTTCAATTTCATCAGAGTTTTTTCTCTTCTGATTTTTACCACCGTAAGCACCAGAGGAATTTGAACCATTTTGATTTACACTGTTTGTATCTGATTTTTCATTTGAAGTCTGCTGAACTTTTGCAGCATTTTCCATACTTCTCTGAATATTTCCCTGCTGCTGCATAGCTTCCGTTAACTGAGCCTGCTGTGCACCCGCCATTGTTTTTGAGACATTAGAAAGTTGTGTGTACATTGTCTGAAGGTCAATCGGCTGAATACCCATCCGGCTGCTCCTCTGCTAATGATGGCGGCTCATAAGGTCCTCGTTTACTGAAGGCCTTATCATAATAGAAGGTAACTCCCTTTGTATCAATTTTAACTTCATCAAGAACATCACGGATATAAATCTTAACTCCGGCATAAACATCGCCCTCAACCTTAACTTTTCCAACAGCCTTAAGGTCGCGAAGGTGTTCCTGAATCTTGTTGATTTCATCTGTCATCTTCTCAAGCTCTTCGCTTATCTGTTCACAGCGTTCTTTGAGAGTCTTGAGTTTTTCTTCTTTTTCCTGTGGAAGCTTTTTACGAAGCTTCTTCTGCTGTTCGAGAGTCTGTATATCGAGGTCGCAGTTTTCGTATTCCTTTGTAGCCTTAGCCTGCATATTCTGCAGTTCTTCAAGACGCTTTTTAGCGCGTGGATCAACACCAACTTCGAGAATTGTTTCTGTACCACCACCAGGAGAACCAACCTTTCGCGCACAGATTTCCTCGGTAGCCATAAGATGTCCACCAATAATCTGTGCCTTCTTTCCGCGAAGTACGATATTCTTCATGGCAGTTACGCTTGAGTTTACGATAGAGTCATTTACGATAACATTCTCTTCAACTTCAACGGTTGTATCATTGATAAACTTAGCCCAGAGTGATTTACCGGCTTTGATATAACCTTCGCCTTTTCCAAATACACCCTGACGGACAATAATATTTCCAGTAGCTTCAAGACGAGATTTGTCGACGATTCCGCCAACTTCAATATTGGTAGCTTCAACCTTGTAGCCTTCCTGTACGTTTCCTTTGATGACAACAGTTCCGACAAATTTAACATCACCGGTTTTAACATTAACTGCGTCGAGGTATTTAACAGGCTCTACGGTTACCTTTCCGTTTACAAGCATAACTTCACCATCAATCTCGGCTTTAATTGTTACGCCGTCGCGGTCAAGTTTAACATTGGCGCCAAGCTGAATCTGAATATCTTTTCCATTCTTTGCTTCGAGGTAGCGGCCGAACAATGTCTTACCGCCCTTACCTCTTTCTGCAGGAATCTTCTGTGCAAGCGGCTGATCTGCAATAACATTCTGAATATTGTTAAGCTTCTTGTAGTCAACCTTTCCTTCTTCATCAACCTGAGCCTTAAGTTTTTTAGGGTCAGTTTCAAAGTTATAGGAAATGTATGCGTCATGACCATCAACAGGTTCAATTGCAGCGGCGACTTCATAAGGATTATTATAAACAGGATTGTCAACGAACTCGCGGATTTTGTCTTCTTCAATACAAGCTTCTACAACACCCTGCTGAAGGATGGCTCTCTTAATCATATCAAATGAAGCTTCACTTCCACTCATTGAAGGAGGTGAAACAACAATAGAGCCTTTCATTTCATCTTTAGTAACTTCAACACCAATTACAACGTCACCGGCAGGAACATGTTTAAATGCACCGACAATTACGTAATCATTATCAGTTCCGTTTTTAACGCTCTTTTTTACAAGCTCTTCATCAAAACTGATTGTGTCTGGACGTTTGATTTCATCAAGAACATCTTTGAGTTCAATTGGAAGTCCTTCTCCAACAGGAAGAAGAACTTTAAGCATGATATCTGATTTGAAATGACGGATATAATAAAGCCCGTCGCGATTAATAACCTTTGCTTCTTCTCCTTCTTCATCAAGATCAAACAGACCTTCAGAAGCAAGACGTGTCTGCTTTTTAACGGTTTCTGGATCCTGGTAAACCATAATTTTCCATGGCTTTTTTCCAAGACCTAAAATACCGTCACTGCCTTTTTCTACAACTTCGTAATGTAAATTGGAAAGTTTGGTATCCAGCTGGACAACTGCATCAGCAAGTGCTTCATCGATAGTATCTGCATTAACTTCAACGAAATGCAGATTTTTATCTACCTGAAGAAGCGTATTCATATCTTCACGAAGTTTAGCCAGCGTTACCATTTTTAAATTTATCCCTAAATAATTCCTTTTCTGAGGTTTGTAAGTTTTGCACGAAGTCTTAAGTTAGCTTTTGTATGGAGCTGAGAAATTCGAGATTCACTTACTTCAAGAACTTCACCAATTTCTTTAAAGGTAAGGTCTTCATGGTAGTACAATACAATTACCATTTTTTCTTTTTCCGGCAATTCACTGATAGCCTGTGCGATTACCTTTTTGATTTCTTCACGCTCAGCAATTACATCCGGATTAAGGCTTGAAGGAGATTCAATATTGTTTCCGATTGACATATTGTCATTGTCGTCTCCGGCATACCATACATCATTAAGCGAAAGTACACTTGTACCAGAAACCTTCATTACTGTTCTGTGATATTCGTCCTCACTCATATTGAGAGAGCCGGCAATTTCAGAATCAGTTGCTGTACGACCAAGACGAGATTCAAGAGAAACAATAGCATCTTCAATTTCGCGTGACTTCTGACGCACTGAACGAGGAACCCAGTCTATCTGACGGAGTTCATCAAAGATTGCACCACGGATACGTGTAACTGCGTAAGTCTTAAACTTTACTCCCTTAGCAGGATCATATTTATTTATTGCATCAAGAAGGCCGAACTGTCCGTAACCAACAAGATCATCAAACTCTACCGAAGCAGGAAGTCCAACTGCAACTTTACCTGCAACATATTTTACAAGAGGCATATACTGCCGTATAAATTTGTCTCTGAGAGCTGGTGATTTGGTCTTTTTGAATTCTTCCCAAAGATCATCTTCTTCTTTTTCATCATTAATTGGCATTTATACTCTTCCTCTTTTTATGAATTTTCATCTGATAGCACGGAGCTGATTGCCTTTGCCATAAGCGCTGCATCCTGAACTTCTGCGGGACCACTATTTTTTTTTGATGACCCCAAAGATACAAATTCTGAATCAGAGTCTGAATCTTCATCTGATGCAGAACCGGAGCTTTCAGAAAACACAAAGTTTTCCATATCTGGCAAGGTATCTATTCCACCCTCTTCATTACTATTTCTGTTTGAAGAAGGAGCAGGACTCGAGTTTTCAACAGGAGCACTGCCTGCCGCAGGTTCTTCTGAAGTTGTAACGGCAACAGCTTCTGCCGGAATGACAGCTTCTTTGCCTGAAAAATTCTTTACAGTTTCAAAATTCCTTAATGGAACAAACCCCTGTGCAGAATTCTGATCTTCAGCATCCCCACTGTTTGAGTTTCGAACATCTGAATCATTAAGCATCTGATGATTATCACCGACAACAAAATGATTATCGCTCTCACTCGGTGCTAACTCTTCATCCTGAATCGTTATATCAACGTTATTTCCCAAGGCAGAGCCGCCTACAGGAACTGATGAAGAACCAGCAGAATAGTCACTCTGATAATCACCATCTGTACCATCTGAAAGGAACTTACTATATATAAAGGAAATTCCCAATCCAAGCAGGCCGAAGATTACGGCAAAAATCAGTGCTTTTAATAAAACGGATAAAATCGAAGAATGGGAAAAAAGACCAGATACGAAGGACAAAATAAATCCGCACCCTGCAAACAGTCCGATATATTTTGCGCCTCGCATTTTTCCTCCCAATTACAATTACCCATAAATATTATACACCACTAGAGTGTATATGTCAAAAATTGCTGCCAATTTTTTAACAGCGATTTTTGAACGTTTTTAAATTAGCGTTTTTTACTAAGGAACTTCTTAAGGAAGCTTGAAACTCCCTCATTAAATTCCGGCTCAGTTTTTTCAATTCGTCCAACAATATGTTTTAAGTATACAGCCGGTTTTGATGTAGGATTTACAACAATAAATGGCTTTTGTCTGATTACCGAAGCCTGTACAAGAGGATCTTCAGGAATACAGCCAAGATACTCAATCTTATAACCAAGGAACTGACCTACGATTGTAATGATTCGTTCTGAAATACGTTTACCTTCGTCCGGTGAGTGAACACGGTTTACAATAAGCTTGATATTTACAGTACGGTCAACAATTTCTGTAGTTATGATTTTGATGATTCCATAAGCATCTGTAATTGCAGTAGGTTCCGGAGTTGTTACTACAAAAACCTCATCAGCAGCAGCAACAAACTGAAGAACGTTATTTGCAATTCCCGCACCTGTATCTATGATGATGATATCTGCATTTCCAAGGGTTGCAAACTGATTTGCAAAGTACTCGAGTTCTTCAACACTAAGGTTAGCAATTTTTGAGAATCCGTTGGCTCCGGCAATAAACTTAATACCGAACTCAGTATCCATGATAATCTCTTTCATTGTCTTCTTTTTATTGATGACATGCATAAGATTATACTGAGGCACTATGTTCAGAAGAACATTTACGTTTGCCATTCCAAGGTCACCATCAATAAGGATTACCTTTTTACCCAGCTGAGCATAGGCAATTGCCATATTAACGGCAAAGTTTGTTTTTCCAACTCCGCCCTTTCCACTGGTGATGGCAATTATTCGGGTATTATGATCTCTTTTTGCAGCACTGCCTTTTCCAGAATCTGAAGCATTTGAGTTACCATCATTAAATAATTCACTTAAACCTTCTGCCTGTTCTTCCATATTTATGCCTGTCCTCCAAACTTATCTTCTATATGTATTCTATCAATCTTGAAATTTTCAAGTTTTGTCAGAAAATCAACAACATTCGCTTTTGTAATATCTCTTGAGGCAACCTGCCCGTGAGTTATATATGAAACAGCTTTATGCTTATCATACATTACACTGATAACATTTCCAAACTGTTCAGATTCATCACACTTTGTAACGATTACAGATTTATATCCGAACGGTTCGTAGTTCTGCATTATATTCTGAAGATCCCTTGTTTTTGTTCCTGCCATTAAAGCAAGATAGATATCAGGATTCATTCCAGGTACTTCAAGCAACATTTTCATCTGTGCAATATGAGTTGCATCATTCGGACTGAATCCTGAAGTATCAATAAAGATTGCATCCATATTTGCACGGTTATCATCATAAAGAGTTTTTAAGTCTTCTGTGTGCTCAGCTTTATAAACGTGGGAATCCATATGTTTACCCCAGCGTTCAAGCTGTTCCATAGCACCAACTCTCATTGTATCTGTTGTAATAAAACAGATTGCAGGTCTCTGTCCGTTGTGTTCTGCGGCAAAGGCTTTTACAAACTGAGCAGCAAGTTTTACAAGAGTTGTTGTTTTTCCAACTCCAGTTGGTCCTACAATTATAAATACATGTGGCGGACGGAAAGCTGTTTCTTTTGCAATTGTAATTGATTCTCCAATCCAGTCTACGACACGTCTTTCTACGAGTTCAAAATTATCAAGCTGTTCAAGAGAGAAATCATTTCTGATTTTTTCTTCTATCATGTTGATATAAGAAAGAGAGAATTCATTCTGCTCAAGCATTTCTTCAATTTTCTTTATCGATTCATGCTTATCTTGAGAAGCGGCTGACATCTGCTGCATCTGCTTAAGCTGGCTTGTGATGTCATTTTTGAATTCTTCGAGTGTTCTGGTAACCATTACATTTGTTACGTTTCCTGCCTGCTGCAAAATTGCCTCGCGGTTACGGGCAAGCTGTTCCTCTTCTGAATAAGATTCATTAAAAGATTTCTGATGAGGAACTACATAACTTACAATTGTAACTGGCTTTTTCTTCAGATAAAAAAATCCGCCAGGTCTAAAATCTACAACCTTGTTTGTAATTCTGAAATTTTTACCATATAAATTAAACAGTTTTTCCTTACATTCCTCAAAGGTACTTCCGGTTATTTTCTGTTCAATTTCATCTTCATATGCCATTTCTATCTCTTTCCTTTTTTACACGTTTTCGTCATCAGCAATTTCATCAATAATTTCCAGAGAAACTCCGGTACCAGCTGCATATACTTCCATATCTGATATTACTGCAATTCCAGGCATTTCTTTTTCAAGGGAAGAACGCACAAGCTGACGGACAGCAGCAACAGAAATAATTATTGGCTGATATCCAAGCTGACTTACTTTTGCAAGTGAATCACTTACTGCCTGTACCCAGCGCCTTCGATCTACAGGATCCAGCGCAACATAAGGTTTAGAACCATCAGAAGGATAATATGCATGTTCAGCAATCAACTCAGACAGTTCCTGTGACAGTCTCATTACATGCAGTTTTTTATTGTCATCTGCATACTGCATACAAATCTGCAAACCTAAGGCTTCACGAACTTTCTGTGTTAAATCCCAGATATTATTCTGTGTAACCTGTGCATAGTTTGCCATTGTTTCAAGAATACGCACATAATTTCTGATAGAAACTTTTTCTTCAAGAAGATTCTGCAGAACTTTTTCTATTATGCCGTACGGAATCTTTGCAGTGTCCAGAACTTCAGAAACAAGAACTGGATTATTCTTCTTAACTGTATCCAGAATAACTGAAACTGCCTGACGGTCAAGAAGCTCTGCAGCATGATTTCTGATAATCTCTGTTATATGTGTAGAAATAATTGTCGGTGGGTCAACAATTACATAACCTGCACTTTCTGCTTCGCCTCTTCTATCTTCCGGAAGCCAGATTGCATCCATACCGAATGCCGGATCCTTTGTCTTTTCTCCATCAAGTGGTTCAGTAACTGAACCTGTATCAAGACACATTACATAACCAACGCGTACAGAAGAATGTCCGGCTTCAATACCGGCAATCTTAAAGCTGTAATCGTTTGGCTCAAGTGTCATGTTATCCTGAATATGAATTTTAGGAATATCGAGACCTATGTCATGACGCGCTTCTACACGAATACGCGAAATTCGTTCAAGAAGTTCAGCACCTTTTTCCTGATCAACAAGAGGAATAAGTGCATAACCAAGTTCGAGCGAAAGCGGATCAAGCATAACAATAGGCTCTTCTTTTGATGCAGTCTGTTTTGAATCCTTCTGTGCTTTTTCCTGTTTCTGTGCGAGTTCCTGTCTCTGTTTATCACGAGTCATTCTGTAACCGATGAAAATTGAAAGTGCTCCGACAGGAAGAAGAAGCATCTGAGTTCCACCTCGTAATGCAATACCTGCAACGATGAGAACTGCACCAACAATTTCGTAAATATGTCCGTCTCCGGTGAACTCTGTTTTGAGCTGCTGATCCAGAGACTCATCTGACTTAGTACCAGTAACAAGTAAACCTGTTGCAAAAGAAATAATCAATGAAGGAAGCTGTGAAGTAAGACCATCACCAATTGTCAGTGTTGAATAAGTATTCAAAGCATCTGTCAACGGCATACGGTTCATTATCATTCCGACAAGGAATCCACCAATCAGATTTATTACTGTGATGAATACTCCGGCCTTAACATTTCCACTTACGAACTTAGAAGAACCGTCCATGTTTGAATAGAAGTCTATATCACGTCTAACAGAAGCTTTAAGTTCTTCGGCCTGCTCTTCTGTGATAGCCCCCTGGTTGAAACGGTTATCAATATCAAAAAGTTTCTGATTCATTGAGTCCAAAGAGAATCGGGCTGCAACTTCTGAAACGCGTCCGGCACCTTTAGTAACTACAAGAATCTGTACAACAATCAGAATGATAAAGATTACAAATCCAACTACAAGATTGTTTCCAGCAACAATTCTGGCAAAAGACTTTACCATGTCACTCTGATTTGCAAGGGTTCCTCCCTGCATTTTACCAGTAAGGATAAGTCTTGTAGAAGAAATATTTATTCCCAAACTGAACAGAGTTTGAAAAAGAATTACCCGAGGGAATGTCTGAAAGTCTGAAGGACGAGGTGTTCTTACGACAACAAGAAGAATAACAATTGCCAGCATAAGATTTAAAATCATACTGAGGTCAATTATCATTTTTGGAATTGGAACAAATAAGAGGAATACAGCTAAAACAACTGCAACCGGTACAATATTACCGGATATAAATTTGAGAATTGTCCCTCTACTTTCGTTTGCCATTAAGTCCCCACCCAAGCAATCTACTATTTATAATTCTTATACTTATCTAAATGTGCATAAATTGTTGCAAGAATTTTAAAATATTCTTCAGGTATTATATCACCAACTTCCAGATTTGTATACAATTCTCGTGCCAAAGGACGATTTTCTACAACTGGAACCGAGTTCTGTTCTGCAATACGGCGGATTGTAAGCGCGTTTTCATCCTCACCTTTTGCATTAACCATTGGAGAATTTGCAACTGTCTGATCAAATTTTAATGCAACTGCAAAGTGTGTCGGGTTTGCAATTACAACGTCTGATTCACTAACTGCTTTACGTATATTCTGCGAAAGCAATTGTCGCTGCATCTGCTGAAGTTTACTCTTAACTTCAGGATCTCCTTCCATTTCTTTATATTCTTCCTTTACTTCCTGCTTTGTCATTTTCATTTCTTCCATGAAGTCATGACGCTGTACAAAGTAATCTGGAATTGAAAGAATCAAAAATAATACGGCAACGGTGATTAGAATCTGAGCAGCCATTCTTGCAACCTGTCCAAGCGCACCAGCAACATCACCATTATCAATTATATCAATCAGAACGAACAGATCTTTTTTGATATATAAATATGCAACAAAGATGATTATACCAACTTTCAGAAATGACTTTGCAACATTAAAAAGTCCTTTCATTGAAAAGATTGTTTTCTTAAGATATTCACCAATCTTTGGTACAATTTTAGAAAACTTTGGCTCTATCGGTTTAAGCGAAAATATAAAACCTCTGGTTTGTACAATATTTGCCATTACTGCCGATACGGCACTTATAAGACCGACAGGAAGTACACACTTTATAAACACATTAAAAAACGCCGGTAAAAAAGTCGGATTTTTTACATCATATGTGGAGCATTGTGTAAAATAAAATTTGAATATTGTTACGATTTCATTAAAAAGCCATTTTGAAAGAAAAATGATTGTAACGACACAAAGCAGTAAAACCAGTGCACCACTAATTTCCTGGCTTTTTGCTACACGTCCTTCTTTGCGGGCTTTTTCAAGTTTGTATTCGGAAGGTTGTTCGGTACGGCCTTCATCTTCTGCTGCCATAGACTACACACCTCCCGAAATTGTTGTAAACAAATTCTCTAAATCTGCAAAACCTTTATTAAATGAACGTACAAAGAAATCTATTATACTAGGCATTGCAATAGCAATAATTGTAAATGCCACTAAAATCATAATAGGAAAACCTTCAGACAAAAGGTTCATCTGAGGTGCGGCCTTTGTAAGAAGCCCTGTACAAACAGTAATTAAAAACAGAGTTCCCATGACAGGCAATGCAATTACAAGAGCATCAGAAAAAAGTTCTGTAAGTCCGGAAATCATAAAGCGGGCAAGTTTTTCATTTGAAGTTGCTATACTCAAAGCGCTCAATGAAGAGAAGCTTGAAACAAGTCCGCCTAAAAATAATTTCTGAAACCAGTGAGTCTGCATAAATACAAGCATTGCAACGAGATTAAAAAACTGTCCCATCAAAGGGTTTTCAACCTGTGACAAGGCATCATATGAACTGGCTGCAGAAAGTCCCATCTGAAAAGCGAGAAACTGTCCTGCAGAACTGAAAGCAGCAAAAATTATGGAAATAAAAAATCCCATTATGATTCCAATGAGAGCTTCACCAATCAGTAAAAGAACATAAATCATTGAAAAAGCACCGTCATCTCCAATGTACGGCTGATAAAGAGAAGCATCTATTCCACCATAAATAAAAAATGCCATATAACCTGCAATTGCAACTTTAGCAACTCTTGAAGCAGAACGCATGGAGAACATAGGAAGTGTCAAAATTAAAGCAAAGCACCTTACAAAAACTATGAGATAGACTGGAGCTTTAAGTAAAATACTATCCAGCATAACTTACCTATTTTGCAAAATCCGGAATTCGACTGAACAACCTTATTGTATATTCACCAAGAGATGTAAACATTGTTCCACCCAATAATGCTATTACGAGAAGAATAACAATCAACTTTGGAAGAAAAGTAAGTGTCTGTTCCTGAATGGAAGTTGTTGCCTGAAAGATAGCTACAATAAGTCCAACTAAAAGGGCGAGTCCTAAAACAGGTGCAACAAGAGAAATTACTTCAGTTACTGCACCACGCATAAGTGAAATGATAACACCAATTGACATTTTTCAGACCTCCCTTTTCTTTAGTTTAGTGTATTACAGAATTAAACAACTGCTGTGTCAAAAGTCCCCAGCCGTCTACAAGAACAAACAGAATCAGTTTGAACGGCATGGAAATCTGTACAGGCGGAAGCATCATCATACCCATCGCCATGAGGATACTCGCGACGACCATATCTATAATGATAAATGGTATATACAAAATTACACCAATCTTAAATGCAACTGTAAGTTCATGAAGAATATAAGCCGGCACCAGAATATGAGTAGGAACATCAGCAAGTGTATTTGGCTTTTCAAGTTTAGCCATGTTCATAAACATTTTGATATAGCTTGTATCACCGGCCATCTGTTCGTACATAAACATTCTGAGCGGTGCTTCTGCTTCGTGATATGCCTGCTCTATTGTAATTTCACTATTTGAAAGCGGCTTATAAGCATTATCATAAACTTTTGTGAACGTTGGCCACATCACAAAGATTGTCATAAAAAATGCAATACCGTTAAGTACAGATGTTGGCGGAACCTGCTGTAATGACAAAGCACGCTTTATAAAGTCCAGTACGATAGAAAAACGCAGGAAGCAGGTTACAAGTATTAAGATACTTGGTGCAAGAGTCAGAATTGTAAGAAGAAGCAGGAGTCTTATAGAAAAGGCAACTTCTTTTCCTGTCTGCGGTTCAGTAATCTGTACAGCAATATTTGGCACAACTGAATTCCGTACATTAGGATTCATCTGTGTTGTTCCCTGTGTAGAACCTTGAGGAAAATTATTGTTCTGAGCATAAAGCAAACTACCCCGTGTAAAAATAAACAGGGCAAAACTGAGGAAAATTATTTTAAGTGATTTTTTTGATTTCATTTTAACTTTCCTCATCTATTCCGGTTTTTCCGGTATTACTAAACAGATTATCTACCTGCTGTTCAGTATCTGTAAAAACATTTTTCTGTCCGCCTTTTTTAATCAGGAACATATCAAGAACATCAGAAAAACTTGCAGGCTTTTTTGTATTATTTTTCTTATCTGCTGTAAGATTCATTGCTTTAATCAATTCTTCATCATGAATCTCACCGAGCAATGTAATATTATCTTCTGTAACACCAATCAGATAAGCTTTATCAATAAGAGTGATTACTTCAACAGATTTTCCCGGGGCAATATTTATGTAAGCTGCCCTTCGCAAGTATTCATCATCAGTCTTAACAATATTAGTTTTCTTTTTGATAAACCAGAAAACTCCATAAATTAAACCGACAACAATAATAAGAACTACAATCATTCTTACAAACATACCGACTGTTGAAGGTCCTTTGTATGTTTGTGCTGTTGTAGAATTTTCAGAAACAGCATCATCTGAAATTATGATTGTTTCTTCTGAGATTTGATTAGATGTCTGATTATTTGCAGTTGTTTGAGAATATAATGCAAAAACTGCGGCCATAAATACAATTACAGCCGCAAATAGTTTTTTTGTTTTTTCCAATTATTAAACCCACCCTTTTAAAAATTGGTAATATTGTTTAGTTCAATTCTGATACTCGTTCCATAGGAGAAAGGATTTCAGTTACACGAACACCGAAGTTTTCATCGATGACTACAACTTCTCCCTTTGCAATCTTCTTATGGTTTACAAGAATATCTACAGGCTCACCGGCAAGTTTATCAAGCTCGATAATTGTACCTTCACCCATTCCAAGAATATCTTTAATGGTTTTCTTTGTACGACCGAGCTCTACAGTCATTTCCATGAATACGTCCATGATAAGACTGATATTGCCCTGTTCACCAGCATTAAGACCTGTCTGGAGATTTGGATACTGTAACTGTTGAACGTTAGGAACATTCATTCCCATATTTACACCCATGTTCTGTGGCATTCCCATTCCCATACCACCCATGGCCATTCCGTTACCCATACCCATATTTGGCATTCCGCCCATAGGCTGCTGCATTCCCATGCCCATTCCCATATTAGGCATTGCACCGCCCATCTGCTGCATTCCGCCCATTGGAGCACCGCCCATAGCCTGACCGCCTGCAGCAGCATTCATTCCACCGAGATCAATTGGAGTAAGACTTGCAGAATCATCTGTTCCACCACCGAGAGCCTTTGTAAGACCTTCAGCAGCATCTCCACCAATACATTCCCAGAGAGTATATGCATTTCCATCATAAGTAAGCGGATAGCTTGCAAGAACAAAGTCACCCTGAGGGAACATGATCATAGCCTTTGACTCATTAAGAGTTTCTGGAGTTCCATAACCAAGTCCAGAAGCATTTCCTTTGCTCTCTACTTCCTGGATTTCTGCACTGATATGAGTTGCAATAAATTCAGAAACAACAGAAAGAACCATATCATCAACTTCTGTTGCTTCTTCTGAACTTACAAGCTGGAAAATCTTAAGTGCAAATTCTGGAGCCATAAGATAAAGATGGCTTCCTTTTACACCTGCGTTATAGTCTGCATTGATTCCGATTACAACCTCTGGCAGCTTTGACAACACGTGGTCACGGTTAGTCTGCTCAACTACAGGATTTTCTGTAGTAAAGGTTACGCTTGTTGTTTTATTGATATTTTCTTCCAGCTTAGGCTTAAGCGCATCAGCCATTGATTGAAGAGTCGGTATATCAAAATGATATGTAGGACCATTACCTACATGTCCAGATGAATTCAATCCGTCAATTGCAACACCTGAAAGCAAAGCATCAATTTCATCCTGTGAGATAGCACCATCACTCATAAGTATCTTCTCCTTCTACAGAAAGCTCTTCAAACTCGTCTGACTCAATGTTTTCAATCTTTCCTGTAATTTGAACTGCCATTTTTTTACCGACAACACCTGGCTGACAGTAAAACTTTTTCTTATTTCCTACGCTAAGAGTCAGAGGATCTCCAACTTTTACGCTTGAAAGACGTACAACATCACCACAACGCAATGAAAGTACATCTCTAATAGACAAATTGATTGTACCGATTTCTGCTACTACATCCATATCGACAGTAGTAAGCTGCTGCTTAATAGTTCCCAGGTACTGTGTAGTAGAACTCTTTCTTACAGAAGAGAACCAGAACTGAGATGACAGCTTTGAAATAATCGGTTCAAGAACGAGGTAAGGAATACAGAAGTTCATCATTCCTTCCTCATCACCAACCTTAGTTTCCAGAGTAACAAGCACAACCATTTCTGTTGGAGGTACAATCTGAGCAAACTGAGGGTTAGTTTCTATCTGAGCAAAACGTGGACGAAGGTCAATTACCTGTGTCCATGCTTCACGGATATTTGCAAGAATGCGGACAATAACCGTTTCCATTACTTCCTGTTCGATATCTGTAAGGTCACGGTTTTTATTTCCTGTTGTAGCACCACGTCCACCAAATAGACGGTCAATCATACAGAAGGTAATTGCCGGGTCAATTTCCAAAACGGCATTACCCTTAAGTGGATCCATGTTGATTACAGCAAGAGTTGTAGGAGTTGGAATAGAACGAATAAATTCCTCGTATGTAAGCTGATCTACTGAAGCAACGTGTACATGAACAAGAGAACGAAGCTGAGCAGAAAGCGAAGTTGTTGTTAAACGAGCAAAGGTCTCATGCATGTTTGAGACCGTACGCAGCTGTTCCTTTGAAAATTTATCAGGACGCTTGAAGTCATATATCTTTATTTTGCGGGCACTATTGACCGGCTTAAAGTCATCTGCTTCGGTATCACCCGAGCTGATTGCTGTAAGAAGCTGGTCAATTTCGTCCTGTGACAGAACTTCGTTCATGAAACTCCACCTTTATTTAATTTTGCTCTATTACATCTTTCTGCTGGAAAACAACATCACGAATTCGTGAACTGCTCAGAATCTTATCATTGATTCCGTTTTTAATTTCGTTTTCCAATGCATCTTCATTATTTGTATTGCGAAGCTCTGCAGCAGTTTTACCACTAAAATAGCGGCGCAGGAAAGCCTTAAGCTCTACAGTACGCTGTGTAATTTCTGTAGAAGTAGCCTTATCATCCTTTTTATAGGCTAAAGCAACGTCTACACGTACAGTTGCAGGAGGATCATCACATGTTGTTGTCTGGATTATTCCTAAAGATGTATACCAGTCGTAAATTTCACGCTGGCCAGAAACATATTCTTCTGATGTCGGAATTGCAGTAACCTGTGTAGAGTTTTTACTTGTAATCTTTACAGTTACAACAACTACTACAACAATAACAATGATTGCAGCGAGTCCAATAATAATCCATTTAAGAAGGCCGGAAAGTAATCCGCCAATACCACGCTTTTTTTCAGGAGCTGAACCTGCACCACCCTCATCGAGGTTGATTTCATCATCGTCTGCCATTTCCCCTCCAGCAAATCAATAACATTAAATAATTTACCACTAAAAGTGTCCTTCGTCTAGGATAATAATATCCACGCGTCTGTTATACGCACGACCCTCTGCCGTATCGTTAGAAAACTTTGGTCTGGTGTCGGAATAACCGGCCACAGAAAAATCATTTTCCCTTACTCCATAATCGGCTAAATAATGCAGAACATTAATAGCTCTTGCAGCAGAAAGTTCCCAATTACTAGGAAATTTTGAATTTTCTGCTACCGGAGTATTATCTGTATGCCCTTCTATACGGAATCTTCTTCCTTTCAGTTCATCAGAACGGAAAAAATCCGCAAGACGAAGAAGGGTTTCGCGTGTATCATTTATATTCAAATCAGCACTTCCCTCTTCAAAAAAATTATCTGAAAGAAGTGTAATAATAAGTCCACGCTCATCACTTGTAATTGTGATTTTATTTGATTTAACATCAGGCGCAAAAAGACTTACAGCCTTCTTTTTTGCCATACCAAGCGACTTACCTTTTTCGAGAGAAGGAAGCGAGTTGATGTTATTTCCAAGATCTGAAAGCTGACCGGCAGACAAAGAAAGACCACCCGATGTTGTATCGGTTTCCTGCATCTGGAGACTTTGTGTAATTGTAGCCATCTGGGTGACATCTACTTCCGAAGGGTTATAAAGCATAACGAAGAAGCAGAGCATGAGGGTAATCATATCACCATAAGTACCCAACCACGCGGTCGACGGTTTTTCAGGCTGTTTGGCTTTCTTTCCCATTTTTTCTATTTAATCCCCGATTTAATAATCCTTAGTCTTTCAAAACATCAGCTTCGATTGCTTTTCTTGTTACAGGATCAAGATAAGTAAGAAGCTTCTGTGCCATAATACGCGGGTTTTCACCGGCCTGAATGGCAAGTACACCTTCAATAATCATTTCTTTAGAACGCATTTCAACAGCATTCTGGTTTGCAAGTTTGGTTGAGAACGGAGTGATCAACCAGTTGGCCATCATAGATCCGTAAAGTGTTGTAATCAACGCAACGGCCATGTTAGGACCGAGGGAAGATTTATCTTCGAGGTTGTTCAACATACCAATAAGACCAAGTACGGTACCCATCATACCGAAACCCGGTGCGAATCCAGCCCAGGCATTGATAAGGCCAATCCATTCCATATGGCGGTTTTCAACCTGAGTCATTTCATTTTCCATGATTGCACGAATAATGTTACCGTCTGTACCATCAACTACGAGACGAAGTCCCATTTTCATAAACGGATCTTCAAGATCATCAAGACCATCTTCAAGTGCAAGAATACCTTCACGGCGGGCTTTTTCAGAAAGTGCCTGCATATTTATTACAATATTCTTTTCACCAAAATCCGGAACCTTAAATGCCTTACCCATAATTTTGAACATACCAAGGGCTTTCTTTAAAGGAGCCGCAATAAACATGGCGAAGTAAGAACCACCGATTGTCATGAAAACAGACGGGATGTCGATAATTCCGCCTAATGTACCACCAGATGTCAATACTGACATGACGATCATGGCAGCACCGCCGACAATACCCAGTAAAGATGCTATATCCATTACAAGACCTCTTGTCTCTCAACTCCGATATTTCTTCGGTAGTTAATGATTTTTTCTATAATTTCATCGGGGGAATTTTTGACAATGATTTTACGCCCTGACAACATAGTAAGTGTCAGGTCAGGAGTAGATTCCATACTTTCAATCATGTGCGGATTCACCCAATATTTTTTCCCATCTAACCGCATTACATCAATCATATGTTTATAATTATATACTTTAATTATAATCTTTTTTTTTCATATTTCAATTATTATTTTCATTATATGCAAAAAATATGGCTTTTTTTGATAGTTTTTTAGATATTTTTTCCACTTTTTTATAATTTTTCATTATATAAATAAGAATGTATGACAAAATGCATCATACGATATATTATTATATTTATACTAAGGAATTATTATATATGGCAACTACACCCTGTATATACATTATTGAAGATGAAGAATCTATTTCTAAACTCATTCAGCTCTATCTGACAAAAGAACAAATTGAATCAAAACCTTTTTTAAACGCTGAAGCAGCATTACAGGAACTCAAGGAGGGACATAAACCAAACCTCATCATTCTTGACCTAAACCTTCCTGGAATGAGCGGATTTGAATTTCTTGAAGAATTACAGAAACAATTCAGTAAAGACATGCCTTCTGTAATGATTCTTTCAGCGCGTGATACAGATGAAGACATCATAAAAGGCCTTGGCTATGGAGCAGATGACTTTGTTACAAAACCATTCTCTCCTGGTGTACTGATTGCACGTATAAAAGCAAACCTTCGCCGTCAGAGTTTCTTCCTTGAAAAAATGGAAGCAACAATAAACTTTGGCCCATATTCACTATTACTTGGAAGCTGCGTACTTAAAAAGAATGGTCAGAAAATCTCTCTTTCGACAAAAGAATATGAAGTTCTTGAATTCCTTGTAAAGAATGCAGGCCAGGTAATTGCCCCTGAAAAAATCTACCAGAATGTCTGGAAAGTTGAATACGGTGATATTACAGCGGTCGCCGTTTACATTCAGCGTCTCCGCAAGAAAATCGAAGACAATCCTTCGGACTGTAAATACATTAAAACAGATTTTGGTAACGGATACATTTTTTCGGATGAATATATGACTAAAAACTGTTAGTAAAACCTTATGAAGATACGAAAACAATTTTTGATTCTATCATTTTTAGTTGTTTCAGTTCCTATTCTTTGCTCTGTTTTTATTATTATTCATACTTACGTTCACTCTCCAAACAGATATCTTCTTGAAGGTACAGTTCCACCCCAAAAAGAAGACTTCCCTCTTCTGACTGATAAGGAATTAGCTAACCTTACAAATTCATTAAAAATGCTGCCTCAGGAAGTTGAAGCAGTTTTATGCCGTACAACTGACAGAAAAATTATTTATTCAACAATTCCAGATATTAAAGCAGGAACTTATATGTCCAGAGAGGAACTTCTTGAATATGCCTCTCAAACCTCAGATAAATACTTTTACCAGTTTACACGACTACCAACAATAGATTCACAAACCTTTTTAATTACAAGACTTTCACTTAAAAGAATTAACAATGAAAAGAAAACCCGTACTTATCTTAAAATTCTTTTTGCTATTATCATTATTACATTTTCTAGTCTTATTACAATTCTTTTTATAACAAGGGCAATTTTTGAAGGACTTAATAAGATAGAACATTCCAGCACACAACTTGCCGAAGGAAAACTCGACAAACCTATTACTACAGAAAATAATTCCAGCAAGGAAAATGAATTTACATGCATTATGCATAGCCTTGAAAAAATGCGCTGCGAATTACTGGAAATGCAGACTAGCAAAAACCGCTTTATTACAGGTATCAGTCATGATCTTAGAACTCCTGTTGCTGTAATAAAAGGTTATTCCGAAGCAATTTTAGATGATGTAATTACAGAAGACGCAGAAATCAAAAGATCCATGGACCTTATTGAACACAAAGCATCTCAGCTAGAAGGTATGATTGAAACCCTTATCAACTTCATGAAGCTTAATAATACAGAAATTAAAGAAAATCTTGTAACCAACTCAATTACAAAACTGATTATAGACTTTGCTAAATATGTTGAAATCACAGGTAAAGTTTTTAAACGTAATGTAAGTACAGATATTCAGTTACCAAAAGATATCCGAATACCTTTTAATAACCAGCTGGTGCACCGTTCTTTTGAAAACCTGTTCAGCAATGCTATCAGATATACAAAAGATAATGATTTAATTGAGATTATTGCCTATACAAATGAAACTGAAAAAGCAAAATCAATCATCTTACAGATAAAAGATTCTGGTGTAGGAATTGATAAAAAAGACGTTGATCATATTTTTGAAACCTTTTACCGGGGAACAAACTCCCGCAAGGAAGAAGGAATGGGCATAGGACTTTCTGTAGTAAAGAGCATTATGGATACCCATGGCTGGGAAATTTCTGTTACATCTCAGAAAAAGAAAGGAACATGTTTTACAATTGTTATCCCTTACTAAGAGTATACCTGATTAAAAAAGATCTTCAAGAAAACGGTTCAAAAAAAGCATTCCTTCCCTGCTCATAGCATAACGGCCGTCTTGAGTAAGTGTGCATAGACCTTTTTCTTTCCATGCATTAAAAAGTAAAAGAAATTTCTCAGGTAAACCACAGGCAAAAATCTCTTTATACTCTTTTTCTGATATACCAATTGTTTTTCTGAGCCCCATCATAAAAAACTCAAATTGAGAAGTCTCAAGTTCAATATTTTCAGAACTCTGTGGAGGCTGTCCATTCTGTACTTTTATATATTCATCTATATCAGAATTATTAGTCCATCTGAAGCCTGAGCCATCCGGTTTATAGACTGTACCACAGGCACCACTTCCACAACCGATATAATTTCCATGATTCCAGTAAACAAGATTATGACGACATTCTTTTCCAGGGAGGCAGAAATTTGAAACCTCGTACCATTTATAGCCGTGTGCTTCGAGGAAGTCTCTGCCAGCTAGCCATAACTTATCTGCATAATCAAAATCATAATCCAGGTTACCAGCAGCAAGTTGTTTTCCAAACGGCGTATTTTCTTCGATGGTAAGGGAATACAAAGATATATGATCTGGTTTATACAAACAAAGTTCATTCAGCCCTGCAATAAGGCTCTCTTCAGACTCTCCGGGAAGCCCCGAAATCAGATCATATGAAACTTCACCCTTCCAATTCTGACTTATAATTTCCATTGCGTTTTTATTTGTCTGAACATCAGCACGCCGGCAGGCTTTTTTGAGCACAGAATCATTCATGCTCTGTATTCCGCAGGAAATACGTGTAACTCCACAGTCAAAAAGAGCTCGCAGCAGAGTTTCAGTTACATCATCCGGATTAACTTCAATAGTAATTTCAACATCAAAAGCAAGTTCTACTGAAGATTTTATTTTTGAAAAGATTTTTTTAAGCTGATTTTCAGTCAGAAGGCTTGGAGTTCCGCCACCTATATAAATTGTTTTAAGCTTTTTTATATTATTCTCTGAAATACGGAAGTCGATTTCATTACACAATGCATCTATATAAGAATCAGGAACTGCTTCATATGGCTTACTGAAAAAATCACAATAGGCGCATTTTGAAATACAAAACGGAATATGTATATAAAGGGAACTTTCCATCATCAAAAGCTATCAGAATAAACGGAAACTCTTAAACGGAAAATAACACATAAATACTTTTGCACTTACATCTTCTTTATTTACAGCTCCCCAGAGACGTGAATCGTCAGAAGATTTCCTGTTATCTGCAAGTACAAAGTATTCGTTATATCCCAGTGTAAATTCATCAAAAGAGCCTTTTATACCAATTTCTGTATCCCAGTCTGAAGGTGGAACAAAGAAAGTAACA